>JAMCVR010000024.1 GCA_023475455.1 Thermoplasmatota archaeon | reverse complement strand
GAGCGCGGACAAGCGCACGCTGATCGTGCACACGCTGGACACCGATGACGCCGATGCGCTGGTCGCCGAAATCAAGCGGCGTTACGAGGCGCCGCTCATGAAAATTTTTGAGGAAGGGAGTAAAGCAATACATCGAAGCGGTGCTGGGTGCTGCGCCAAGACCGCCCGAAGGGCGAGCGTCTGGCGGCGTGCCCCTTGCGGGTGCTGCGCCATGAGACGCCTGCTCCCCCACCCCCTGCTGACCCTCACCCTGGCCATCCTGTGGCTGCTGCTGGTCAACCAGTTCACCGCAGGCCACGTCGTGCTGGGCGCGCTGCTCGGCTGGCTGGTTCCATTCGTCACCTCGCCTTTCTGGCCCGAACCGATCCGCATCAGTCATCCGCTCGCGCTGCTGCGTTATCTGGTCGTGTTCATACTCGACATCGTGCGCGGCAGTTTCCAGGTCGCTTGGCTGATCCTGCTCGGGCCGGCGCGGCTGCGCCCGGCTTTCGTCGCAGTGCCGCTGGCACTCGAGACCGATCTCGCCATCAGCCTGCTGGCCAACACCATCTCGCTGACGCCGGGCACGGTGTCGGCGCGTTTGAGCGCGGACAAGCGCACGCTGATCGTGCACACGCTGGACACCGATGACGCCGATGCGCTGGTCGCCGAAATCAAGCGGCGTTACGAGGCGCCGCTCATGAAAATTTTTGAGGAAGGGAGTAAAGCATGCTGAGCACCGTCATCCCGATCGCCTATGCGCTGGTGAGCATGGCCTTCCTGCTGAGCTTCTGGCGCCTGCTCAGAGGCCCCGACGCGCCCGACCGCATCCTCGCGCTCGATACCCTGTACGTGAACACCATCGCGCTGCTGGTGCTGCTCGGCATCCATCTCGGCAGCGCCATCTATTTCGAGGCCGCGCTTCTGATCGCGATGATGGGCTTCGTCGGCACCGTGGCGCTGTGCAAGTACCTGCTGCGCGGCGACATCATCGAATAGGTTTCAACCAAAACCCCTCACCACAGAGGCACAGAGAAAACAATGGGCTGTAGGAAGACTTGCCGTTCCCCAACCGGTGAATGATGCGTACAGGACTTTTCCCTTGCTTTTGAACTCTGTGTCTCTGTGGTTAACCGCTTTTTAAATTAGACACCATGATCGACATCCTGCTTTCCCTGCTGATTCTCACCGGCGCGATCTTCACTTTCATCGGCTCGCTCGGGCTGGCCCGCCTGCGCGATTTCTACACCCGCCTGCACGGCCCCACCAAGGCCACCACGCTGGGCGTCGGCTGCCTGCTGATCGCCTCCGCCGTGGTGTTCAGCGTGCGCGAGCAAGGCGTCAGCCTGCACGAGGTGCTGGTCACGCTGTTCCTCTTCATCACCGCGCCGGTCTCCGCCCACTTGCTGGCCAAGGCGGCGCTGCACCTGAGGGTCGGATCGCTCGCCCCGACGCCGGCGCAGGACAACGACGCGCCGTCGGGCCCGGCCTGAGCTTCGGTCCGGAACATTCATGCCAAAAGCGATCAAACCCTTCATGCCGCGATCGCAATGCGATTGTGGTCGCGCCACTTCAAATACCCTCCACACGGGTTTATTTGCGTTTTTTCGTGCCCTTCGTGGTTATCCGGGCTTGACTTTCGGTCCCCCAACCGGGGCGCATCCGATTTTTCCGTCTAAAGTGAAGCCATGGCCAGCCTGCTTCGCTTCCTGTCGCGCCGTGTCCTGCCCGCCTGCCTGATCCTCGGGCTGGCCGTCCCCGCCAGCGCGGCGATGGTGCGGGTGCTGACGGTGCAGGGAGCGATCAGCCCGGCCAGCGCCGATTACCTGCTGCGCGGCCTCGCCAGGGCGATCGAAGACAAGGCGCATCTGGTGGTGATCGAAATGGACACGCCGGGCGGGCTCGACACCTCGATGCGCGACATCATCAAGGCCATTCTGGCCTCCCCGGTTCCGGTCGCCACCTACGTCTCGCCCCAGGGCGCGCGCGCCGCCAGCGCCGGCACCTACATTCTGTATGCCAGCCACATCGCGGCGATGGCGCCGGCCACCAATCTGGGCGCGGCGACGCCGGTCGAACTCGCGCCCGCTGGCGGAGACCGGCCGGCCGCGCCGGACAAACCCGATGCCTCCAAGCCCGCAGAAACGCCATCGGGCGACCCCAAGATGCGCAAGGCGGTGCACGACGCGGCGGCCTACATCCGCGGGCTGGCCGAACTGCGCGGGCGCAATGCCGAGTGGGCCGAGCGGGCGGTGCGCGAAGCGGTGAGCCTGCCGGCGTCGGAGGCGCTGGAACTGAAGGTGATCGACCTGGTGGCGGCCGACCTCGACGACCTGCTGAAGCAGCTCAACGGCCGCGTCATCAAAATGAACGGCCAGACGCTCACCCTCGACACCGCCAATGCCACCGTCGAGCCCGTCCAACCCGACTGGCGCAGCCGCCTGCTGGCGGTGATCGGCGACCCCGGCATCGCCTACATCCTGATGCTGCTGGGCATCTACGGCCTGATCTACGAATTCTCCAATCCCGGCATGCTGTTCCCCGGCGTGGTCGGCGGCATCAGCCTGCTGCTCGGGCTGTTCGCGCTGCAGGTGATGCCGATCAGCTATGCCGGGCTGGCGCTGATGATCCTCGGCATCGTCCTGATGATCGCCGAGGCCTTCATACCCAGCTTCGGCGCGCTGGGACTGGGGGGCATCGTCGCCTTCGTCATCGGTTCGGTGATGCTGATCGACACCGAGCTTCCCGGCTACGGCATCCCGTGGGCGCTGATCGTCCCGGTGGCGGTAGCGAGCGCGCTGTTCAGCTTCTTCGTCGCCGGCATGGCGATCAAGGCGCGCGCCCGCCCGGTGGTGACCGGCGCCGAAGAGATGATCGGCGCCACGGGGGAAGCCCTGGAAGACGTGGAACACGAAGGCTGGGCCCGCATCCACGGCGAGCGGTGGCGGGTGCGCAGCAAGGTGCCGCTCAGGCGCGGCAGCCGGGTGCGGGTGCGCGCGCGGCATGACCTGATACTCGATGTGGAACCGGAAAAGGAGAATGACCATGTTTGAATTCGGCGGTTTGACCATCGTGCTGTTGATCGTCGCGCTGCTGGCCTCCAGCCTGCGCATCCTGCGCGAATACGAGCGCGGCGTGGTGTTCATGCTCGGGCGCTTCTGGAAGGTGAAAGGGCCGGGGCTGGTGATCATCATTCCCGGCATCCAGCAGATGGTGCGGGTGGACCTGCGCACCGTGGTGTTCGACGTGCCGAGCCAGGACGTGATCTCGCGCGACAACGTCTCGGTCAAGGTCAACGCGGTGGTGTATTTCCGCGTCATCGACCCGGCCAAGTCCATCCTGCAGGTGGAGGATTACCTGGTCGCCACCAGCCAGCTGGCGCAGACCACGCTGCGCGCGGTGCTGGGCAAGCACGAACTCGACGACATGCTGGCCGAGCGCGAACGCCTGAACCAGGACATCCAGCAGTTGCTCGACGCGCAGACCGACGCCTGGGGCATCAAGGTGTCCAACGTCGAGATCAAGCACGTCGACATCAACGAATCGATGGTGCAGGTGGACCTGCGCACCGTGGTGTTCGACGTGCCGAGCCAGGACGTGATCTCGCGCGACAACGTCTCGGTCAAGGTCAACGCGGTGGTGTATTTCCGCGTCATCGACCCGGCCAAGTCCATCCTGCAGGTGGAGGATTACCTGGTCGCCACCAGCCAGCTGGCGCAGACCACGCTGCGCGCGGTGCTGGGCAAGCACGAACTCGACGACATGCTGGCCGAGCGCGAACGCCTGAACCAGGACATCCAGCAGTTGCTCGACGCGCAGACCGACGCCTGGGGCATCAAGGTGTCCAACGTCGAGATCAAGCACGTCGACATCGACGAATCGATGGTGCGGGCCATCGCCAAGCAGGCCGAGGCCGAACGCGAACGGCGCGCCAAGGTGATCCATGCGGAAGGCGAACTGCAGGCCTCGGAAAAGCTGCTGGCCGCAGCCGAGATCCTCGCCGCCAAACCGCAGGCCATGCAGTTGCGCTATCTGCAGACGCTGTCCAACATCGCCGGCGACAGGACCAACACCATCGTCTTTCCGATGCCGGGCGAACTGATGAACCTGATGATGCGCGGCACCAAACCGGGCGAGTAAGGGCCGCCCGCCCAGCCGAAAACCACAATGACAGAATGGTTGCGGGTGGCAAGCCGGCCCGCATCAAGGTATCCTCACCTGCAATCCTGAAACCATTCGGGAACCTGTGCCGTGCGAATCGGCTCTGTGCAGGTACATTGTTTTGAATCCATACGAGGAGGTCAGATGAACCCGCAAGTCACTTCCCTGGGCCGCAGCCAGTCCGCGGCGCTGTCGACCAACAAGGTCGTCAAGAACACCTACCTGCTGCTGTCGATGACGCTGGCGTTTTCCGCGCTCACCGCCGGCCTGTCGATGGCCATGAACCTGCCGCACCCCGGCCTCATCCTCACCCTGGTCGGCTACTTCGGCCTGCTGTTCCTGACGACGAAGTTTCGCGACAGCGGCCTCGGCATCGCCTTCGTGTTCGCCCTCACCGGCTTCATGGGCTACACCCTCGGCCCGATCCTCAACGCCTACCTCGCCCTGCCCAACGGCTCGCAGGTGGTGATGATGGCGATGGGCGGCACCGCCGCGATCTTCCTCGGCCTGTCGGCCTACGTGATGACCACACGCAAGGACTTCAGCTTCATGGGCGGCTTCCTCATGGTCGGCATCCTGGTCGCCTTCCTCGCCGGCCTCGGCGCCCTCTTCTTCGAGATGCCCGGCCTGTCGCTGGCGGTCTCCGCCATGTTCGTGCTCCTGATGTCCGGCCTCATCCTGTATGAGACCAGCAACATCATCCACGGCGGCGAGACCAACTACATCATGGCGACGGTCACGCTGTTCGTGTCGATCTTCAACCTGTTCACCAGTCTGCTGCAGCTGCTGGGCTTTGCCAGCAACGATTAATCGGTTTGGGCATTACGTTCGCCCCCTCTCCCGCTTGCGGGAGAGGGTTGGGGAGAGGGCGACAGGACCAACACCATCGTCTTTCCGATGCCGGGCGAACTGATGAACCTGATGATGCGCGGCACCAAACCGGGCGAGTAAGGGCCGCCCGCCCAGCCGAAAACCACAATGACAGAATGGTTGCGGGTGGCAAGCCGGCCCGCATCAAGGTATCCTCACCTGCAATCCTGAAACCATTCGGGAACCTGTGCCGTGCGAATCGGCTCTGTGCAGGTACATTGTTTTGAATCCATACGAGGAGGTCAGATGAACCCGCAAGTCACTTCCCTGGGCCGCAGCCAGTCCGCGGCGCTGTCGACCAACAAGGTCGTCAAGAACACCTACCTGCTGCTGTCGATGACGCTGGCGTTTTCCGCGCTCACCGCCGGCCTGTCGATGGCCATGAACCTGCCGCACCCCGGCCTCATCCTCACCCTGGTCGGCTACTTCGGCCTGCTGTTCCTGACGACGAAGTTTCGCGACAGCGGCCTCGGCATCGCCTTCGTGTTCGCCCTCACCGGCTTCATGGGCTACACCCTCGGCCCGATCCTCAACGCCTACCTCGCCCTGCCCAACGGCTCGCAGGTGGTGATGATGGCGATGGGCGGCACCGCCGCGATCTTCCTCGGCCTGTCGGCCTACGTGATGACCACACGCAAGGACTTCAGCTTCATGGGCGGCTTCCTCATGGTCGGCATCCTGGTCGCCTTCCTCGCCGGCCTCGGCGCCCTCTTCTTCGAGATGCCCGGCCTGTCGCTGGCGGTCTCCGCCATGTTCGTGCTCCTGATGTCCGGCCTCATCCTGTATGAGACCAGCAACATCATCCACGGCGGCGAGACCAACTACATCATGGCGACGGTCACGCTGTTCGTGTCGATCTTCAACCTGTTCACCAGTCTGCTGCAGCTGCTGGGCTTTGCCAGCAACGATTAATCGGTTTGGGCATTACGTTCGCCCCCTCTCCCGCTTGCGGGAGAGGGTTGGGGAGAGGGAGCACGTGATCAAACACCCCGAAACGGCACCGCACGCGGTGCCGTTTTTCATTGACACCCACTGCCATCTCGACGCCGCCGAATTCGATGCCGACCGCGATGCGGTCTACGCCGCCGCGATCGCGAGCGGCGTCGCCACCCTGGTCATTCCCGCCGTCAGCCGCGACAACTTCGCCGCGGTGGCTGCGACCTGCGAACGCTATCCCGGCTGCCTGCCGGCGTGGGGGCTGCACCCGATGACCATCGACGTGCACCGCCCCGAACACCTGGCCGAACTGCGCGCGCAAATCGAGGCGCAGCGCCCGGTGGCGGTCGGCGAAATCGGGCTCGACCTGTTCGCCGACCTCGACTATGCGACCCAGGAATTCTTCTACGTCGAACAACTGAAGATCGCGCAGGAACACGACCTGCCCGTGCTGCTGCACTGCCGCCGCGCCAACGATCAGCTGCTGAAACACCTGCGCAGGATCCGCGTGCGCGGCGGCATCGCCCACGCCTTCAACGGCAGCCCGCAGCAGGCGGACGAATTCATCAAGCTGGGATTCAAGCTGGGTTTCGGCGGCGCCTTCACCTGGCCGCGCGCCAACAACCTGCGCCGGCTGGCGGTCGACCTGCCACTCGACGCCATCGTGCTGGAAACCGACAGCCCCGACATTCCGCCGGTGTGGATCGGGCGCGGCCGCAACGCGCCGGGCGAGCTGCCGCGGATCGCGCAGACCCTGGCCGAACTGCGCGGACTGGACCTGGACGCAGTGGCACAGGCCACCACACGCAACGCCCGCGATCTCTTTAGATTGAACTAGCTGGCGTAGCCGAAATCGCCCACCCACTTGCCACGGCGGTAATCGATGGCCAACCAGTTGGGTACATAGGGGCGGGGATTCTCGAGCGGGAAACGCTCCGAAGGCGGGGTGGCGCCGCCTTCGGCCACGCTGCAGCGGCGCGTCATGATCGGCTTGAAGCGCACCGCCAGGCGGTCGTTGACCGGGGTGGACTGCTCCGCCGATTCACCGAAGTACACCCGCTTGCGCAGCAGGCGGACGAATTCATCAAGCTGGGATTCAAGCTGGGTTTCGGCGGCGCCTTCACCTGGCCGCGCGCCAACAACCTGCGCCGGCTGGCGGTCGACCTGCCACTCGACGCCATCGTGCTGGAAACCGACAGCCCCGACATTCCGCCGGTGTGGATCGGGCGCGGCCGCAACGCGCCGGGCGAGCTGCCGCGGATCGCGCAGACCCTGGCCGAACTGCGCGGACTGGACCTGGACGCAGTGGCACAGGCCACCACACGCAACGCCCGCGATCTCTTTAGATTGAACTAGCTGGCGTAGCCGAAATCGCCCACCCACTTGCCACGGCGGTAATCGATGGCCAACCAGTTGGGTACATAGGGGCGGGGATTCTCGAGCGGGAAACGCTCCGAAGGCGGGGTGGCGCCGCCTTCGGCCACGCTGCAGCGGCGCGTCATGATCGGCTTGAAGCGCACCGCCAGGCGGTCGTTGACCGGGGTGGACTGCTCCGCCGATTCACCGAAGTACACCCGCTTGCGCAGCAGGCAGGAGAACAGCAACTCCATCTCGGCAACCAGCGGCGTGGTCCGCTTGGCCAGCGCCTTTTGCGCGGCGGCGGTGAGCCGGACCTCCAGCGATTTGTCGTGCAGGGTGACATGCATGGTGGATCTCCTCGATTTGCTGTCTTTCAACTGTAACGGCGATTCCATCGTGCGCTGCCGCACCGCGACCGCATTACGTTTGCCTGCCAGTTTTCACCATTCCAGCGGCGGGGCCGACAGTGCCATGCGCGGAATGCGCTGGCTGCAATTGCCGTAAACCCGCGCCACGGTCACGCACACCGCACGCTGCGCACGAGGCCACAATGCGCGTAGCGCATCGTCGGCATCGATCACCGCCGCGCTGCCGTTGACGCGCAGCCGCGTTTACGCGGCAAAATCGATGAACAGCAACCCGATATGCGGATTCACCAGCACATTACCCAGGCTGTTGAACAACCCATTGCCCGGGTAATCCGGGAACACCAGGACGGTGGGATCGACAGCCACACCAGCGGTCTCGCGCCCCCGGTAGCTGCAATCGCAATACCCGGCGGCGTCCGCCGTGGCGATGACGCCTGCCCGGCCGAAGCGCCCCTGGGCAACGATTTCGCCCGGATGCGGAATGCACGAAACGCTCATGCCAATTGGCGAAACCGGTCATGCACCACCACCTCATCAGGCGCAAGCTGACCGCCACGCGGAAACGGCGGCCGGATGCCGCGTCCCACGGCCAGCATGAAGCTGATGACGTGATCGTCGGGCAGCTGGATGAGCTTGCCCACGGCGTCGAAGTCGAAGCCGTCCATCGGGCAGGTGTCGTAGCCCATCTCCCTGGCCGCCAGCATCAGCGCCATGCCTGCCAGCCCGCAACTGCGCATGGCCTCGTCGCGCTGCACCTGTTCGCGCCCGGCATAATACTGATGGATGGCCGGCACCAGATAATCCCGTACCGGCGCGTCCACATTGCGCCAGTAGCGCTCGGGATTTTTCTCCCAGGCCTTCAGATCGGCGCACAGCACCAGCAGCAAGGAAGCGTCAGTCACCTGGGGCTGGTCCCAGGCCACTTTGCGTATTTCCTGTCGAAGCGCAGGATCGCCCACCACGACAAAGCGCCAGTTCTGGATATTGAAGGCAGTGGGCGCAAGCATCGCCAGACTCAACAGTTCATGCACCTCGGCCTCGCTCATGCGGTGTGCGGGATCGAAGGACTTGACCGAGCGCCGGGATTCAATTGCCGTTTTCACATTCATGCAGAATCTCCTTCCAGTGAGTCCAAACATTCAAAGCCAGCGCCGCACCCAGGTTTTGTAGTCCCGGTAGACGTCGCCGAACTTCGCTTCGAGATGCGCTTCTTCGTGCCGGATCACGCCGAAGCGGAGCATGACCCAGATCAGGGGGGCGAACGCGAGCGGCCACGCCGTATGCAGCAGCAGCGACACCCCGGCCAGGATGAACCAGTCGCCGAGGTAGATCGGATTGCGGCTGAAGCGGAAGGGGCCGCTCGTGCACAGTTCGGACGCGCCGACATACGGGTTGACCGTGGTGTGGTGGCGCGCGAACGTCCACAGCGTCCAGACGAAGAGCGCCAGCCCGATGCCGAGCGTCAGCCAGCCCAGCGGACCCGTCAGCGCGCCCAGATCGAGCGGCAGGGCAAACTGGTTGCGGTCCAGCCACCAGCCGCCCAAGAGCGCCGCGGCGTAGGGGGCGGGCGGCAGGATCAGCGTGCGCGGACGACGCGTTTCGTCTTTCATCGTCAAGCTCCTTGTGAGTGAACCCGCTTGCCCAGCACGGCCGACTGGTAGCGAGCCAGCAGATCGGGATCCTCGATCGAGCCGTGGTGATGCACCTGCTTCCAGCGGCCGGCGAATTGCCTGAATACGCGGCTGGTGCGGATCGCCAGCGCCAGTTCGGTGTTGCCACGGCGAAAATATCCGCGTTCGCGGCCCACGGCGTAGAACAGTTCCTGCCCAAGGTGCAGGGAGTAGTCGTAGAACTCCACATACACCGCCGCCGGCCCGGAAAACACGCGCTCGTACAGCGGGCGGATTTCCGTCCAGCCGCGCCGGATGCCGCCGAGCGGGTTGTCGAGCGCGATCTCGTCGGTCTGCGCCCAGTTATCCGCCATCAGCGCAAGGTCGCGTCCGTTGAACGCGGCATAGAACTGCTCCAGCGCCGCTTCCGGCGTGCTGCCGCCGATGTGGCTTGAATAGCGTGCGCCGGTGATGGCCTGTTCGACGGCTTGCATGTTCGCCCTCAGCGTTTCAGCGTGTCCAGAAAACGGCCGAGCTGCGCGAGGCAGCTGCGATACGCCGCGACGGATTGCGTGTTCTTGCTCATGCCGACGCAGCCCTCGAGCGCCGACACGATGAAGAAGGCGGTGGCCTCGGCATCGACGTCGCGGCGAACCTCGCCCGCCGTCTTGCCGCGCTTCAACGCGGCCGCCACCACCCCGACCCACGCCTTGAACACATCGTTCAAGTGCAGGCGGAAGCTTTCGTCGACCGGGCTCATCTCCTGCATCAGGTTGTTGAGCGGGCAACCCAGCGACACCACCATCGGGTCGTCCTCGGCCGCCTTGGTGGCGAGCAGCGCCTGCATCGCCGCCAGCGGCTCCTGGGTGTCCGCCAGCGGCTCGAACATCATCGCCGCCAGCCGCGGCCGGATCACCTCCTCGATCACCGCCAGGCCGAGCGCCTGCTTGTCCGGGAAATGGTGGTAGAGCGCCCCCTTGGTGAGTCCGGTGTCGGCGAGAATCTGCGCCAGCGAGGCGGCCTGGAAGCCGTTGCGGTGGATTTCGGCAAACGCCGCTTCCAGCAGCGTCTGGCGGGTGAGGTCGGGGGTTTTGACGGATACGTTCATGGCCTTATCATACATACCGGTTGGTATGTGTCAAGGCAAAAAATAGCCCGCAGTCACGTAGGGTGGGCGAAGCCCACCGTTTACACGGCTTCGCCAAACACCTGTGCCCGGCCAGATTCCTCAAGGCCGACTGAACGCAGCCCGGCTTTGCCCGCGCGGGCTCCGCCCACCCTACGCAGGACGATCAACAGAAAAAAGAATTTCATGCCGGCAGTATGCAGAAGTGGCGTGTCACCGGTCCCCTCCCCGCACACGGGAGAGGAGGCAAACGCCAAGCCCAAACCGAAATTAACGCAATTCGCGTTGTGCCATGGCACGCAGGAACTCGTTGCGCATCTGGTCGCTGTCGCGGAAGCATCCGGTGAACGCCTGCGTGACGACGCGCTCGTCGCCGCGCCGGTCTTCGCCCAGCAGCAGGCACAGCTGCTCGGCCTCGATGATGCAGGCCGCGCCCCGGGCATGGCCGTGCGTCACCAGCGCTTCGGCGATGTCGCGCGTCATCCATTCCTGGTAGGTGAAGCGGTGGCCGATGGCGTCGACCATGCGCGCGATGCGGCCGAAACCGTGCAGCCGGCCGCCGGGAATGTAGGCGACGTGCGCCACGCCGCGAAACGGCACCAGATGATGCGGACACACGCCGTGCACCGCGATGCCGCGCACCACCACCATGTCGTCGCGGTCGTCGGCGGCTTTGCCCGCGCGGGCTCCGCCCACCCTACGCAGGACGATCAACAGAAAAAAGAATTTCATGCCGGCAGTATGCAGAAGTGGCGTGTCACCGGTCCCCTCCCCGCACACGGGAGAGGAGGCAAACGCCAAGCCCAAACCGAAATTAACGCAATTCGCGTTGTGCCATGGCACGCAGGAACTCGTTGCGCATCTGGTCGCTGTCGCGGAAGCATCCGGTGAACGCCTGCGTGACGACGCGCTCGTCGCCGCGCCGGTCTTCGCCCAGCAGCAGGCACAGCTGCTCGGCCTCGATGATGCAGGCCGCGCCCCGGGCATGGCCGTGCGTCACCAGCGCTTCGGCGATGTCGCGCGTCATCCATTCCTGGTAGGTGAAGCGGTGGCCGATGGCGTCGACCATGCGCGCGATGCGGCCGAAACCGTGCAGCCGGCCGCCGGGAATGTAGGCGACGTGCGCCACGCCGCGAAACGGCACCAGATGATGCGGACACACGCCGTGCACCGCGATGCCGCGCACCACCACCATGTCGTCGCGGTCGTCGGCGAAGCCCTCGCCCAGCGCCTCGGCGGGTTCGATCGCATAGCCGCCGAGCAGGCGTTTCTGCCACAGTTCGCGCACCCGCTGCGCGGTGCGCCCGGTGTGCGCAGAATCCGGCGCCACCCCGCAGGCGGCGAGCATGGCGTTCACCGCCTGCTCGAACGCCACCGGGTCGAACGTGCCGACCCGCGGAATGCCGAGGCTGCCGCTGCCGGGCGGGGTGTGGCAGTCGTGGTCGCAGGGGTCGGCCATTATTTCAGCGTCGCCTTGAGGAACTCCAGCGTCCGCGTCCACGAATCGTTGTCGGCCGCGTTGTCGTACTTGAGCGGCAGGCCGAACTGCGCGGCGTAGCTGTCGGCCTCGCGGTTGGTGAAAGTGTGTTTCACGCCGGGGTAGGCCACGAACATGTAGTCGGCCTTGGCATTGTCCATTTCGGTCTTGAACGCCTCGACCTGCTCGGGCGGCACGATGGAGTCGGCCTCGCCGTGGAAGACGCGCAGCTTCGCCCTGATGCCGCCCGGCTTCACCGCCATGTCGGTCGCCAGCACGCCGTGGTAGCTGACCACGGCTTTCAGCGGCATGCCGGCGCGCGCCATGTTGAGCACCACGCCGCCGCCGAAGCAATAGCCCAGTGCGGCGATTTCGCCCTTCTTCACATTGGGCCGCCTGTCGAGAAACGTGCGCGCGGCGTCGAAGCGCGCATAGGCCAGCGGCGGGTTCCTGTTCACGCTGCCCGCCAGCGCGCCGGCATCCTGCGGGTTGTCGGCCACCTGGCCGTTGCCGTACATGTCGACCACCAGCGCCACATAGCCTTCGTTTGCCAGCATGCGCGCGCGCTTGCGTGCGTAATCGTTCGCCCCCC
>JAMCVR010000111.1 GCA_023475455.1 Thermoplasmatota archaeon | reverse complement strand
GGTGTGCATTTCCAACTGCGACAAGATCACGCCGGGGATGCTGATGGCCGCGCTGCGCCTGAACATCCCGACGGTGTTCGTCTCCGGCGGGCCGATGGAAGCGGGCAAGGTGGTGTGGGACAGGCAGGTCATCAAGCTCGATCTGGTCGACGCCATGGTGTCGGCGGCCGACGCCAAGTTCAGCGACGAGAAGGTCGAACAGCTGGAGCGCTCGGCCTGCCCGACCTGCGGCTCGTGCTCGGGCATGTTCACCGCCAACTCGATGAACTGCCTGACCGAGGCGCTGGGCCTCTCGCTGCCCGGCAACGGCTCGCTGCTGGCGACCCACGCCGACCGCAGGAATTTGTTCCTCGCCGCCGGCCGCCTGATCGTCAAGAACGCGCGGCGCTATTACGACGACGGCGACACCCGCGTGCTGCCGCGCGCGATCGCCAGCTTCGACGCCTTCGAGAACGCCATCGCGCTCGACATCGCCATGGGCGGTTCGACCAACACCGTGCTGCATCTCCTGGCCGCGGCGCATGAAGCCGGCGTCGACTTCACCATGGCCGACATCGACCGCATGAGCCGCCGCGTGCCGCACCTGTCGAAGGTCGCGCCGTCGATCCAGACCTACCACATGGAGGACGTGCACCGCGCCGGCGGCGTGATGGCGATACTGGGTGAACTCGAGCGCGGCGGCCTGATCCACCGCGACGTGCCGACCGTGCTGATGAAGACCCTGGGCGAGCAGATCGACGTCTACGACATCCGCCGCACCACCAGCAAGGACGTGAGGGACTACTTCCGCGCCGCGCCCGGCGGCGTGCCGACGCAGACCGCGTTCTCGCAGGATCGCCGCTTCGCCAGGCTCGACGACGACCGCGTGAACGGCTGCATCCGCGACATCGCGCACGCCTACTCGAAGGACGGCGGGCTCGCCGTGCTGTACGGCAACCTCGCCGAGGACGGCTGCATCGTCAAGACGGCGGGCGTTGACGAGAGCATGTTCGAGGTCGAGCAGTTGCGCTACACGACCAGCGTGCCGACCTCGACCATCCGCGTGTTCCGCGGCCCGGCGCGTGTGTTCGAATCGCAGGACGCCGCGGTCGACGCCATCCTCGGCGACAGGATTCAGCCCGGCGACGTGGTCGTGATCCGCTACGAAGGCCCGCGCGGCGGTCCCGGCATGCAGGAAATGCTGTACCCGACCAGTTACCTGAAATCCAAGGGGCTGGGCAAACACTGCGCGCTGCTGACCGACGGCCGCTTCTCCGGCGGCACCTCGGGCCTGTCGATCGGCCACGCCAGTCCGGAAGCGGCCGAAGGCGGCATCATTGGTCTCGTCGAGGAGGGCGATCGCATCGAAATCGACATTCCCAACCGCCGCATCCACCTCGCGGTCGACGATGCCGAACTCGCGCGCCGCCGCGCCGCGATGGACGCGAAGGGCGCGCAGGCGTGGAAGCCGGTCAGTCGAAACAGGGAGGTGTCGGCCGCGCTGCGCGCCTATGCGGCGATGGCGACCTCCGCCGCGTTCGGCGCGGTGCGCGACGTCAGCCAGGTCGAGCATCCGACCGCGGCGCAGGAACACGCCGACCCGCTGGCGCGCTTCGCCATCCCCGGCCAGCTGGCCTTCCGCACCGGCGCCGGCGGTCTCAGGTACGCCGACATCGACAACCACGGCGGCCGCGCGACGATCTGTCTGCAGGGCGCGCACGTGGTGAGCTTCCGTCCCAAGTCGCAGCGGGAACCGGTGGTGTGGGTGTCCGACGCCGCCAGGTTCGCGCCGGGCAAGTCCATCCGTGGCGGCGTGCCGGTGTGCTGGCCGTGGTTCGGGCCGCACGCCAGCGAAGCGTCGTTCCCCGCGCACGGCTTCGCCCGCACCGTGCCGTGGACAGTGACCGGCAGCCGCAAGCGCAACGACGCCAAAACCGAGATCACCCTGCAACTCGTTGAAAACGATCAGACCCGCGCGCAGTGGCCGCATCCCACGCGGCTGACGCTGACGGTGGTGGTGGGCGACAGGCTGGAGATGCGGCTGGCCACGACCAACACGGGCGATGCGCCGGTGAAGATCGGCGAGGCGCTGCATACCTATTTCCACATCAGCGACATCGGCACGGTGAAAGTCACCGGGCTGGACGGCGCGACCTATCACGACAAGGTCGACAACTTCGCGCGCAAGAAGCAGCGCGGTGCAATTGCCTTCAAGGGTGAGGTCGACCGCGTCTACGTCAACACGCCGGTCGACTGCGTGATCGAGGACGCGGGTCTCAGCCGCCGCATTCGCGTCGCCAAAACCGGCTCGCTGTCCACCATCGTCTGGACGCCGTGGGCGGAAAAGGCCGAAAAGATGGGCGACATGGGCACAGGCAAGTCCGGAGCCGGCTGGCGCGAAATGGTCTGCGTCGAATCGGCCAACGCGATGGACAACGTCGTCACCGTGGCGCCGGGCGAGACCCACACGCTGGCGGTGACGTACAGCGTGGAGGCGCTGTAGGAGTTTTTTTGTCCACGAAAAACACAAAAGTGTCACCCCGGCGAAAGCCAGGGTCCAGTTCATCATTCTGGATTCCGGCTCTTGTGCCCTCTGGGTATTCGCCGGAATGACGATCTTACGTGGACAAGCGTTTTCGATAAGGAGCAATCATGCGCGTGATTCTGGTGGCCAACCCCAAAGGCGGCAGCGGCAAGACCACGCTGTCGATCAACCTGGCCGGCTATCTGGCGACGCTGGGCGAGCGCGTGGCGCTGCTGGATCTCGACCGGCAGAAATCCGCCACCCACTGGCTGGCGATGCGTGACGCGGCGTTGCCGGGCATTGACCTGCTGCGCGAAGGGCAAAAAGGCAGCGGCGACTGGCTGGTGATCGACTCGCCCGCCGGGCTGCACGGCAAGAATCTCGAGCGTGCGCTGAAGCTCGCACACAAGGTGGTGGTGCCGATCGCCCCCTCATTGTTCGACATCCGTGCCAGCCAGGATTTCCTCGCCGCGCTGCATGCCGAAAAGGCGGTGCGCAAGGGTCATGCCTTCGTCGGCGTGGTCGGCATGCGCGTCGATCCGCGTACCCGCGCCGGCGTCACCCTGGAGCAGTTCATGGGACAGCAGGGCCTGCCGGTGCTGGCGCATCTGCGCAACACCCAGCATTACGTCAACGCCGCTTTCGAGGGCAAGAGCCTGTTCGACCTGCCGCACCATATCGCCGAGCGCGACGTGGAGCAGTGGCAGGAGTTGATTGCCTGGCTCGACCGCTGATTTAATCGTCACCCCGGCGAAAGCCGGGGCCCAGCCTTTTCTTAGTGCGTGGTCGGCTTCATCAGGTTGACCACCTGCGGCTTGACCACGCTTTTGGTCGAGGAGCACGAGCCGTCTTCCTGCACGCCCAACTGGCGCTCGGCTTCGGTCAGCAGGTTGATCACGTCCACATAGAACTTGTCGTTCGCCATCAGGCGCGCGGTGCGGCCGCCCTCGTTGGTGGCGAGCACATCGGCGCCGGCGTTGATCAGCCATTCCACCACCGGGGCGTCGCCGCCGCCGGCTGCCAGCATCAGCGGCGTGATGCCGAAGAAGATGCGTGCGTCGAGCGTGGCGCCGGCCTGGTGCAGCACTTCGATGACCTCGACATAGCCGCGCTCGGTCTCGCCGTTGTAGGCGGCCTTGGCGAGCGCGGTCCAGTCCTGCGGCGACTGGGCGTTGACGTCGGCACCGGCGGCGATCAGCACCAGCACCGCCGCGACGTGGCCGCCGTGGGCGGCGTGCATCAGCGCGGTTTCGCCGGCTTCGTCGGCGGCCGCATGATCGGCGCCGGCCTCAAGCAGTTCTTTGATCTGGGCTGCATCGCCCGACTGGGCGGCGGCGAATAATTCCTGGGACATGGGGCACTCCTGCATTTTTTCCGGATTGCGGCAAGCGTACAATTGTTGACCGATTTAATCAACTATTAGGCCTGCACCATGCCCAATCGACTTGCCACCGAACCCAGCCCCTATCTGCTGCAGCACGCCGACAACCCGGTCGACTGGTACCCGTGGGGCGAAGAAGCCCTGGAAAAGGCGCGCCGCGAGGACAAGCCCATCCTGCTGTCGATCGGCTATTCGGCCTGCCACTGGTGCCACGTGATGGCGCACGACTGCTTCGAGGACGAAGAGGTGGCGGCGGTGATGAACCGCCTTTTCGTGAATATAAAAGTCGACCGCGAGGAGCGCCCCGACCTCGACCAGATCTACCAGGCCGCGCATCAGCTGTTGACCCAGCGCGGCGGCGGCTGGCCGCTGACGGTGTTTTTGACGCCCGACCAGACGCCGTTCTTCGCCGGCACCTATTTTCCCAAGACGCCGCGCTACCAGCTGCCGGGCTTCATCGACCTGATGGAGAACGTCGCCCGCGCCTGGCACGAGCGGCGCAACGAAGTGCTGGCGCAGAACATGGCGGTGCGCGACCTGCTCGCCCGCCAGCAGCCCGCGCCGGACGGCCCGCCCGAGCTGACCGACGCGCCGCTGGCCGCAGCGGTGCGCGATCTGGCGCAGGCCTTCGATCCGGTATGGGGCGGGTTTTCGCGTGCGCCCAAGTTCCCGCGCCCGGGCGAGCTGTTCTTCCTGCTGCGGCAAGCCCAGCGCGGCAACGCGCAGGCGCGCGAGATGGCGCTGTTCTCGCTGAGAAAAATGGCGTCGGGCGGGATGGTGGACCAGATCGGCGGCGGCTTCTGCCGCTACTCGGTCGATGCGCAGTGGGCGATCCCGCACTTCGAGAAGATGCTCTACGACAACGGCCCGCTGCTGCACCTGTATGCCGATGCCTGGGCGCTGAGCGGCGAGGCGCTCTTCAAAGACACCGCCGAGGGCATCGTCGACTGGCTGCTGCGCGAGATGCGCGCGCCGCACGGCGGTTTCTATTCCGCGCTCGACGCCGACAGCGAAGGCCACGAGGGCTGGTTCTATGTGTGGACGCCGGACCAGGTGCGCGCGCTGCTGAGCGAGGACGAGTACGCGGTGGCGGCGCCGGTGTATGGCTTCGATCTCCCGCCGAACTTCGAGAACGCGAGCTGGAACCCCATCCTCGCACGCCCCTTGAGCGACGTCGCCGCCGAACTGGGGCTGCCTGAAAGCGAAGCAGCGGCACGGCTGAAAAGCGCTGGTCACAAGCTCTTCGCCGCGCGCGAAACCCGCGTGCATCCCGGGCGCGACGACAAGCAGCTCACCAGCTGGAACGCGCTGATGATCGGCGGGCTGGCACACGCCGGGCGGGTGATGAACCGCCCCGACTGGGTCGCCGAGGCGCAGGCCGCGGCCGATTTCCTGCATGCCCATCTGTGGCGCGACGGGCGGCTCTTCGCCAGCCACAAGCACGGCGCGGCGCGCCTCAACGCCTATCTCGACGATTGCGCTTTCCTGCTCGACGCGCTGCTGGAAACCCTGCAGGCCGGTTACCGCGAGCGCGACATGGCATGGGCGCGGGAACTTGCCGAGGTCTTGCTGGCGCATTTCGAGGATGCGGATGCAGGCGGCTTCTTCTTCACCAGCCACGACCACGAAGCGCTCATCACCCGCCCCAAACCCGGTTACGACAACGCCACGCCATCCGGCAACGGCGTCGCCGCCTTTGCCCTGCAGCGGCTTGGCTATCTCTTGGGCGAGCCGCGTCATCTGGCGGCCAGCGCGCGCTGCCTGCACCTGTTCCACGCGCACCTCGTCCAGCAGCCGATCGCGTATCCCACGCTCTTGGCCGTGCTGGACGAGGCGCTGGTGCCGCCGCGGGTGATCCTGCTGCGGGGCCCGGCGGGCGCGCTGAACGAATGGATGACGGCGCTGGGTCCGAAGCTGGGCGCGCGCGACCTGGTGCTGGCCTTGCCCAACGGCCTCAAGCTGCCGGCCGCGCTGGCCAAGCCCGATTCGGACCGTCCGACTGCCTGGATCTGCAGCGGCACGGCGTGCCAGCCGCCCATCGACGACCTGTCCGGATTGCTCGATTGAATCGGCTTATCAGCATTTGCTATTAGGAACCCGCGATGGCGCCTGCTATCAAAAAAGCAGTCTGTCTGTCATCGGGAGCCATCATGAGCACACACACTGAACACCCGGTTTTCCACCCGCGGGCCGCGAGCATGAACCTGCCGGGCATCCGCAGCGTGACATTCGATCAACCGCTTCACTGGTTGCGCAGCGGCGCGCAGGACATGATGAAGGCCTGGCCGCTGAGCCTGTTCTACGGCATCGTGTTCGCGTTGTTGGGCTACGGCCTGGTGCATGCCGCGGGGAACCGGCCGCACCTGGCGATGGCGCTGACCTCCGGCTTCCTGTTCGTCGCGCCGCTGCTGGCGACCGTGTTCTATTGCGTGAGCCATCGCCTTGAGCACCATCACAAGCTGCCCAACCTGTTCGTTCCCCTGCTGTCGTGGCGCGCCAATCCCGCCTCGCTGGGGCTGTTCGCGCTGATGCTGGTGTTCGTGCTGACGGTGTGGGAGCGCATCTCGGCCATTCTGGTCGGGCTTTTCCTCAGCGGCTCGGGCATCGGCGGCCTCCCCGATCTGCTGACGCTGAGCGCGGTACGGCAGCACACCGATTTCGTGCTGGCCTACCTGGCCTTCGGCGGCCTGCTGGCGCTGATGGTGTTCAGCCTGTCGGTGGTGTCGCTGCCAATGCTGCTGCACCGCAAAGTCGATTTCGCCACCGCGCTGGTCACCAGCTTCATGGCGACCCGCCTCAACTTTCCGGTGATGCTGCTGTGGGGAGCGCTGATAGCCGGTTTGATCGCGGTCGGCATGGCGACCGATTTCATCGCCATGGCGGTGATCTTCCCCTGGCTCGGGCACGCCAGCTGGCATGCCTACCGTGAACTGGTCGAGCGCGAATAGGCGCGAACAACAAAATGCTACGGGGATTGGTAGCAAAAAACCAGGCGCTTGTATTGCGCGTGCGGGATTTTCCCTTACTATTGCAAGCGGTTAGAAATGCTCGATCAACCCGACCCCCATGGAGATTTGCGATGAAGAAATTGATGATGGCCGCGGCTTCCGCTGCGCTGCTGGCGCTGTCCGGCGCGGCGTCTGCCGACCAGACGCTGGCCCAGAAGAACGCCTGCATGTCCTGTCACGGCGTCGACAAGAAAATCGTCGGCCCCGCCTTCAAGGAGGTGGCCAAGAAATATGCCGGCGACAAGACCGCGCACGACAGGCTGGTCGAGAAGGTGAAAACCGGCGGCAAGGGCGTGTGGGGCCAGATTCCCATGCCGCCGAATCCGAACGTCAAGCGGGGAACCGGCCGCACCTGGCGATGGCGCTGACCTCCGGCTTCCTGTTCGTCGCGCCGCTGCTGGCGACCGTGTTCTATTGCGTGAGCCATCGCCTTGAGCACCATCACAAGCTGCCCAACCTGTTCGTTCCCCTGCTGTCGTGGCGCGCCAATCCCGCCTCGCTGGGGCTGTTCGCGCTGATGCTGGTGTTCGTGCTGACGGTGTGGGAGCGCATCTCGGCCATTCTGGTCGGGCTTTTCCTCAGCGGCTCGGGCATCGGCGGCCTCCCCGATCTGCTGACGCTGAGCGCGGTACGGCAGCACACCGATTTCGTGCTGGCCTACCTGGCCTTCGGCGGCCTGCTGGCGCTGATGGTGTTCAGCCTGTCGGTGGTGTCGCTGCCAATGCTGCTGCACCGCAAAGTCGATTTCGCCACCGCGCTGGTCACCAGCTTCATGGCGACCCGCCTCAACTTTCCGGTGATGCTGCTGTGGGGAGCGCTGATAGCCGGTTTGATCGCGGTCGGCATGGCGACCGATTTCATCGCCATGGCGGTGATCTTCCCCTGGCTCGGGCACGCCAGCTGGCATGCCTACCGTGAACTGGTCGAGCGCGAATAGGCGCGAACAACAAAATGCTACGGGGATTGGTAGCAAAAAACCAGGCGCTTGTATTGCGCGTGCGGGATTTTCCCTTACTATTGCAAGCGGTTAGAAATGCTCGATCAACCCGACCCCCATGGAGATTTGCGATGAAGAAATTGATGATGGCCGCGGCTTCCGCTGCGCTGCTGGCGCTGTCCGGCGCGGCGTCTGCCGACCAGACGCTGGCCCAGAAGAACGCCTGCATGTCCTGTCACGGCGTCGACAAGAAAATCGTCGGCCCCGCCTTCAAGGAGGTGGCCAAGAAATATGCCGGCGACAAGACCGCGCACGACAGGCTGGTCGAGAAGGTGAAAACCGGCGGCAAGGGCGTGTGGGGCCAGATTCCCATGCCGCCGAATCCGAACGTCAAGCCGGAAGATGCCAGCAAGATCATCGACTGGGTGCTGAGCCTGAAGTGATCTGACACGGCGTCTTGAAAAAACACAAGGCCGACGTTCGCGTTGGCCTTGTGTTTTCCGGCTTCCGGGAAAGCCGGGCACGGCGGGCTTTATGGTATAAATTCCGTGTTTCAGTTTGATTGCGGGGAAGACCGGGATGAGGGGTCACACTCTACGTTGGGTGGCAGTAGCCGTAGCGGCGCTGGTTGCGGGGTGCGGCGACAAGCCGCGGCAGAATGGTGACAATCAGGTGGTATTGATCGGCCAGGCCTCCCCGCTCACCGGTCCGCAGGCGCACCTGGGCAAGGACAATGAGAACGGTGCCCGACTGGCGCTGGATGAAATCAACGCCGCCGGGCTCACGCTGGGCGGCAGGAAAGTCGTGCTCGAACTGAAAAGCGAAGACGACGCGGCCGACCCCAAAACCGCCACCACGGTGGCGCAAAAACTGGTGGACGAAGGCGTGGTGGGCGTCATCGGTCATCTCAATTCGGGCGCCACGATCCCGGCCTCCAAGATTTATTCCGACAACGGCATTCCGCAGATTTCACCCTCGGCCACTGCGGTGGCCTACACGGCATCCGGCTACAAGACGGCCTATCGCGTGATGACCAACGACGCGCAGCAGGGCGCTGTGCTGGGGCACTTCGCGGTGACCAGGCTGGGCGCGAAAAAAAATCGCCATCATCGACGACCGCACCGCCTATGGGCAGGGATTGGCCGACGAAGTGGAAAAGGCGGCCAAGGCGGCGGGGGGCGAAGTGGTGGCGCGCGAATACACGTCCGACCGCGCGACCGACTTCATGGCGATCCTCACCTCGATCAAGGGCAAGTCGCCCGACCTGGTGTTCTTCGGCGGCATGGATCCGCAGGCCGCGCCCATGGTCAAGCAGATGAAGCAACTCGGGTTGACGGCGAAGTTCATGGGCGGCGACGGCGCGCAGACGCCCAAGTTCATCGAGCTGGCCGGCGCCGACGCCGAGGGCGCGCTGGCATCCAACCCCGGTCTGCCGCTCGACGCGATGCCGGGCGGCAGCGCGTTCAAGGCCAAGTTCGAAGCCAAATACGGCAAGATCCAGAACTATTCCCCCTACGCCTACGACGCCATGCATGTGCTGGTCGACGCCATGAAGCGCGCCGACTCCAGCGATCCCGCCAGGTATCTGGCCGAACTGCCCAATACCGACTATCAGGGTGTGACCGGACGGATCCGTTTCGACGCCAAGGGCGATATCACCGGCGGTGCGGTCACGCTGTATCAGGTGAAGGATGGCAAGTGGGTGACGCTGGAAACGGTGATGAGCGGGGTGAAATAGCCAGACTGTGGTGTCGGCGAGCAGCGGAAAGCCAAAACCTTTCTTTGCCCCGGCCGCATTTAATGAATACAGCAAGTTAAGTTCGACGAAGCGGATAGAGAACCGAACATCGAATACCAGCAGGTACTCAAAGATCTTCGGGCGCTTGGCAGGGCTGGTGATGACGTTTCAAAAATGAAAGCATCTCTGGTGAAATCGCAGCGAGCCCGGCTAGCGTTCCGTGACGCGGATTGCGATGCGGTTTACGAGAACTACTTGGTGGAAGTATCCGAAACGTGGCGTACTTTGACTGCATGGAAAAGCATACGAGACAACGTATAGAAGCGCTTCGCTACTTCATTGGGCCATAGCCAGTAAGCGCTTTAGCCTGCACGCATGTAGCACTTGTGTGCTACATTAAGCACTTTGATACAGGAGCCCCCATGTCTACAACCACTATCCGTTTGCCGGAAGACCTGAAAGCCCGCGTGACTGTTGCCGCGAAACACGCGGGCACGACTTCGCATAATTTCATCCTCGAAGCCATCGCGGAGAAGGCGGATCAAGCTGAGCGGCAAGGTGGCTTCAATCAACTTGCGGACACGCGTTATGCGCAACTCCTCGCCACCGGGAAGACGATCCCCTGGGATGAAATGCGCCGCTATCTCGAAGCCCGTCTTGCGGGCAAGACCGCGACTCGACCGGTTACCAGAAAGCTTGTCCGCTGAGGATGTCGAGGGTTGAATTGGCACCCGAGGTCGGGGAAGATTTCGAACGCATTTTCGACCACCTTGCCCAATTTGATGTGCCGAATATTTCGTTGCGGCTCCAGGAGATCATTCAGGCGATAGCCGTACTTGAACACAACCCACTGATCGGAAGACCGGTTAATGCACTTAATGACGACAAGCGGGAACTGATCATCGGCCGCCACGCGCGTGGCTATGTTGCCTTGTATCGTTATATCGCTGAAATCGATACAGTCTTCGTCCTCGCGCTGCGCGGGCAGCGCGAGGTGGGCTACTCGAAATAACTAATGGACATCCTCCTGCAGCAACTCATCAACGGCTTGGTGCTGGGCAGCGTCTACGCGCTGGTGGCGCTGGGCTACACCATGGTGTACGGCATCCTCGAACTCATCAATTTCGCCCACGGCGAAATCACCATGATGGGGGCGATGGCGGCTCTGGCGGTGATCGGCGCGCTCGCGCTGGCGGCGCCCGGCCTGCCGGGCGTGCTGATGCTGGGGGCGGGGCTGGCAGTGGCGATTCCGGTGTGCATGGCGCTGGGCCTGCTGATCGAGCGCGTCGCCTACCGTCCGCTGCGTCGCGCGCCGCGCCTGGCGCCGCTCATCACGGCGATCGGCGTGTCGATCATCCTGCAGAACGTCGCCATGCTGATCTGGGGCAAGCAGTACATCCCCTTTCCCGCCATATTGCCGCAGGGGCGGCATGAAGTGCTCGGCGCGCACATCACCGATGTGCAGATCGCCATCCTGCTGCTGACCATGAGCATCATGTCGATGCTGATCCTGGTGGTGCAGAAAACCCGGCTCGGCCGCGCCATGCGCGCCACCGCGCAATCGCGACAGGTGGCGAGCCTGATGGGGGTGGACGTGAACCGGGTGATCGCGTCGACCTTCCTGATCGGTTCGGCGCTGGCGGCGGTGGCCGGGGTCATGGTCAGCGCGTATTACGGCCTGGCGCACTACTACATGGGCTTCCTGCTCGGCCTCAAGGCCTTCTCGGCGGCGGTGCTGGGCGGCATCGGCAACCTGGGCGGCGCGATGCTGGGCGGCCTGCTGCTGGGGCTGATCGAGTCGTTCGGCGCGGGCTATATCGGCGACCTGACCGGCGGCTTCCTCGGCAGCCATTACCAGGACGTGTTCGCGTTCTTCGTGCTGATCGCGGTGCTGGTGTTCCGCCCGTCGGGCCTCCTGGGAGCGCGCGTTGCCGAGCGTGCCTAGGTTGAACGGGACACAGCCGCGCTGGCTCGTCTTTTCCCTGCTGGCGCTGGGGCTGGCGCTGCTGCCGTCTCTGGTCGACGATCATCCTGCAGAACGTCGCCATGCTGATCTGGGGCAAGCAGTACATCCCCTTTCCCGCCATATTGCCGCAGGGGCGGCATGAAGTGCTCGGCGCGCACATCACCGATGTGCAGATCGCCATCCTGCTGCTGACCATGAGCATCATGTCGATGCTGATCCTGGTGGTGCAGAAAACCCGGCTCGGCCGCGCCATGCGCGCCACCGCGCAATCGCGACAGGTGGCGAGCCTGATGGGGGTGGACGTGAACCGGGTGATCGCGTCGACCTTCCTGATCGGTTCGGCGCTGGCGGCGGTGGCCGGGGTCATGGTCAGCGCGTATTACGGCCTGGCGCACTACTACATGGGCTTCCTGCTCGGCCTCAAGGCCTTCTCGGCGGCGGTGCTGGGCGGCATCGGCAACCTGGGCGGCGCGATGCTGGGCGGCCTGCTGCTGGGGCTGATCGAGTCGTTCGGCGCGGGCTATATCGGCGACCTGACCGGCGGCTTCCTCGGCAGCCATTACCAGGACGTGTTCGCGTTCTTCGTGCTGATCGCGGTGCTGGTGTTCCGCCCGTCGGGCCTCCTGGGAGCGCGCGTTGCCGAGCGTGCCTAGGTTGAACGGGACACAGCCGCGCTGGCTCGTCTTTTCCCTGCTGGCGCTGGGGCTGGCGCTGCTGCCGTCTCTGGTCGACGCCGGGCTGGGGCGCTCGTGGGTGCGGCTGCTCGACCTGGCGCTGCTGTATGTGATGTTGGCGCTGGGGCTGAACATCGTCGTCGGCTATGCCGGCCTGCTCGATCTCGGCTACGTCGCGTTTTACGCGCTGGGGGCCTACGTCTACGCCTGGCTCGCCAGTCCGCACTTCGGCCTGCACCTGCCGTTCTGGGCGATCCTGCCGCTGGGCGCGGCGCTGGCCGGGCTGTTCGGCGTGTTGCTGGGCACGCCCACCCTGCGGTTGCGCGGCGACTACCTCGCCATCGTCACGCTCGGCTTCGGCGAAATCATCCGCATTTTCCTGAACAACCTGAATGCGCCGGTCAACCTCACCAACGGCCCCCAGGGCATCAACCTGATCGACCCGGTGCGCCTCGGCAGCGTCAGCCTGAGCCAGCCGTATGAGCTCTTCGGCTACACCTTCACCGGCGCGCATCTCACCTATTATCTGTTTTTGGTGCTGACGCTGGCGGTGATTTTCATTTCGATGCGGCTGGAAAATTCGCGCATCGGGCGCGCCTGGGTGGCGATCCGCGAGGA
>JAMCVR010000042.1:7344-12848 GCA_023475455.1 Thermoplasmatota archaeon | reverse complement strand
CGACTAATAAGCCGGCAGGCTCGCCGCCTCAACCCAGAGGCCTTCCGGATTCATTCCGGAAGGCCTTATTGTTCTTGGGCATTTCATGTCTACCGGGTCGGGTTCGACGGGGCTTCAGACGCGGCGTCGCCCCCGCCCTTCCTGGTGGCCTTGCCTTCTTCCGCGCGTTTGCGGCGCACTTCCTTGGGATCGGCGATCAGCGGGCGGTAGATTTCCACCCGATCGCGGTCGCGCACCTTTTCATCCAGTTTGACCAGCTTGCTGAAAATCCCGACCTTGTTTTTGGCAAGATCGATTTCGGGAAAGGCGTCCAGCACGCCGGACGCGCGAATGGCGTCTTCCACCGTCGCACCTTCGGCAAGTTGAACCCGCAGCAGGGGTTGCTGTTCGGGCAAGGCATAAATCACCTCGACGCGGATCGTGGCTGCGCTCATACGGCATACACCTCGTCGGCGCGGCGCACGAAGGCGTCGACAAAGGTATTGGTGATATGGCTGAAGACGGGCGCCAGGATCGTTTCCAGCACCCGGCTGGAAAACACGTACCGCAGCCGGAACTCGATCTTGCAGGCGTCGCCGCCCAAGGGGGAAAACGACCAGTCGCCTTCCAGTTCGGCAAACGGACCGTCCTGCAGCCTGATGCGCATCTCGCGCGGGGGCGTTTTGGCGTTTTCCGTGGTGAAGCTCTGGCGGATGCCCATGTAGGCGATATGGATCGTCGCCACCGTGCAATGCTCGTCGCGCGTTTTCAATTCGGTTCCGCCGCACCAGGGCAGGAATTCGGGATAATCCTCGACCCGGTCCACCAGTTCGAACATGCGTTCGGGGGGGTGCGCCACCAGCACGCTTTTTTCCACATGCGCCATGGGATACTGAAGCCTTGTAAAATCGAGAATTGTACGCAAGCCCGCCACCCATGAGCATCGCCGACAACAAAAAAGCCTTTCACGATTACTTCATCGAGGAAAAATTCGAGGCCGGACTCGTGCTCGAAGGCTGGGAAGTGAAAGCCATCCGCGCCGGCCGGGTGCAGTTGAAGGAAGCCTATGTCGTCGTCAAGAACGGTGCCGTTTACCTGATCGGCTGCCACATCAGCCCGCTGCCCACGGCCTCCACCCACATCCACCCCGACCCCACACGCTCGCGCAAGCTGCTGCTGCACGCGGCGGAGATCAACCAGCTGATCGGCAAGACCGAACGGGCCGGCTTCACCCTGGTGCCGCTCGACATGCATTATTCGAAAGGCCGCATCAAGCTGGAAATCGGCCTGGCCAAGGGCAAGAAGCAGCACGACAAGCGCGCAGCGGAAAAAGACCGCGAATGGCAGCGCGAAAAACAGCGCATGATGCGCACCGCCCGGCACTGATTTGTGGAAAAGAGCCGACTAACGGATGAAATAATCCGCTTATTGGTCAGTTTCGCCTTGCACGTCCGCCGAAATATTGACTAAAATTGTCAATATTTCGACAAGCAAGGACACGCGCCATGTCTGCCCTGCCCGTTTATGAAGTTGAGTTCATCCCGCTGGAACGCCGTTTAGGGGATCGTCGCGTCGCCCCGCGCGATGCAGCCCCGCCGCCCACCCTCACGGCAGACCGCCGCAAGGTAACGGGCCGGCGCTCGGAAGATCGCAAGTCCGCTGCCCTGAAAGTCGTTTAGGAGTCAAAGACGCAGCCGCGCCACGCGCCTGCCGATAAGGTAATCCAGGCTGCGCGCGATCAAGCTGCGCCGGCCAGAAAGCTGTGCTGTCGCCCCCTGCCATCTACGCCAGCCGGCCACAGGCGCAGCCCCGTGAGACTGTCCCGAACGCTTGCCAGCGCGGTTTTGTGGCCGCGGCCGTGTGACAATGGCAGAAACCTGATCGCATCCCCGCGTCTTCCCCTGAAAGTTGAGCCCCGTTTGCCTGCCACCGTAGCCGACCTCGCGGCCTTCGATGAGATCATCGACGTCCGCTCCCCTGGCGAATTTGCCGATGACCACATCCCCGGCGCGATCAACCTGCCGGTGCTGGACGACGCCGAGCGCGAACGCGTCGGCACCCTGTACAAGCAGGCGTCGTCATTCGAGGCGAAAAAAGTCGGCGCGGCGCTGGTGTCGCGCAACATCGCCCAACATCTGGACGTGTGGTTTGCCGACAAGACGAAGGCGTACCGCCCGCTGGTGTATTGCTGGCGCGGCGGCAGCCGCAGCGGCTCGCTGACGCACATCCTGCAGAAAGTCGGCTTTGCCGCGATGCAGCTCGATGGCGGCTACAAGGCCTATCGCCGGCATGTGGTGGCCGAACTCGCCCGCCTGCCGGCGCTGTTCCGCTATCGCGTGGTAAGCGGCCCCACCGGCAGCGGCAAGAGCCGCCTGCTGCAGGCGCTGGCCGGCGAGGGGGCGCAGGTGCTCGACCTCGAGGAACTGGCCGCGCACCGGGGCTCGCTGCTGGGGGCTTTGCCGGGGCAAGCCCAGCCGTCGCAAAAAAACTTCGAGAGCGCCATCTGGTCAACGCTCGGCCGCTTCGATCCCGGCCGAAAAACAGCGCATGATGCGCACCGCCCGGCACTGATTTGTGGAAAAGAGCCGACTAACGGATGAAATAATCCGCTTATTGGTCAGTTTCGCCTTGCACGTCCGCCGAAATATTGACTAAAATTGTCAATATTTCGACAAGCAAGGACACGCGCCATGTCTGCCCTGCCCGTTTATGAAGTTGAGTTCATCCCGCTGGAACGCCGTTTAGGGGATCGTCGCGTCGCCCCGCGCGATGCAGCCCCGCCGCCCACCCTCACGGCAGACCGCCGCAAGGTAACGGGCCGGCGCTCGGAAGATCGCAAGTCCGCTGCCCTGAAAGTCGTTTAGGAGTCAAAGACGCAGCCGCGCCACGCGCCTGCCGATAAGGTAATCCAGGCTGCGCGCGATCAAGCTGCGCCGGCCAGAAAGCTGTGCTGTCGCCCCCTGCCATCTACGCCAGCCGGCCACAGGCGCAGCCCCGTGAGACTGTCCCGAACGCTTGCCAGCGCGGTTTTGTGGCCGCGGCCGTGTGACAATGGCAGAAACCTGATCGCATCCCCGCGTCTTCCCCTGAAAGTTGAGCCCCGTTTGCCTGCCACCGTAGCCGACCTCGCGGCCTTCGATGAGATCATCGACGTCCGCTCCCCTGGCGAATTTGCCGATGACCACATCCCCGGCGCGATCAACCTGCCGGTGCTGGACGACGCCGAGCGCGAACGCGTCGGCACCCTGTACAAGCAGGCGTCGTCATTCGAGGCGAAAAAAGTCGGCGCGGCGCTGGTGTCGCGCAACATCGCCCAACATCTGGACGTGTGGTTTGCCGACAAGACGAAGGCGTACCGCCCGCTGGTGTATTGCTGGCGCGGCGGCAGCCGCAGCGGCTCGCTGACGCACATCCTGCAGAAAGTCGGCTTTGCCGCGATGCAGCTCGATGGCGGCTACAAGGCCTATCGCCGGCATGTGGTGGCCGAACTCGCCCGCCTGCCGGCGCTGTTCCGCTATCGCGTGGTAAGCGGCCCCACCGGCAGCGGCAAGAGCCGCCTGCTGCAGGCGCTGGCCGGCGAGGGGGCGCAGGTGCTCGACCTCGAGGAACTGGCCGCGCACCGGGGCTCGCTGCTGGGGGCTTTGCCGGGGCAAGCCCAGCCGTCGCAAAAAAACTTCGAGAGCGCCATCTGGTCAACGCTCGGCCGCTTCGATCCCGGCCGGCCCGTATTCGTCGAATCGGAAAGCAAGAAAATCGGTGCGCTCAGGGTGCCCGACGTGCTGATCGCGGCCATGCGTGCCAGCGCCTGCATCCGGATCGAGGTGCCGCTGGCGACGCGGGTGCAGCTGCTGACCGAGGATTACGTGCACTTTCTGCACGACCCGGAGACGATCAACCGCCAACTCGGTCATCTCACCACGCTGCGCGGCAGCGAGACCATTGCGGCGTGGCAGGCGCTGGCCAGCCTCCGGGCGTGGCCCGAACTGGTGGCCGCCCTGCTGGAGCAACATTACGACCCGGCGTATTTCAAGTCGCTGGCGCGCAATTACGCGCCCTCCCCCGGCGACCAGACTTTCCACACGAACAATTTGTCGGTCAGCGGCCTGCAGCAGCTGGCGCGCACGATTCTGGCCTCGGCTTAAAACAGCCTGCCCAGCACGAAGCCGATCACGATGCCGATGATGACCGCGATCGTGAGGCCGCGGTAGGTCAGCACATCCCTGGAGTAGCCGCGCCGGATGGCGATGTAGGACACCAGGTAGCCGACTGCATTGAGCAGCCAGATGAAGCCGATCGACAGCACCTTGACGATAATCGGGCCGATCACCGGCACCAGCGCGACGATGCCGAGCAGCCAGGCAAAGGCGTTGGAGAGCAGCCCCACCGCCACCACGCTGGCGGCGATCACGCTGCGGTCGACGTTGAAGTGCAAACCCAGCCACACCAGCCCGCCGATCGCGCACCACAGCGGCAGCATCACCTTCCAGTTGCGCCACCACGGCGTCCACGACGGCGGCACATCGTCCTTGAGACCGGCCGGTTCAGCCACGCCCCACCTCGATCACATTCTGCACATGCTGCAGGCGCGCCAGCAAACGGGCCAGCTGCTGCAATTCCTTGACTCGCACGGTGAGCTGCATGTGGGCATACTCGCCGCGGCTTTCGGTGTTCACGCGCAGCACATCGAGCCTGTCCTTGGCAATGACGTCTGAAATATCGCGCAGCAGGCCCTGGCGGTCGAACGCCTTGAGGTGGATGTTCACCTCGAACGCGGCACCGGCGTCGAGCCCCCATTCGGCCTCCATCATGCGGGCGGGATTGGCGCGCCTGAGCGCGGCGCAATCGGCGCGGTGCACGGTCAGGCCGCGCCCGACCGTGTTGTAGGCAACGATGGCCTCGGGCGGCTGCGGCTTGCAGCAGCGCGCCAGCGTCAGCGGCACGTCGCCCAGCCCCGGAATGACGACAGCATTGCCGGATATGGCGCGCGCGCGCGGTTTGGCCATGGGCACCAGCGCCGGCGCCGCCTTGCCCGACTCCAGCAGCGCGTTGACCAGGTCGCGCTGGCCGACGTCGCCGCGGCCGAGCGCGGCGAGGAACTCGTCGACCTTGCCGAACTTGAGCCGCTGCGCGAGTTTTTCCTGGTTCGCGTCCACTACCCCCAGGCGCTTGAGTTCCTTTTCCAGCAGGGTACGGCCGAGGCCGACCTGCTCGCCGACGTCGCGCTGGCGGAACCAGGCGCGCACCTTGGAACGCGCGCGGTGCGTCGCCAGATAGCCGAGCGCGGGGTTGAGCCAGTCGCGGCTCGGTGCACCCTCCTTGGCGGTGATGACCTCGACGCGCTGGCCGTTCTCCAACGCGGTGTTGAGCGGCACCATCGCGCCGTTGACCCTGGCGCCGCGGCAGCGGTGCCCCAGGTCGCGCTGGCCGACGTCGCCGCGGCCGAGCGCGGCGAGGAACTCGTCGACCTTGCCGAACTTGAGCCGCTGCGCGAGTTTTTCCTGGTTCGCGTCCACTACCCCCAGGCG
>JAMCVR010000042.1:2023-7334 GCA_023475455.1 Thermoplasmatota archaeon | reverse complement strand
GGCTCGGTGCACCCTCCTTGGCGGTGATGACCTCGACGCGCTGGCCGTTCTCCAACGCGGTGTTGAGCGGCACCATCGCGCCGTTGACCCTGGCGCCGCGGCAGCGGTGCCCCAGGTCGGTGTGCAGCGCGTAGGCAAAATCCACCGGCGTGGCGCCGCGGTCGAGCGCCACCACCCGCCCCTGAGGCGTCAGCACGTAGACCTGGTCCTGGAACAGCTCGGTCCTGAACTGTTCGGAAAATTCGCTGCTGTCGGCGACGTCGTCCTTCCATTCCAGGATGCGCCGCAGCCAGGCGATCTTTTCCTCGTACTGCGCGTCCTGCTTGCCGCCTTCCTTGTAGCGCCAGTGGGCGGCGACGCCAAGCTCGGCCTGGCGGTGCATGTCGAAGGTGCGGATCTGCACTTCGAGCGCGCGGTCCTCGGGGCCGATCACCGCCGTGTGCAGCGAGCGGTAGTCGTTGCTCTTCGGCTGCGAGATATAGTCGTCGAACTCGCCCGGAATCGGCTGCCACAGGTTGTGCACCAGGCCCAGCACGGTGTAGCAGTCGATCTCGTGCCTCACCAGCACGCGTACCGCGCGGATGTCGTACAGCTGCTCGAAACTCAATCGCTTGCGCCGCATCTTGTTGACGATGCTGGCGATGTGCTTGGGGCGGCCGGTCACCTCGGCCTCGATGCCATGCAGCGCGAGTTCGGCCTGCAGGCGCTCGACGATGCCGTTGATGTAGGCCTCGCGGTCGGCGCGCTTTTCGTCGAGCTGCGCGGCGATGCTTTTGTAAGTGTCGGGCTCCAGATAGCGGAATGCCCAGTCCTCCATTTCCCACTTGATCTGCCACACGCCGAGCCGGTTCGCCAAAGGCGCGAACAGCTCGCGCGCCTGCTGTCCCAGCGCCCCGCGGATGGCGGCATCCTGATTTGCGGCGCAGCGCAGCGCATGGGTGCGCTCGGCCAGCTTCACCAGCACCACGCGGATGTCCTCCACCATCGCCAGCACCATCTGGCGCAGGGCTTCCAGCTGGGCATGCGGGTCGACGCGCTTGTCGGTGGCGCTGGCAACCAGCGCCTCGATGCGCGCCATCGCGGCCACGCCGCGGGCGAGCCGCGCCGCGGTGCCGAAGGCGGTGTCGAAATCGGGCGCTGCGCCAAGACCGCCCGCAGGGCGAGCGTCTGGCGGCGTCCCCCTTGCGGGGGCGTCGCCCAGGCAGGCATGCAGCAACGCCGCCGCCACTGCGTCTGCCCCCACCCGCAGTTCGGCCACGATCAGCGCCGTGCCGACGCTGTGCGCGAACGCATCGCTCGCCCCCAGGTGATGGTGCGCATGCTCCAGCGCGCGCCAGGGCAGATCGTTTTCCGCCACCGGCAGCACGCGCGCCAGCGCCTGCCGGGCGGATTCGAGATCGGTCGTTTCAAAACAGCGGGGCTTTGCAGTTTCAGTCATGGTTGCGAAAAACCGGCCTGCCAGTAGCGGCGATGGGTTGGCCGATATTGTGCGGCCTCGACCCCGGCTTCTCCAAAATCGAAGCGGATCAGGCCGCCTGAGTCGCTGCGCAGCAGGCGCGCCCCGATGCCGCGAAAGCGCGCCACCACCCTGGGATGCGGGTGGCCGTAGCGGTTGCGGTAGCCTTGGGTGAAGACGACGAATTCGGGCCGCGTTGCCGCGACGAATTCCTCGATGGACGAGGTGAGGCTGCCGTGATGCCCGGCGAGCAGCACGCTCACCGGCGTCAGTTGGCCGGATTCGAGCAATTCGAGTTCGGTCCGCCTTTCGCCGTCGCCCGTCAGCAGCAGGCTGTGGCGCGCACTGCTGACCCGCAGCACGCAGCTGGTGTCGTTGTCGCGGCGGCGGGTCTCCGCGTAGGCGGCGGATTTTGGGTTCAGAATCTCGAACTGCACGCCGTCCCAGGCCCAGCGCTGGCCGCGCGTGCAGTGTCGCGCAGACGGCGCGCCCTCGAGCAGCGGGCTGGCGGCGGGCAGTCCGTGCAGCAGCCAGCCGGTGGGAAGGTCGCGCAGCACCGAGCGCATGCCGCCGCTGTGGTCGTTGTCGTCATGCGAGACGATCAGCCCGGACAATTCCCCGACGCCCGCTGCGCGCAGGAAGGGAACGACGATGCGCTCGCCCGAATCGCTGTCGGCGAATGCCGGGCCGGTGTCGTACAGCAGGGCGTGGCGGGCAGTGCGTACCAGCACGGCGGTGCCCTGCCCGACGTCGATCACCTCGGCGCGAAAGTGGTCGGGTGCGATGGCGTCGCGCAGCGGAAACAGCAGCGGCAGCCACAGCGCCAGCCCCAATACGCGCAGCGGAAAGCCGCGCGGCAGCAGCATCCACACCGTGCCGATCAGCGCCAGTACGATCGCCCACGCGCCCGGTGCGGGCAGGCTCGTCACCGCCAGCGGCAGGCTGCCCGCCCAGGCCAGCCCCGCGCCCAGCCAGGCCATCAGCCACGCCGCCGCATGCCACAGGGGCGCGATCAGCACCCCCAGCAGCGCCAGCGGCGTGATCAGCCAGCTCACCAGCGGAATCGCGACCGCATTGGCCAGCGGCGAGATCAGCGAGACCTGCTGGAACAGCAGAAACAGCACCGGCGCCAGCGCCAGGGTGACCGCCCCCTGCACCGTGATCCAGCCGCGCAGCTTGCCGGGAAGCGCCACGCGGCCGAAGCTCACCCACAGGATCGCGGCGATGGCGCCGAACGACAGCCAGAAGCCGGCCGCCAATACCGCCCACGGGTCGACCAGCAGCACGACGAAGAGCGCCACGACGAGCGCCGTGAAGGGGCGCGGCTCGCGCCGCCCCCAGAGGGCCAGCGCCAGCACGATCAGCATGAAGAGGGTGCGCTGCGCCGGTACCTGGAAACCGGCCAAGAGCGCATAGCCAAAGGCTGCCAGCACCGCCGCGACCAGACCGGCCTGGCGTGCGGGCATGCGTTCCGCCTGGCGCGGCAGGCGCCGCCAGACGCTCGCCACCAGCCAGCCGGCCAGCGCGGCGATCATGGTGACGTGCAGCCCGGAAATGGAGAGCAGATGATTGACGCCGGTGCGGGTGAAGGCGCGCCACTGATCGTGCGGGATGCTGCGCTGGTCGCCCACCACCAGCGCGGCAATCACCCCGGCGTAGGGGGCATCGCCAAGCGTCGCGACAATGCGTTCGCGCACCGCCGCACGCGCCGCGGCGATCCAGGCGACGGGGGTGTTTGCCTGCGCTTGGATGCGCTGCGGCAAAGGCGACTCGCGCACGTAGCCGCTGGCATTGATGCGGCGCTCCAGCATCCAGGCTTCGAGATCGAAACCGTACGGATTGCTGGTGCCATAAGGCATCTTCATCCGCACGGTCAGTTGCCAGCGTTCCCCTGCCCGCATCCGCGGTTCGAAATGGACGGCCCCGCGCGGCCAGTAACGGATCAGCTGCACCCGCTGCAGGGCCGGCGCATTCGGGGTGAGGGTCTGCTCGACGTCGAACACGAAGCGCTCGCCGCGTGCGTTGGCGCGGGGCAGGTCGGCGATCACGCCGATGAGTTCGATATCCACCCCCTGCCAGTGCGCGGGCAGGCGTTCGGCCAGCCGCACATCCGCCCGCCAGGCGGCCCAGGCAAAGCCGAGCGCCGCACACAGCAGCGCGATGCCCAGGCGGCGGGCAAATTCGGCAACGGGACGGGAGAAAGCCGGCAGCCACAGCACCGCCAGCAGCAACGGCAGCAGCCCGGCCCAGCGCGCGGACGGCAGGGCGGCCTGCTGCTGCAACAGCCACACTCCGAGACAGAACGCGATGAGTGGGAACCGCATCGCGCCGAGAGCTCAGACCGGCTGCAGGCTTCCGTCGACCAGCCGCATCTGCCGGTCCATGCGCGCCGCCAGGTCGGCGTCGTGGGTGACCACGACCAGGCTGGTGCGATGCTTGCGGTTGAGCTCGCGCATCAGGTCGAACACCGCGTCGGCGGTGTGGCGGTCGAGGTTGCCGGTGGGCTCGTCGGCGAGGACGCACGCGGGTTGCGTGACCAGGGCGCGGGCGATGGCGACGCGCTGGCGCTCGCCGCCGGAAAGCTCGCCGGGACGATGATCGAGCCGGTGGCCGAGGCCGACCTCCCCGAGGATGGCGGCGGCGCGCGCCAGCGCCTCGGCCCGCGCCATGCGGCGGATGAGGAAGGGCATGGCGGCGTTTTCCTGCGCGGTAAACTCGGGCAGCAGGTGATGGAACTGGTAGACGAAACCGAGCGCGCGATTGCGCAGGTCGCTGCGCTCGGCCTCGGAAATCGCGAAGGGGTCGCGCCCCATCAGCGTGATTTTTCCGGAAGTCGGCGTGTCGAGCCCGCCCAGCAGATGCAGCAGCGTGCTCTTGCCCGATCCCGAGGCGCCGACGATGGCGAGCGATTCGCCGGCACGGACTTCCAGGTCGACGCTGCCGAGCACCGGCACATCGGTCCTGCCCTGGCGGAAGATTTTGCAAAGCCCCGAACAACTCAGCACGACGCCATCGCCCTTCCCTGAATCCTGCCCCCCGAATTCCGACCCCTGCTCACTCATAGCGCAGCGCCTCCGCCGGATTGATGCGCGATGCGCGCCAGCTCGGGTACAGCGTGGCGACCAGGCTGATGAGCAGCGAGACCCCGCCGATGATGCCGACGTCGCTCCACTCCAGCCTGGACGGCAGCTCGTTGATGTAATACACGTCGGCCGGGAACAGGTCCATGCCGGCCAGTCGCTCGATGAAAGGCACGACGGTTTCGACATTGAGCGCGAGCAGCACGCCGCCGGCCACGCCGAGCACGGTGCCGAACACGCCGATGAAGGCGCCCTGCACGATGAAGATTTTCATGATCGAGGCGGGTTGGGCGCCGAGGGTGCGCAGGATGGCGATGTCGGACTGCTTGTCGGTCACCGCCATCACCAGGGTGGAGACGATGTTGAATGCGGCGACGGCGACGATCAGCAGCAGGATCAGGAACATCATGCGTTTTTCGATCGCGACGGCGCGGAAGAAATTGGCGTGGCTTTGCGTCCAGTCGGTGAGGTAGTAATCGCCGCTGAGGCTTTGCGACAGCTCCTGCGTCACGAAGGGCGCGCGGAACAGTTCGGTCAGCTTCAGCCGCACACCCGACACATCCTCGCCCAGCCGCAGCAGCTTCTGCGCATCCCGCAGGTGGATCAGCGCCAGGCCGGAATCGTACTCGAACATGCCGGCCTCGAAGATGCCGGTCACGGTGAACTGCTTGACGCGCGGCATCACCCCGGCCGGCGTGATGTTGCCCTGCGGCGTGAGCAGCACCAGCTTGTCGCCGGGAACCACGTTGAGTACCCGGGCCAGTTCGCCGCCCAG
>JAMCVR010000042.1:0-1622 GCA_023475455.1 Thermoplasmatota archaeon | reverse complement strand
CGTGAGTATAGCGCAGACCGATCAGAAGCTCAAAAGGAAGCAAAACAGGACTCGCTGAAGGAATGGCCGGAGTATGCCACAGCTGGTCTACTCGCCCAGCAGGTGCAGCACCACGCTGCGAATCTGCGCGGCGCGCCGGTGCTCGAAGACGTAAATGCCCTGCCAGGTGCCGAGCAGCGGCGCGCCGTCGGCAACCGGAATCGTCAGATGGGTTTGCGTCAGCGCCGCGCGCACGTGCGCCGGCATGTCGTCCGCGCCTTCCAGCGTGTGTTCATAGATCGGATCGCCTTCCGGAACCAGCCGCGACAGGAAGCGCTCCAGGTCGGTCTGTACCGTCGGATCGTAGTTTTCCTGGATCAGCAGGCTCGCCGAGGTGTGGCGGATGTACAGGGTGAGCAGCCCCTGCTTGAGCCCGCTGTCCTGCACCCAGTCGCGCACCCGCGGGGTGAAGGCATACAGACCCTTGCCGCGGGTGGGAACGGTGATTTCATGGAAAAGCTGGCGCATGGCCACCATTTTAGCGAATCCCCTTTGCTACACTCGGCAGATGCTTTTCCTCATTCCCCATCTGTTTCCGACAAAACACCTGCTGAAAGCGGCGGCCCCGGATCTGCATCTGCCCGCGCTGCAAACCCTGCTGGCGCGCGGCAGCCGCCGGCCCGGCCCGGACGGGGGCGTGGAAGCCGCGCTGTGCGAGGCCCTGGGAATCGAACGCCAGCAGGACTGGCCGCTCGCCCCGATCAGCCTGGCGGCCGATGGCGGTGAAGCCGGGGACGCCTACTGGCTGCGCGCCGACCCGGTGCATCTGCGGGTGATGCGCGATCGCATCGTGCTGGCGGGGAGCGACGTCCTTTCCTTGTCGCGCGAGGAGGCGGACGCCCTTGCCGACACCATCGGCCGGCATTTTGGTGCCGACCTCAGCCCGCTGCCCCTGCACCCGCGGCGCTGGTACCTGCGATTTCCCGAAGCGCCGCGCCTGACTACCACGCCGCTGTCGGTCGCAGTGGGATGCGATATCGATCCGCTGCTGCCGCAAGGCCCGGACGCCATGCGGTTTCGGTCCGAGTTGAATGAACTGCAAATGCTGCTGCACGCGCATCCGGTGAATCAGGCGCGTGAAGCGCGCGGCGAGCCGCCGATGAATTCGCTGTGGCTGTGGGGCGGCGGCGGTCTGCCCGTCACCTGTGCCCCCCCTGCTCTGCTGTATGCCGGGAATGCCGAAGCGCAGGCACTGGGAGCCTTCTGCAACGCGCGCGTGCAAGCGCTTCCCGCGCATCGGGACGCGCAATTGTTTGGCAGCGATGGGGTGATTCTGCTGGACGCCTTAACAAGTGCCGGACAGGTGGGCGACGCTTACGGCTGGCGCGAAGCGCTGCGTGAACTGGAGCAGGGCTGGTTCGTGCCGCTCTTGGGCACGCTTCGCAAAATCGGCCCGCGCGGCCTGCGTCTGCTTGACCCGGTCAGCGGCAAGGCACTGGACCTGCACGGACGCGACGCCTGGAAATTCTGGCGACGCCCGCACCGCCTGATCTCGATGCTGACCTGAAACGATCCGCGAGGCAGCTCAGACCGGCGTCGCCCATAGGTCGTGCTCGTCGGCTTCCTCGACGCGTACCTGGAGA
>JAMCVR010000255.1:1497-13040 GCA_023475455.1 Thermoplasmatota archaeon | reverse complement strand
TCTGAAAACAAGGTATATGCCTTGTCGAGAAATCTATCTGCCCTTGCTTCCTGATCTTCTTCGGGAAATAGTGCCTGCACCATCATGAGGCGATCTCTGACGGAGCGAAGCACGAAAGGGTGAGCCTGCCAATGTGTAAAAAGTAGGCGATACCCTTCCCATGATTGGGCTGTATCCGTGGCGAAGAAAAAGGTGTGGGTCGATAGCCCAACAATGCTCACTGCTGCAAGGTCATGGAGGCCCGCACGGCTGTCGATGAGAACGACATCGGGTTTCTCCTGCGCTTCAAGCGCTTCCACCAACCGCTTCACGCGGTGCGAGAAACGTTCACTGCTCCCGGCTTTGGCGATATCTGCATATACGCGGGACAGCTTCGGTACATAGGCAATCTCGTTAGCGCCCATGGCCGCAGCAATACGGATTTCACCCTGGGTGGAAGCCGATAAAGGGCTTGAGGCGATCATCTGTCGCAGGACCTCTTCACCCTGACCTACGGCATCTTCGACAAACCAGTCCACTAGGCCAAACTCAACCAGACGCTCCGGCGGCAGTAATAGACTGGACAATCCTGGAGACTCAAGATCAAGGTCGAGCAGCAAAACTCGTTTTCCGGAGCGCGCGAAATCATAGGCCAGCATTGTCAATGCGGTGGAGCGGCCAACACCACCTTTGAGACCATAGAACACCAGCCGAGGCGGATGAGGTGATTCTTCCACGTCTACGCCTTGTGGACGAAGCCAGTCTTGGCCTGTAATTTGCCGATCCAACACCCGAACTGGCTTGACCTGTTCGGGGTCGTACAACTCGACAATGTCTGGGCTTTGGAAAATTGCGTCGGGTTCAAAAAAGTCGTTGCGGAACAGTGGGCCTCCACCAGAAAAGGCACCCAGTTTCGACAATTCTGTTTCGAGCAATTCAATGTGCGAAGGTGAGACTTCCGATTTGGGTTTGTCGATGGCAATCCGAATACGCCCCTGGACGTCGCGCACAATAAGTGGGTCATAGTGGGCTATTTCAGTACTGAAATTCAAAAACCGTACAGAATCAGCCAGAGCATCATTGAATCGAACCTTACTCGTAGTCATCGTATTACCCCATCTGACTTGGCAACATCCAGCATCTTCATTACCTGCGATGCGGCTAAATGCCACTTGCCCAACGATGGTGGTATTTGTGACTCGTCGAAATATCGATGCGCCGTATCCCAGTCACAAAAGTGAGCAATATCCGGAATATGCGCCAAGTAACCCGACATTGCCCGCCCATCAAGAAAGCTGTGAATCATATTTATCTGCGCAGCAAGCGCGTTAACATGCGACCTGAAATCCTTACCCTTCTTCCCTTTCTTGATGTCACCATCGGCCTCGATCGATAGCCCGCATGCAACAAGCAGCGCCTTTATTCCACATTCCGCCACAAAGCCATATAGTTGACCGGCATTCGCATCGCGTCGATCAGACTGCAAAAACACCGCATCCGAATGGTGGCGCATGGCGGCACCATGGAAGTTAATCGTTGTCGTTCCTGTCATTTCTCGAAATACCCCTATGGATGAGGCTTATGTGCATTGCGAATGTGGGGAATGCCAGACCCTGAAACCTGTGGCATGCTGACCTGAAGTGGCGTGTGGCGCAAGTTGGTTGCCCGATCAGGCGCGGGTGGTTAGTCTTGATTCGTTCCCGCTCAGAAGAGTCACTTTGATTCCTTCACCCACGAATCCTTCAGCGTCACCGTCCGGTTAAAAACTGGCGCGCCGGGCTTCGAGTCGACGCGGTCGGCGACGAAGTAGCCGTGGCGTTCGAACTGGAAGCGATCTTCCGGTGCTGCGTCCTTTAAAGCCGGTTCCAGTTGCGCACGGATGACGCGCACCGAGTCGGCGTTCAGATCATTCAGGAAATCGCCGCTTTCCCCGCCCGGCTGGGCGGCGGTGAACAGACGGTCGTACAGACGCACTTCGGCTTCGCAGGCATGCGCCGCGCTGACCCAGTGGATGTTGCCCTTGACCTTGACCGAGTCGGCGCCCGGCGTGCCGGACTTGGTGTCGGGGAAATACTCGCAGTGCACCGCAACGACATTGCCGTCGGCGTCCTTGTCGCAGCCGGTGCAGGTGACGACGTAGCCGTAGCGCAGTCGCACCGCGTTGCCGGGGAAGAGGCGGAAATAGCCTTTTGACGGGACTTCCATGAAGTCCTCGCGCTCGATTTCTCGAAATACCCCTATGGATGAGGCTTATGTGCATTGCGAATGTGGGGAATGCCAGACCCTGAAACCTGTGGCATGCTGACCTGAAGTGGCGTGTGGCGCAAGTTGGTTGCCCGATCAGGCGCGGGTGGTTAGTCTTGATTCGTTCCCGCTCAGAAGAGTCACTTTGATTCCTTCACCCACGAATCCTTCAGCGTCACCGTCCGGTTAAAAACTGGCGCGCCGGGCTTCGAGTCGACGCGGTCGGCGACGAAGTAGCCGTGGCGTTCGAACTGGAAGCGATCTTCCGGTGCTGCGTCCTTTAAAGCCGGTTCCAGTTGCGCACGGATGACGCGCACCGAGTCGGCGTTCAGATCATTCAGGAAATCGCCGCTTTCCCCGCCCGGCTGGGCGGCGGTGAACAGACGGTCGTACAGACGCACTTCGGCTTCGCAGGCATGCGCCGCGCTGACCCAGTGGATGTTGCCCTTGACCTTGACCGAGTCGGCGCCCGGCGTGCCGGACTTGGTGTCGGGGAAATACTCGCAGTGCACCGCAACGACATTGCCGTCGGCGTCCTTGTCGCAGCCGGTGCAGGTGACGACGTAGCCGTAGCGCAGTCGCACCGCGTTGCCGGGGAAGAGGCGGAAATAGCCTTTTGACGGGACTTCCATGAAGTCCTCGCGCTCGATCCAGAGTTCGCGTGAAAAGGGCACCGCGCGCTTGCCCAGCTCGGGCTGCTGCGGATGGTTGGGGGCGAAGCAGTCTTCCGACTGGCCTTCGGGGTAGTTGTCGATGATGAGTTTGACCGGGTCGAGCACGGCGACGCGGCGCAGCGCGGAATCATTCAATACGTCGCGCTGGCAGGCCTCGAACACGCTGTAGTCGATCCAGCCGTCGGATTTCGACACGCCGATCTGGTCGGTGAAGCGGCGGAAGCCTTCGGGCGTGTAGCCGCGGCGGCGCGCGCCGACCAGGGTGGGCATGCGCGGATCGTCCCAGCCGCTGACGTGCTTTTCCTCGACCAGCTGGATGAGTTTACGCTTGGAGAGCACGACGTAGGTGAGGTTGAGCCGCGCGAACTCGATCTGCTGCGGCAGCGGACGGGTGAAGAAGCCGCCGTCGGCCAGCTTGTCGAGCAGCCAGTCGTAGAAGGGGCGCTGGTCCTCGAATTCCAGGGTGCAGATCGAATGCGTGATGTGCTCGATCGCGTCCTCGATGGGATGCGCGTAGGTGTACATCGGGTAGATGCACCATTTGTCGCCGGTGTTGTGGTGATGTGCGCGCTTGATGCGGTAGATCGCCGGGTCGCGCAGGTTGATGTTGGGCGAGGCCATGTCGATCCTGGCGCGCAGCACGTGCGCGCCGTCGGCGAATTCGCCGGCGCGCATTTTGCGGAAGAGGTCGAGGTTTTCCTCAGCGCTGCGGCTGCGGTAGGGGCTGTCCTTGCCCGGCTCGGTCAGCGTGCCGCGGTAGGCGCGCATGTCTTCCGCGCTGAGCGAATCGACATAGGCATGGCCGGCCTGGATCAGGTATTCGGCGCAGGCGTACATGGTGTCGAAGTAGTTCGACGCGAAGTAGAGGTGCGGCCCCCAATCGAAGCCCAGCCACTTCACCGACTCGATGATGGCGTCGACGTATTCCTGGCTTTCCTTTTCCGGGTTGGTGTCGTCGAAACGCAGGTGGCACACGCCGCCGTAGTCGCGCGCCAGGCCGAAGTTGAGGAAGATCGACTTGGCGTGGCCCAGGTGCAGATAGCCGTTGGGCTCGGGCGGAAAGCGCGTTTCCACGCGGCCGCCCCATTTCCCGGCGGCGTTCTGCTCGTCGATGATGTTGCGGATGAAGTTGGCGGCGGGGGCGTGCGAATCGGCGTGGGACATGAGGGGAAATAGTTGCTGTTGCGTGTGAACGGGACAGCCGAATTATCGCGTAAAACCGCCCTTGAGCGTGGGTACGGCGGGAAGTCAGCGTGTGCGCTTTTGGCGCAGGCGCTGGACGATTTCACTTAGCGGACGTAGCAGGCCGCGTTTCCGTTCGCGCTCCCCAATCTCCAGCAAAGCCAGGAGGGCTTTAACTTGCGTGTGTTCGGGAGGGGCCGAGGTTTTGCGTGTCTTCATGGTTCACTCGATGATGCCGCCGCCGAGGCATACCTCGCCGTCATAGAGGACAACGGACTGCCCGGGCGTGACCGCCCATTGCGGGGCGTCGAACGCGAGCTCCAGCGTGTCGGCTTCCAGCCGAGTGATGTGGCAGGCGGCGTCGGTCTGGCGGTAGCGGGTCTTGGCGGTGTAGGGCTTGCCAGGATCGGGGGCGACGCCGCTGATCCAGTTGAGCTGGCCGGCGGCCAGCGTCGAGCGCTTGAGCAGTGGATGGTCGTGCCCCTGCACCACGATCAGCGTGTTGGTCGCCGTGTCCTTGGCAGCGACGAACCACGGCTCGTCGCTGCCGTCCTTCTGCCCGCCGATGCCGAGGCCCTGGCGCTGGCCGAGCGTGTAATACATCAGTCCCTGATGGCGTCCGACCACGCGGCCCTCGGGCGTTTTCATCTCGCCCGGGTCGCGCGGCAGGTAGCGTTCGAGGAATTCGCGGAAGTTGCGCCTGGATCAGGTATTCGGCGCAGGCGTACATGGTGTCGAAGTAGTTCGACGCGAAGTAGAGGTGCGGCCCCCAATCGAAGCCCAGCCACTTCACCGACTCGATGATGGCGTCGACGTATTCCTGGCTTTCCTTTTCCGGGTTGGTGTCGTCGAAACGCAGGTGGCACACGCCGCCGTAGTCGCGCGCCAGGCCGAAGTTGAGGAAGATCGACTTGGCGTGGCCCAGGTGCAGATAGCCGTTGGGCTCGGGCGGAAAGCGCGTTTCCACGCGGCCGCCCCATTTCCCGGCGGCGTTCTGCTCGTCGATGATGTTGCGGATGAAGTTGGCGGCGGGGGCGTGCGAATCGGCGTGGGACATGAGGGGAAATAGTTGCTGTTGCGTGTGAACGGGACAGCCGAATTATCGCGTAAAACCGCCCTTGAGCGTGGGTACGGCGGGAAGTCAGCGTGTGCGCTTTTGGCGCAGGCGCTGGACGATTTCACTTAGCGGACGTAGCAGGCCGCGTTTCCGTTCGCGCTCCCCAATCTCCAGCAAAGCCAGGAGGGCTTTAACTTGCGTGTGTTCGGGAGGGGCCGAGGTTTTGCGTGTCTTCATGGTTCACTCGATGATGCCGCCGCCGAGGCATACCTCGCCGTCATAGAGGACAACGGACTGCCCGGGCGTGACCGCCCATTGCGGGGCGTCGAACGCGAGCTCCAGCGTGTCGGCTTCCAGCCGAGTGATGTGGCAGGCGGCGTCGGTCTGGCGGTAGCGGGTCTTGGCGGTGTAGGGCTTGCCAGGATCGGGGGCGACGCCGCTGATCCAGTTGAGCTGGCCGGCGGCCAGCGTCGAGCGCTTGAGCAGTGGATGGTCGTGCCCCTGCACCACGATCAGCGTGTTGGTCGCCGTGTCCTTGGCAGCGACGAACCACGGCTCGTCGCTGCCGTCCTTCTGCCCGCCGATGCCGAGGCCCTGGCGCTGGCCGAGCGTGTAATACATCAGTCCCTGATGGCGTCCGACCACGCGGCCCTCGGGCGTTTTCATCTCGCCCGGGTCGCGCGGCAGGTAGCGTTCGAGGAATTCGCGGAAGTTGCGCTCGCCGATGAAGCAGATGCCGGTTGAGTCTTTCTTTTGCGCGTTGGGCAGGCCGATCTGTGCGGCGATTTTGCGTACCTCGGGCTTGGGCAGCCGCGCCAGCGGAAACAGGGCAGGGCGGATCTGCGCCTGGCTCAGGCGGTAGAGGAAATAGCTCTGGTCCTTGTTGGCGTCCGCCGCGCGCAGGAGCGTGGCGCGGCCGGCGGCGTCCGCGCCCTTGCCGACGTAATGCCCGGTGGCGATGTATTCCGCCCCGCGCGCCATGGCGTCGTCGAGGAAGGCCTTGAACTTGATTTCGGCGTTGCATAGCACGTCGGGGTTGGGGGTGCGCCCGGCCTGGTATTCGGCGAGGAAGTAGCTGAACACGCGCTCCTTGTATTCGGCGGCGAAGTTGACCGCCTCGACCTCGATGCCGAGCACGTCGGCCACCGCCAGCACGTCGAGAAAATCCTGGCGCGCGGTGCAGTGTCCGGTATTGTCGTCGTCGTCCCAGTTCTTCATGAAGACGCCGAGCACGTCGTAGCCCTGCTGCTTCAGCAGATACGCGGCGACGGCGGAATCGACGCCGCCCGACATCCCGACGACGACCTTAGTCATATGCACCCCCTGTCATTGCGAGGAACGAAGTGACGAAGCAATCCAGAAGCCAACGACCGCAGCCTGGATTGCCCCAAAAGGGACTCCGATCCACTACGGGATGAAACCCCGTGTGGAGTCGTATGCTTCGGCTTTGCCTCGCAATGACAAACATGGCCGGACCTCATGCGTAGCTCACGAAATCGAGCGGAAAGCGCCGCCCGGAAAGATAATCCCGCACGCAGCGCATCACCAGCGGGCTGCGGTGCGGCGTGGGATGGGCGGCGAGATCGTCCGGCGTCAGCCACACGGCGCGCACGATGCCATCATCCAGCGTGCGTCCGGCGTCGAAGCCGGTGACGCGGCAGTCGTAGGCGAAGCGCAGGTAAGTGATGTCGCGCTGCGGGTAGTGGGTGGTGTAGCAGCCCAGCAATGTGAGCGGCTCGACGTGGTGCGCGGTTTCTTCCAGCGCTTCGCGGCGTACTGCCTCGAACAGGGTTTCGCCGCGTTCCCAGTGGCCGGCCGGCTGGTTGAGGCGCAGGCCTTCGGCGGTGTGCTCCTCCACCAGCAGGAATTTGCCGTCGCGCTCGACGATGGCGGCGACCACCACGTGCGGGGTCCACTGTGAATTCGAGTTCGGCTCAGACATGCAGTGCTTTCCATTCTCCGGGCTGAAGATTGCCCAGGCTCCATTCGCCGACGGCGGCGCGGATCAGGCGCAGCGTCGGGAAGCCGATCTTCGCCGTCATTCTTCTGACTTGGCGGTTCTTGCCTTCGGTAATCGTCAGCTCGATCCAGCTTGTCGGGATGGCTTGGCGATAACGGATCGGCGGGGTGCGCGGCCACAGCCCGGCGGGCTCGTCGATGAGCCGCGCCTGGGCCGGGCGGGTGACAAAGTCGCCGAGGTCGACGCCGCGGCGCAGCGGTTCGAGGTCGGCGTCCGTCGGCGCGCCCTCGACCTGCGCCCAGTAGGTTTTGGGTAGCTTGTGTCTGGGATCGGCGATGCGGCTCTGGGTCGCGCCGTCATCGGTTAAAATCAGCAGCCCTTCGCTGTCGGCGTCCAGCCGGCCGGCCGCGTACACGCCGGGCACGGCAAGATGGTCGCGCAGGCCCTGCCAGCGCCCCTCGGGGGTGAACTGGCTCAGCACGCCGTAGGGTTTGTTGAACAGGATCAATCGCGCCACGCTAGAAACAAACTTCTGAAAAAACGCCCATTTTAACGTTACACGAGCACTCACCTTAATTTATCCAGCCATGACTTATCAGCACATCCAGATTCCCGCCGCGGGCCAGAAAATCAGCGTCAACGCCGACAACACGCTGAACGTGCCCGATACGCCCATCATCCCCTTCATCGAGGGCGACGGCACCGGCGTCGACATCACCCCGGCGATGCGCCGCGTGGTCGACGCCGCGGTGGCCAAGGCCTACTCTGGCAGACGCCAGATCGCCTGGATGGAGGTGTTTGCCGGCGAGAAGGCAACCAAGGTCTACGGCGGCGACCAGTGGCTGCCGGACGAGACCGTGCAGGCGGTGAAGGACTATGTGATCTCGATCAAGGGCCCGCTCACCACCCCGACCTCGGGCGGCATCCGCTCGCTCAACGTGGCGCTGCGCCAGATACTGGATTTGTACGTGTGCCTGCGCCCGGTGCGCTACTTCACCGGCGTGCCGAGCCCGGTGAAGGCGCCGGAAAAGGTCGACATGGTGATCTTCCGCGAGAACACCGAGGACATTTACGCCGGCGTCGAGTGGGAAGCCAATTCCGAGGCGGTGCAGAAGGTGATCGCCTTCCTGCAGCAGGAAATGGGCGTGACGAAAATCCGCTTCCCCGGAACCTCGGCCATCGGCATCAAGCCGGTCTCGGTCGAAGGTTCCGAGCGGCTGATCCGCAAGGCGATCCAGTACGCGCTGGATAATGGGAGAAAATCGGTGACGCTCGTCCATAAGGGCAACATCATGAAGTTCACCGAAGGCGGCTTCAAGAAGTGGGGCTACGAGCTCGCCGCGCGCGAATTCGGCGCCAAGCTCATCGGCGAAGGTCCGTGGATGGAGCTGCCGAACGGGATCGTGATCAAGGACGTGATCGCCGACGCCTTCCTGCAGCAGATCCTGCTGCGCCCGGACGAGTACGACGTGATCGCCACGCTGAACCTGAACGGCGACTACATTTCCGACGCGCTGGCGGCGGAAGTCGGCGGCATCGGCATCGCGCCGGGCGCCAACCTGTCCGACACCGTGGCGATGTTCGAAGCCACCCACGGCACCGCGCCCAAGTACGCCGGCAAGGACTACGTCAACCCGGGTTCGCTGATCCTGTCGGCCGAGATGATGCTGCGCCACCTGGGCTGGATCGAGGCGGCCGACCTCATCGTCGCCAGCATGGAAAAAGCCATCGCCGCCAAGACCGTGACCTATGACTTTGCGCGCCTGATGGACGGCGCGACCGAAGTGAAGTGTTCGGCGTTTGCCGAGGCGATGGTTGCGAAGATGTAAGCTTTGTCAACCCGCAAAAAACCCCGCCGAAGCGGGGTTTTTTGCGGGGTCAGTTCAACAACTCAACCTTGCGGCTGGATGTTGGAAGCCTGCTTGCCCTTGGGGCCCTGGCTGACTTCGAAGCTGACCTTCTGGCCTTCCTTCAGGGTTTTGAAGCCGCTGGACTGGATGGCGGAGAAATGCGCGAACACATCTTCGCCGCCGTCATCGGGGGTGATGAAGCCAAAGCCCTTGGCGTCGCTGAACCATTTGACAGTACCTGTTGCCATTCAAACTCCCTCCTTGGCGTGACACTAAACATAACCGCGATAAGCATGACTGCGTTGGCGGACGACAGGACGGCGTGATTTTTTGGCCGTCGGTCTGAATTCAAGCGCGCTACCCGGTGATGCCCCTGCGGTAATGCCAAACCTGCACGGTTCTTGAAACCAAACTGATTGCTTTTTACTACCGCGCATGAGTTTTTACAAGGGGGAAAACGTGAAAAAACAAGGGGGTCGGCCGAACTGTGGTTTCCATTCAACTCGGGCAGGCAGGGGCGGAGAGGAAAATGGCGCGCTCGGGCCCGTCTTCCGGCTTCCCGCGATGCGGTAGGATGCGCGCCATGCGCACCACCTGGGACATTTTCTGCAAGGTCGTCGACAACTTCGGCGACATCGGAATCGCCTGGCGGCTGGCACGCGGGCTGGCCAAAGAGCATGGCCTGGACGTGCGGCTGTGGGTGGACGATCTGCATGCGTTTCAGCGCATCTGGCCGGCGATAGCCCCGGATTCCGCGGAGCAGCGCTGCGAGGGGGTGAGGGTCTGCGCGTGGCGCACGCCGTTTGCCGCAACCGCGCCGGCGCAGGTGGTGGTCGATGCCTTCGGCTGCGCCCTGCCGGACGCCTATCTGGCCGCAATGAGCGTGCAGTCGCCGCCGCCGGTCTGGATCAACCTCGAGTACCTGAGCGCCGAACCCTGGGTGGCCGAACACCACGGCCTGGCATCGCCGCATCCGCGGCTGCCGCTGACCCGGTATTTCTTCTTTCCCGGCTATACGGCAGACACCGGCGGCCTCCTGGCCGAGGCGGATCTGGCCGGGCGGCGCGCCGCGTTCGTGCGTTCCGGGACGACGGCGTTCTGGCGCCAACTGGGGCTGGAAGCGCCGCAGGCGGACGAATTGCGGGTGTCGCTGTTCGCCTACGAGAATCCGGCGCTGCCTGCCCTGCTCAACGCCTGGGCGGCCGACATGCATCCCGTCACCTGTCTCGTGCCCGAAGGCCGGGTCATTCCGCAGCTGGCGGCGTGGCTGTCGGTTGCCGGCTTGCGGGCGGGCGAGGTGCACCGGCGCGGCGCCTTGCGGCTGCACATCCTGCCGTTTCTGGACCAGGATGCGTACGACCATTTGTTGTGGGCGTGCGGTCTCAATTTCGTGCGCGGCGAGGATTCCTGCGTGCGCGCGCAGTGGGCGGCGCGCCCGCTGGTGTGGCAGGCCTACCCGCAGGCCGGGAATGCGCACTGGGACAAGGCGAACGCGCTGCTGGCGCATTACACGGAAGGGCTGGAAGGCGAAGCCGCGCATGCGCTGAGCGGAATGTGGCGGCGCTGGAACGGCATGCCGGACACGGACGGCATGGCCGTCTGCTGGGCGGCATGGCGGGCGCAGCAGGCTGCCATCGAACGGCATGCGGCGGCCTGGTGCAAGCGCCTCGAACGCGCCGGCCGGCTCACCGACAAGCTGGTTGATTTTGCGGAAAATAAGCTAAAATACCAAGATTTCTCAAACCCTTAGCGCTCTCGCAGCAGGACACACACCCATGAAAATCGCACAGGAACTCCGCGCCGGCAACGTCGTGATGATCGGCAAAGACCCGATGGTGGTGCAGAAGGCCGAATTCTCGAAGTCGGGCCGCAACGCCTCCGTCGTCAAGATGAAACTGAAGAACCTGCTTACCGGCGCCGGCACCGAATCGGTCTACCGCGCCGACGACAAGTTCGACACCGTCACCCTCGACCGCAAGGAATGCACCTATTCCTACTTCGCCGATCCCTTGTACGTGTTCATGGACAGCGAATATAACCAGTACGAAGTCGAAGGCGACAACCTCGGCGACGCGCTGAACTACCTCGACGACGGCATGCCGGTCGAAGTGGTGTTCTACGACGGCAAGGCGATCTCGGTCGAGATGCCCACCACCGTCATCCGCGAAGTCGAATACACCGAACCCGCCGTGCGCGGCGACACCTCGGGCAAGGTGATGAAGCCCGCGCGCATCAAGCCCACCGGCTTCGAGCTGCCGGTGGCCGCATTCGTCGAAATCGGCGACATGATCGAAATCGACACCCGCACCAACGAATTCAAGCGCCGCGCCAACTGAATTCCGGTGTTTGTTCCAACAAAAGGCAGCTTCGGCTGCCTTTTGTTTTTTGCTCGTCCGTCCTCGGCGTTAAAATAGCCCCCTGCTTTTTTGCCGTCCTCCCATGACCGACCCGCGCTTCGTCCATCTTCGCCTGCACACCGAGTATTCCGTCGCCGATGGCCTGGTGCAAGCGCCTCGAACGCGCCGGCCGGCTCACCGACAAGCTGGTTGATTTTGCGGAAAATAAGCTAAAATACCAAGATTTCTCAAACCCTTAGC
>JAMCVR010000255.1:0-1487 GCA_023475455.1 Thermoplasmatota archaeon | reverse complement strand
GCGTTAAAATAGCCCCCTGCTTTTTTGCCGTCCTCCCATGACCGACCCGCGCTTCGTCCATCTTCGCCTGCACACCGAGTATTCCGTCGCCGATGGCCTGGTGCGGGTGGACGAGGCGGTCAGGCGCGCACGCGACACCGCGATGCCCGCGCTCGGCCTGTCCGACCTGTCCAACACCTTCGGTTGGGTGAAATTCTACCGCGCGGCGCGCGGCGCCGGCATCAAGCCCATCTTCGGCTGCGACGTGTGGGTGACCCATGCGGCCGACCGCAACCGGCCCTCGCGCCTGCTGCTGCTGGTGCAGCACCGCGAAGGCTACCGCCGCCTGTGCGAACTGCTCACCCGTGCCTACCAGGACAACCTCCATCGCGGCCGCGCCGAGATCGACCCCGCCTGGCTGCACGACAGCACCGCCGGCCTGCTGGCGTTGTCGGGCGGCGACGCCGGCAACGTCGCGCAGGCGATCCTCGACGACAAGCCCGATGCCGCGCGCGCCGCGGCCGAGGCCTGGGCGGCGCTGTTTCCCGGCCGCTACTACCTGGAACTTCAGCGCTATGGCCAGCCGCATGCCGAGCGCCTGATCGACGGCCTGCTCGACCTCGGCGCGGCGCTGAACCTGCCGGCGGTCGCCACCCATCCGATCCAGTTCGTCGCGCCGGACGACTTCAAGGCGCACGAGGCGCGCGTGTGCATCGCCGAGGGCATGATGCTGGGTGACCCGCGCCGCCCCCGGTCGTTCACCGCCGAGCAGTACTTCAAGACGGCGGACGAGATGGCGGACCTGTTCGCCGATCTGCCGGAAGCCTTGCGGAACAGCGTGGAAATCGCCAAGCGCTGCAACCTCACGCTGGAGCTCGGCAAGAGCCGGCTGCCCGACTTTCCGACGCCGGACGGCATGAGCCTCGACGACTACATGCGGCAGCGCGCCTTCGAGGGCCTGCATGAACGCATGGCCCACCTCTATCCCGACGAAGCCTGGCGCGCCGCCAGACTGCCGGAATACACGGAGCGGCTGGAATTCGAACTCGGAACCATCATCCAGATGGGCTTCCCCGGCTACTTTCTCATCGTGGCCGATTTCATCAACTGGGCCAAGAACAATGGCGTGCCGGTGGGGCCGGGGCGCGGTTCCGGCGCGGGTTCGCTGGTCGCCTACAGCCTCGGCATCACCGACCTCGATCCCTTGCGCTACGACCTGCTGTTCGAGCGCTTTCTCAACCCCGAGCGGGTGTCGATGCCCGACTTCGACGTCGACTTCTGCCAGGACGGGCGCGACCGCGTGATCCAGTACGTGAAGGACAAGTACGGCCACGCCGCGGTGTCGCAGATCGCCACCTTCGGCACCATGGCGGCCAAGGCGGTGCTGCGCGACGTCGGCCGCGTGCTCGACCTGCCCTACCTGTTCGTCGACAAGTTCGTCAAGCTGGTGCCCAACGAACTCGGCATAACGCTGGCCGAGGCGCGCGAGAAGGAACCGCAGATCGACG
>JAMCVR010000156.1:8411-13126 GCA_023475455.1 Thermoplasmatota archaeon | reverse complement strand
CTATTTCGACAAACTCGGCGTACCCCGACTCTCATGACCTCAACTTCTCGAACCGCCCGGTGCGGACCCGCATGCCGGGTGGTGTGGGAGGGGTGCGGTCAGGATTGACCGTCCCCTATCCCGATGCATGCCTGAACAGAGGGTGTTGGTTCATTGATTACCTGAGGGCAGGGGAATCAGCCCAGCCGCGCGTGCTGCGCTTCCAGCTTCTGCAGCATGGCGGCGAAGTCGGCCAGCCGCGTCTGCTCCTGCTGCACGACGGCGGCCGGGGCGCGATCGACGAAGCTGGGGTTGGCGAGCTTGGTTTCGGCCTTCTTGATTTCGCCCTGGATGCGGGCGATTTCCTTGGCCAGGCGGGCGCGCTCCGCGTCCTTGTCGATGGCCACCACCAGCATCATCCGCATGTCGCCGACCAGCGCGACCGGGGCGTCGGCTTGCGGCAGCGCGGGCACGGCACCGACTTCGGAGAGTTTGCCGAGCGCGACGATGTAGGGCGCGAGCGCGTTGATCGCGGCGGCGTCGCCTTCGATTACCAGCGGCACGCGCTGGGCGGGCGACAAATTCATCTCGCCGCGCAGGGTGCGGCAGGCGTTGACCAGATCCTTCAACAGATGGATGCGCGCGACGCTGTCGGGGTGGCGCTGCGCTGCATCGATCTGCGGATAGGACGCGAGCATGATGCTGTCGCCCGTCACGCCTGCGAGCGGAGCCACCTTCTGCCACAGTTCTTCGGTGATGAAGGGAATGACGGGGTGGGCGAGGCGCAGCGTGGTTTCGAGCACGGTGGCGAGGGTGCGGCGGGTGGCGCGCTGCTGCTCGGGCGTGCCGTTGTTCAACTGCACCTTGGCGAGTTCCAGGTACCAGTCGCAGTATTCGTCCCACACGAATTCGTAGATCGCGCGCGCGGCCTGGTCGAAGCGGTAGGCGGCGAACGCCTCGCGCACTTCGCCGACGGCCTGCTGCAGGCGCGCGGCGATCCATTTGTCCGCATCCGAGAAGTCCATAGTCTGGCCGGCGTCCTGGCCGCAGTCGTGGCCTTCCAGGTTCATCAGCGCGAAGCGGGTGGCGTTCCACAGCTTGTTGCAGAAGTTGCGGTAGCCCTCGGCGCGCTGCAGGTCGAACTTGATGTCGCGGCCGTGGGTGGCGAGGCTGGCGAAGGTGAAGCGCAGGGCATCGGTGCCGTAGGCGGCGATGCCCTCGGGGAATTCGCGGCGGGTGCGTTTCTCGATGCCGGCGGCCTGCTTGGGGTTCATCAGGCCCTGGGTGCGCTTGGCGACAAGCTCGTCCACCGCGATGCCGTCGATGAGGTCGATCGGATCGAGCACGTTGCCCTTCGACTTGCTCATCTTCTGGCCTTCGGAGTCGCGTACCAGGCCGGTCACGTAGACCTCGCGGAAGGGCACCTTGCCGGTGAAGTGCAGCGACATCATCACCATGCGCGCGACCCAGAAGAAGATGATGTCGAAGCCGGTGACCAGCACCGAGGTGGGGAGGTAGCGTTCGAGTTCCGGCGTCTGCTCGGGCCAGCCCAGGGTGGAAAAAGGCCACAGCGCGGACGAGAACCAGGTATCGAGCACGTCGTTGTCCCGCGTCAGTTCGCGTCCGCCGGCCTGCTTGCGGGCTTCGGCTTCGCTGTGGGCGACGTAGAAATTGCCGTCGGCGTCGTACCAGGCGGGGATGCGGTGGCCCCACCACAGTTGGCGCGATACGCACCAGTCCTGGATGTTTTCCAGCCACTGTCGGTAGGTGGTCGTCCAGTTCTCCGGCACGAACTTCAGCTCGCCCGAATCGACTGCGGCCAATCCCTGCTTGGCCAGGCCTTCCATGCTCATGAACCACTGGTCGGTGAGCATCGGCTCGATCGCCGCGTGGGTACGGTCGCCGCGCGGGATCATCAGCTTGTGCGGCCTGGCCGAAACCAAGAGGCCTTTTTCATGCAGTTCGTCGAGCAGCTTCTGGCGCGCGTCGTAACGATCCAGCCCCTGGTATTCGGTGGGGCACAGTTCGTTCATCCTGGCGTCGAGCGTCAGCACGCTGATCGCCACCAGCTGGTGGCGCTGCCCCACCTGCCAGTCGTTGAAGTCGTGCGCCGGCGTGATCTTGACCACGCCGGTGCCGAATTCGCGGTCGACGTAGTCGTCGGCGATGACGGGGATGCTGCGCTCGGCGATCGGCAGGCGCACGTGCTTGCCGATCAGATGCGCGTAGCGCTCGTCCTCCGGATGCACGGCGACGGCGGTGTCGCCGAGCAGGGTTTCCGGGCGGGTGGTGGCGACGGTCAGGAAGCCGCTGCCGTCCTCCAGCGGGTAGTGGATTTCCCAGATGAAGCCGTCTTCCTCGCTGCTGACGACTTCGAGGTCGGACACCGCCGTACCGAGAACAGGATCCCAGTTCACCAGCCGCTTGCCGCGATAGATCAGGCCTTCGCGGTAGAGCCGCACGAAGACTTCGGTGACGGCCTTCGACAGCCCCTCGTCCATGGTGAAGCGCTCGCGGCTCCAGTCGGGGCTGGTGCCGAGACGGCGCATCTGGCGGGTGATGGTGGAGCCGGAGTGTTCCTTCCACTCCCAGACTTTTTTCAGGAATGCTTCGCGGCCGAGGTCGTGGCGGGAAATGCCCTGCGCGTCGAGCTGGCGCTCCACCACGATCTGGGTGGCGATGCCGGCGTGGTCGGTGCCCGGCTGCCACAGGGTGTTGTCGCCCGCCATGCGGTGATAGCGGGTGAGCGCGTCCATCAGGGTGTGCTGGAAGGCGTGGCCCATGTGCAGCGTGCCGGTGACGTTGGGCGGCGGCAGCATGATGCAGTAGGCGGGGGCGTCGGGCGCATCGCCCGCCTTGAAGTAGCCGGCGCTTTCCCAGTGGGCGTACCAGCGTTTTTCGATGTCGGCCGGTTCGAAGGATTTGGCGAGTTCCATGGCGTGCGGGCAAAGGATGGATTATCCCAAAAAACCCTGGGACACGTCCCAAAAAAACCATCGGGACGGCTACAAAGCGCTGCCGGATGCGGTTTCAGGTCGTGGGATCGCGGGGTTGCCTGAGTTTTTCGGCGACAGCGTCGCGTACGATTTCACGCACGTTGACGTCGAGCTGGGAAAGCAGGCTGGCCACGGTCTGGTCGAGGTTCTTGCGCAGTTCGGCGGCGACCTGCTTTTCCATCACTTCCGACAATCGGGGCGCCAGTTCGCTCATCAACTGCTCGGCCAGGGTGTCGCTCACGACGGAAGAGGACGCATCAGTCGCGGGCGCTTCGGGTTCGGCGGGCGGCACGGCCGGGGGAGGCGGCGAGACCGCAGGCGCCGAGGCGGCGGGGGGGATGCCGCGCTCGATCACCTGGGTCAGCACCGGCAGCCAGGTGTTTGGCGGCGCGGCCTGTTCGGCGGGCTGCGCGGGCGCAGGTTGGGGCGGCGTATCGCTGTCGCCATCGGCGCCTCCGCGATGCTTTCTCAGCAGCGCGTCCATTTTGCTCAACAGGGGACTGTCGCTCATCGGGCCTCCTGGCCGGCGTGCTGGCGCAGGTCGTGCGTGTGCAGGGCGTAGCCGCGCGTCTTGTAAAAGCGGTAGCGCGCGCGCGCCTGCTCGATCCCGGCCTCATCCAGGCCGACGATTTCGACCAGACGTTCGAAACGGGCAAAGGCGGGCGGTTGTTCGGGGTGCAGGTTGATCATCACGTCGGCGCTGCGCAGGGCATCGGCGTCGGTGCCGATCAGCACCGGCGTCTCGCCCGCCAGCGCGTCGCTGTCGCGGCAGTGCGGCACGAAGCCGAGTGCGGGCGTCGTCCACAGCAGGCGGTCGATGGCGTCGGCCACCGCCGCATCCGGCGCGTAAAGCATCACCTGCCTGCCCTGGCCGTACGCCTTGGCGGCGACGCGGCGGGCGACGTCGAGCGGGTCGTCGGCATGGGTGTAGAAGGTGATCTCGGTCACTTTTCGGCGCGGTTCAAGAGGAAGTGCACCAGCAGCGAGACCGGTCGCCCGGTCGAGCCTTTCTTCTCCCGGCCGCCCGTGTAGGCGGTGCCGGCGATGTCGAGGTGCGCCCAGTGGTATTTCCTGGCGAAGCGCGACAGGAAGCAGGCGGCGGTGATCGAGCCGGCCGGGCGGCCGCCGATGTTGGCCATGTCGGCGAGGCTGCTCTTCAACTGATCCTGATAGTCGTCCCACAGCGGCATGCGCCAGACGCGATCCCAGGCGTGGTCGGCGGCGTGTTCGATTTCGCGCGCGAGCGGGTCGTGGTTGCTGTAGAGCGCGCTGGGGTGTGCGCCGAGCGCGATCACGCAGGCGCCGGTCAGCGTCGCCAGGTCGATCACCGCGTCGGGCTCGAAGCGCTCGGCATAGGTCAGCGCATCGCACAGGATGAGGCGGCCTTCGGCGTCGGTGTTGAGGATTTCGATGGTCTGGCCGGACATCGAAGTGACGATGTCGCCGGGTTTGTTGGCGTTCGCATCCGGCATGTTTTCGCAGGCCGGGATGAGACCGACGACGTTGAGTTTCAGCCCCAGTTCGCCGATGGCGCGGAAGGCGCCGATGACCGCGCCGCCGCCGCTCATGTCGTAGTTCATCTCGTCCATTTCGGCGGGCGGTTTGAGCGAAATGCTGCTCTTCAACTGATCCTGATAGTCGTCCCACAGCGGCATGCGCCAGACGCGATCCCAGGCGTGGTCGGCGGCGTGTTCGATTTCGCGCGCGAGCGGGTCGTGGTTGCTGTAGAGCGCGCTGGGG
>JAMCVR010000156.1:0-8198 GCA_023475455.1 Thermoplasmatota archaeon | reverse complement strand
ATGAGACCGACGACGTTGAGTTTCAGCCCCAGTTCGCCGATGGCGCGGAAGGCGCCGATGACCGCGCCGCCGCCGCTCATGTCGTAGTTCATCTCGTCCATTTCGGCGGGCGGTTTGAGCGAAATGCCGCCGGCGTCGAAGGTGACCGCCTTGCCGACCAGCACCACGGGCTTGTCGCCCTTGGCGCCGCCTTCATGCTTCAGCACGATGAAGCGCGGCGGCTTGTCGCTGCCCTTGCCGACCGACAGGAAGGAACCCATTCCGAGCTTGTCGCAGGCGGCGTAATCGAGGATCTCGCAGCCGAAACCGTAGGCTTTCGCTACTTTCTTCGTCTCGCCGGCCAGGTATTCCGGGGTGCAGATGTTGGACGGCGTGTTGCCCAGGTCCTTGGCGAGACCGATGCCGTGTGCGATGGCCAGCCCGCGCGCGAGGCCGATGTCGCCGAACTTGAGCTCGCCGCGCCGCGACACCGCGAAGGTGACGCGCTTGAGCGGGCGGCGCGCCTCGTCCGGCTTGCTCTTCATGCGGTCGAAGCGGTACAGCGCATCGTGCGCGCTGATCACCGCCTGTTCGATGTTCCAGGTGACGTCGCGCTTCTTCACCGGGATTTCGGAAAGCGTGATGACGGCTTCCATCGAGCCGGTGTCGCGCAGTGTCTTGACTGCGCCGGCGATGGCATCGCGGTAGGCTTTTTCGTGAAAGTCGCGTTCCTTGCCGAGGCCGACCAACAGCACGCGGTCGGCCAGGATGTTCGGCACCTTGTGCAGCAGCAGCACGCTGCCGGCCTTGCCGTCCATGTCGCCGCCGCGCAGGATGTCCGACAGGTAGCCGTCGCTGGCGCGGTCGATGTCGATGGCCGGGTCGGACAGCTTGCGGCTTTCGAACACGCCGACGACGACGCAGGCGGTGCGCTGCTTTTCGGGCGCGCCGCTTTTTATGCTAAATTCGAGTTCGATTTCCTTGTTTTCCATGTCTGTGCTCAAAAAAATACAATTTGCCGCTGCGTCGCCGTCAGGCGTAGCCGGTTGGATGGTCGCGCCGAGGGTCGGCGTTGCCGATTGGGCGATTATTGGCGCGGGCGCGGCGGAATGTCAAAAGTCCGTTCGTGTCGCGAACGCTTTCCGGAACGCCCGATGCTCTATCGCCGCGCGCTGACCCGCGAGATGGGCCTCACCACCGGCGCCGTGCTGACGGTGCTGATCGCGATCGCGCTGGTGGTGCTGTTCATCCGTCTGCTCGGCGACGTGGCGCGCGGCGAGCTTGCCAACGAGGCGGTGTTCGCCTTCCTTGGATTCTCGCTGCTGTATTTTTTGCCGGTATTGATGACGATTGCGCTGTTTGCCGGCGTATTGCTGCCCTTGTCGCGCATGTGGCGAGACAGCGAAATGGCCTTGCCGTCCATGTCGCCGCCGCGCAGGATGTCCGACAGGTAGCCGTCGCTGGCGCGGTCGATGTCGATGGCCGGGTCGGACAGCTTGCGGCTTTCGAACACGCCGACGACGACGCAGGCGGTGCGCTGCTTTTCGGGCGCGCCGCTTTTTATGCTAAATTCGAGTTCGATTTCCTTGTTTTCCATGTCTGTGCTCAAAAAAATACAATTTGCCGCTGCGTCGCCGTCAGGCGTAGCCGGTTGGATGGTCGCGCCGAGGGTCGGCGTTGCCGATTGGGCGATTATTGGCGCGGGCGCGGCGGAATGTCAAAAGTCCGTTCGTGTCGCGAACGCTTTCCGGAACGCCCGATGCTCTATCGCCGCGCGCTGACCCGCGAGATGGGCCTCACCACCGGCGCCGTGCTGACGGTGCTGATCGCGATCGCGCTGGTGGTGCTGTTCATCCGTCTGCTCGGCGACGTGGCGCGCGGCGAGCTTGCCAACGAGGCGGTGTTCGCCTTCCTTGGATTCTCGCTGCTGTATTTTTTGCCGGTATTGATGACGATTGCGCTGTTTGCCGGCGTATTGCTGCCCTTGTCGCGCATGTGGCGAGACAGCGAAATGGTCATCTGGCTCAACGCCGGCCTGTCGCTGACGCAGTGGATGCGGCCGGTGCTGGTCTTCGCGGTGCCGTTTTCGCTGGTCATCCTGCTGCTGACGCTGGTGCTCAACCCGTGGATGCAGACCAAGAAAAACGAATATCGCCAGGACCTGAAGAGCCGCAGCGAAAGCGCGCTGATCGTCCCCGGCCTGTTTGCCGAATCCGGCTCCAGTCAGCGCGTCTATTACGTCGAGTCGCTCAACCCGCTGACCGGCATCGTGCGCAACGTGTTCATGCAGTCTCGCATCGACGGCCAGCTCGGCCTGGTGGTGGCGCGCGAAGGCAATCACACCCGGCTGCCCGACGGCTCGCGCTACCTGGTGTTCAAGGACGGGCGCCGCTACGAAGGCACGCCCGGCCAGCTCGACTACCGCATCGTGAAGTTCGAGCGTTACTGGATGCGGCTCGATCCGCTTGCCGCCGGCGCCGGGGAAACCGGCGTCCGCCAGGCGCCGGTGGACGCGCTGCTGGCCGACGCCGCCCCGCCTGCGCGCGCCGAACTGCTGTGGCGGCTGGGCGTGCCGGTCTCGGCGCTGATTCTCGCCGTCATGGCCATTCCGCTGAGTTATGTCAACACGCGGGCGCGCCGCTCCTACGGCCTGGTGATCGCGCTGCTGCTGTATTTCGTCTACAACAACCTGCTGTCGCTGTCGCAGGCCTGGGTGGCGCAGGAAAAGCTCAATCCCTGGGTGGGAATGTCCGCTTCGCACCTGCTGATGCTGTTCGCCGCGGCCGCCCTGTTTTACCAGCGCAATCGGCAATATGCTCCGCGCGGGAGGCATGCATGACGCTGCTTGCGCGTTATCTGGCAGGGCAGGTGCTGGTGGCGTCGGGCTTCGTGTTGCTGGCGCTGATGGTGTTGTTCGCGTTTTTCGACGTGATGCAGGAACTCGGCAGCCTGGGACGCAACGATTACGGCCTGGGACAGGCTGTCGTGGTGGTGGCGCTCAATGTCCCCGGGCATCTGTATGAAATCCTGCCGGTGGCGGCCGTGCTCGGCACGCTGTTCGCGCTGTCGCGCCTGGTGGGCAATTCGGAATATGCGGTGATGCGCGTATCGGGCCTGTCCAACTGGCGGGTGGCGGGGTATTTCGCGCTGATCGGCGTGTTGCTGTCGCTGCTGGTGCTGGTGCTCGGCGAATACGTGGCACCGTGGTCGGAACAGGCCGCGCAGCGCTACAAACTGCTGGCCACCCGTTCGGTGGTGGCGCAGCAATTCCGCTCCGGACTGTGGGTCAAGGACGGCAGCGCCTTCATCAATGTGCGCGAAGTGATGCCCGACAATACCCTGCGTGGCATCGAGATTTACGGCTTCGATGCCGAGGGCAGCCTGAGCTGGATCCGCGCCGCCGAACAGGCCGGCTGGCGCGGCGGCCAGACCTGGGATTTGCAGCAGGTCATGGAAACGCGCTTCGGCAGCGACGGCATTCGGGCGACGCGCAGCGCGCGCCAGGACTGGCAATCGGTGTTGACGCCCGACATCCTCAGCGTGTTGCTGGTCGCACCGGAAAAGATGTCGGCGCGTACCTTATGGCGCTACGTGGCGCACCTCAAGGAAAACAACCAGAAAGCGACGCGTTACGAACTCGCCTTGTGGTCGAAATTCATCAGCCCCTTCGTCATCCCGATCATGATGCTGATCGCCATGCCGTTCGCCATCCAGGGGCCGCGTGCCGGCGGCACCAGCGGCAAGATTTTCATCGGCATTCTGGCCGGTCTCGGCTTCCATCTGCTGAGCCGTCTGTTCGGTCACCTCGGTTTGCTGAATGACTGGCCCGCTGTCGTGGTGGCGATCCTGCCGCTGCTGATCTTTCTGGCCATCGCATTGGCAGGCATCCGGTGGGTGGACCGGCGCTAGCGCCGCTGCCCGGGCGGCTCGCTGCCTGCCTGCAGACGAGGGAGCCGGCGGCCAAGGTCGCCTGCGCGCACGCGCTGGTTGCGGACTGGCAGGCCGGCCGTCTGGATGTTGCGGCCGACGCCGCCCGCACGCCGATCGACCGGCCGGGGCAACCGGAGAAACCCGAACTGATTCCGCCGCAAAAAGTGCCGCGCCGCCGCGCCGACACCCCGCCCGGCCGCGCCGCGCTCATCCATGCGCTGGCGCATATCGAATTCAACGCGATCAACCTGGCGCTCGACGCCGCCCACCGCTTTGCCGGCATGCCGCCGGCGTATTACGCCGACTGGCTGCGGGTGGTCGACGAGGAAGCGCTGCACTTCGATCTGCTGAACGCGCACCTGGCGACGCTGGGTGTCGCCTACGGCGACTTCCCCGCGCACGGCGGCCTGTGGGAGATGGCGCTGAAAACCGCGCACGATCCGCTGGTGCGCATGGCGCTGGTGCCGCGCGTGCTGGAAGCGCGCGGGCTCGACGCCACGCCGCTGATCGTCGACAAACTGAAGGCCGTGAACGACCTGCGCATGGTCGAGATTCTCGCCGTCATCGAACGCGACGAGATCGGCCACGTCGCCGTCGGCAGCCGCTGGTTCGGCTGGTTGTGCGCGGCGCGCGGCCTGGAACCCGAGGCGACGTTTCGCCGGTTGCTGGTCGAATACGATGCGCCGCCGCTGAGGCCGCCGTTCAATCTGGCCGCGCGCCGCGCAGCGGGCTTCAGCGAGCCCGAACTGGACTGGCTGAGCGGGCTTTAAACCGCATTTGAACCACAGAGGCACAGAGATATGTCCCGCAGGGACGGTATCCCTTGGGACACAGAGGAAAAAACAAAGACTTGCATCGTGATACCCAGTCACCTCTCGGGTGAGTGGCCATGTGCGAAGTATTGATTTCTTGTCTTTCTCTGTGTCTCTGTGGTGAGGAATTTAGGTTAAACCTTACAGCCCCAGCGTCGTCGCCGACACGCCGGCCGGCGAACGCTGCCACATGCCATCGAAACTCTGATTCAGCAATACGGCGTCGCGCGCGTCGTCCAGGTGGAGCGTGCCACGCACCGCGGCCTTGTCGGCGCGCAGCAGCACGCCGTGGCGGTCGGCGAGCACGAAAGCCTCATCGGGACGCGGCGCGTCGGGATCGGCCTGGCGGATTTCGAGGACGTGGCCGAAGTCGCGCACCAGCTGCATCAGGCGGGGATGCTTGCGGGCCACGAGGCTGATGTCGTCGAGCAGCAGCTCGATGCGGCGGCCGCCGCCCGTCACGCACAGCGCGCGCAGGGCAGCGTGGCGCGGCGCATGGTCGATGTCGAGCAGGCTCAAGTCATGGTCATAGAGTCTCAGTTGACGTTGCGTCTTTCCCAGCAGCGCGTCGAATGCGGTGCGGAATTCGGCGGGGGTTTCAAAGGTATTCATGCGTCGATCTCCAGCCAGCCGGCTTCGTACCAGTCATAGAAGCGCTCGCGCAGCGCGGCGGGCAAGGGCGGCGCGAGATGGCGCCGATCGGCCAGTCGCTCCAGCGCGGCGGTTTCGTCGGCTGCCGGCGTAAAGGCCTCGCCATTGATGAAAAAACGTCCGCCTGCGAACAGCAGGCGCGATTTGGGATTGAGCGCCACCCCCTTCCTGTTGGCCTCCTTGTTGAAGCCCGCGCGGCTGAGCGGTGCTTCGGGCGGATCGAAGAACACATTCGGCTTGGGTTCGGACAGATAGCGTCCGGAAAACTCGGCGATGTCGCGCTTGCTCCATTTGATGTTGGCGATCATGTCTTCGATCTGCGCCAGCATCGCCCGGCTGATTTCGCCGGGGTGGCTTTGCAGTCGCAAATCGGGATCGGCGTAGCGGCCTTCCAGCGTGAGCGTGTCCTGCAGATGCATCAGGAAACCGTGCGCCAGTTCTTCGGATGTGGGGGCGCGAAAGCCGATCGAATAGGTCATGCAGGCGTCTTCGGCGACGCCGTAATGCGCGACGTGCGGCGGCAGGTAGAGCATGTCGCCGGGGCCGAGCACCCACTCTTCTTCGGCCTTGAAATGGCGCAGGATTTTCAGCGGCGCATCGTCCAGCAGGGCCGGATCGGATTGCGTGCTGATCTGCCAGCGGCGATGCCCCTGGCCCTGCAGCAGGAAGACGTCGTAGGAATCGAAGTGCGGTCCCACACTGCCGCCGGGCACGGCGTAGCTCACCATCAGGTCGTCGAGTCGGGCGTGCGGGATGAAGCTGAAGCGCGCCAGCAGCGCGTCGGCTTCGGGCAGGACGTGGTTGAGCGACTGCACCAGCAGCGTCCACCCGGTTTTGGGCAGGCGTTTGAAGCCGCTTCTGCCGAACGGGCCGTGATCGAGCTGCCAGCGGGTGCCGCTGCCCTGGATCAGGCGCGACTCGACATCGTCGCGGCAGGCCAGCCGTTGCATCTCGCCGGGCGTCAAGAGGCCGGTAAAGCCCGGCACCGCGTTGCGGATCAGGAGCGGGCGCTTGTGCCAGACATCGCGCAGGAAACGGGCGGGGCTCAGGCCGCCAAGCAGGGTCGTCGTCATGCGCGGAATTATAACGATGTGATCGGGCGCTCCCTGTTAGAATGCTGCCGAAATTTGCGTGGTGGAGCCCCCATGTTGAAAGCGGGAGACCGCGCGCCGGATTTTTCCAATCCGGACGCGGACATGAACATCGTCGAACTGTCCCAGTTTCGGGGCAAGACGCTCGCGCTGTACTTCTATGTGCGCGACGACACGCCGGGCTGCACGGCAGAAGCCATTGAATTTTCCGAACTGGAAAGCGACTTCTCCAAACTGGGCGCCACGGTGCTCGGGGTGTCGCGCGACGACTGTATCAAGCACGGCGAATTCCGCGACAAGCACGGCATCAGCGTGCGTCTGCTGGCCGACAAGGAACAGGCGACCTGCGCAGCCTATGGCGTGCTGCAGGACAAGGAGGTGGACGGCGTCATGCGTAAAAGTCTGGTGCGCTCCACCTTCATCATCGACAAACGGGGCGTCATCCGTCACGCCCTGTACGGCGTTTCCAGCCGCGGTCACGCGGCGGAAGTGCTTCAACTGGTTGCTTTAATGGGCAAAGGAGAACTCAATTGAACATCGGCAAGGACACCGTCGTCACCATCACCTACATCGTTCGCGACATGGAGGGCAAGCTGCTGGAAGAGAGCGACGAACCCGTCAGTTACCTGCACGGCGGCTACGACAACATTTTCCCGCTGGTGGAACAGGCACTGGAAGGCAAGGCAGTGGGCGACACCATCGACCTCAAGCTGCAGCCGGCCGATGCCTTCGGCGAATACGAGGATGATCTGGTGCGGCTGGAACAGCGCGACGCCTTCCCCGACGACATCGAGATCGGCATGCAGTTCGTCGGCTCGCCGGTCGACGGCAGCGAGGAAATGCTCTACACCGTGACCGACATCGCCGAAGACAAGGTGGTGGTCGACGGCAACCACCCCTACGCGGGGCAGGCGGTGCATTTCCAGTGTGTGGTGGCCGAGGTGCGCGCCGCCTCGCCGGACGAGGTCGAGCACCGCCACGCGCACGGCGCGCACGGCCATCACCATCATTAAGAGGGCGCATGGGAAATGGCATCGGGCTGCTAAAATGCCCGGCTGACCTGTTTTCCGTGACAGCCTGATTAAAGACCACCGATGAAAATCACCTTCCTCGACTTCGAGCAGCCGATCGCCGAGCTCGAAGCCAAGATCGAAGAACTGCGCTTCGTGCAGGACGACTCCGCCCTCGATATCTCGGAGGAAATCCGCCGCCTGCAGAAAAAGAGCCAGACGCTGACCAAGGACATCTATGCCAAGCTCAACGCCTGGCAGGTGTCGCAGGTGGCGCGCCATCCGCAGCGACCCTACACGCTCGACTACGTGCAGGGACTGTTCACCGATTTTTCCGAACTGCACGGCGACCGCGCCTATGCCGACGACGCCGCGATCGTCGGCGGCATGGCGCGCTTCAACGGCGAGCCGGTGATGGTGATCGGCCACCAGAAAGGCCGCGACACCAAGGAAAAAATTGTCCGCAATTTCGGCATGCCGCGTCCCGAAGGCTATCGCAAGGCCTTGCGCCTGATGCGCCTGGCCGAGAAGTTCGGCCTGCCGATCTTCACCTTCATCGACACCCCGGGCGCCTATCCCGGCATCGGCGCCGAGGAACGCGGCCAGTCCGAAGCCATCGCGCGCAATCTGTACGTGATGGCCGAACTGAAAACGCCGATCATCTGCAGCATCGTCGGCGAAGGGGGGTCGGGCGGCGCGCTGGCCATCGGCGTCGGCGACCGCAC
>JAMCVR010000119.1 GCA_023475455.1 Thermoplasmatota archaeon | reverse complement strand
CGCAGTTTCGCTCCACGCTTCCTCCCCACACCCGGTCACCCTCATGCAGTTGCGCTTCGCTTCGTTCGTCGTGATCAACTTACGGTGGGACTTCCACCCACAAGAGTGCGCCCGTGCCGGGCGCACATAAAAAAACCGGGGCCATCCGACCCCGGTTTTTAATCAGCCCAAGTGCTGCTGAAAATTACATCTTCCAGCTGTACTGGATGCCGATCGCGTCCTGGTACATCTTGATTTCTTCGGTGCCACCCACGGGGAAATAAACAGGGTTAGGCGTACCGGTCACTTCGTTTTCGAAGGCATGCATATAGCTCATGGTCACTTCGTTGCCAGAAGCAAGCGTATAGGTAAATCCTAAGGTGACATGATCCTGTACAACACCCGGTGCCAAAATGTTAAAAGTGACATCGCGCGCCTGGATCGGGTTATCGCCATGGTTATAGCCTGCCCGCAATGTCAATGCATTGCTATATTTGTATTCGGCACCCAATTTCCACACGTCGACGTCAGACCACCCAAAACCAATACCCGTGTTTCCACCAAGACATCCAGTACCCGGACATCCAAGTTGCTGGCTCGAGTTGGCAATTGAATCAACACCACTGTAATTAATTCGCTGGTAATCCAGAGCGAGCTTGAGTGCGGGAGTTGCCTGCCATGCCACGCCGATGTTGTAGTTTTCGGGAATATCAAAGTCGCCCTGCTCAGCGAAGAGGCCCGCATACTTGTCGAACTCCTCGAAGTTCATCTTGGAAGCGTAAGCGGCGCCGATAGTTACAGTCGGGGTGATCTTGCCCATATAACCCACACGCACGCCATAGCCAAACGAATTATCGTAGCCGGCGTTAGTAAGTGTAGCCCCAGTAGAATCAGTAGAGATCGCTGCAAAAGCATGGAGCCCTTCAGCTTTGAAGCGCTGGTAGCCCAGCAACGGCGAAACACCGATAGAATGATTGGGGGCAATCTTGTAAGCCGCCGTCGGTGCAACGATCAACTGCATCAAGTCGACGCCCAAACTGCCCATACCACATAGCGCATTGCTACCGGGTCCTCCGCCGATAGCCGTACAATCGAATTGGCCTCCGGCGTAATCGGAATTCATGCCGCCATTGCCATACACGGTCACACCAAGCGCCAGATTGTTATTGACCATGCGGTTGTAACCAAACTCGGGCACCAGGAAGTAGTCGGAGTCGCTTTCAACGCTACCGGGAACGGCAGTAGCTCCCGTCCGGCTCATTTCGCGACGCGGGCTGAACAGATCCACACCCAGATCGATGCGATTGCCCACAAAGGCCGCCGCCGCCGGGTTGTTGGCACCGAAGAAAGCATCGTCATGGGTCGCGGTGGATGCACCGGCCATGCCCTTGGCCTTCATGCCGTAACCGTGAGCAAAGTAACCGTTGGTGGCGTAGGCGCTGCCGGCCAGACCGGCCAGTGCCATGAATGCGAAAACGCGAGTGAACTTCATTGATATCCTCCTGGGGGAAAGTTATTACGTATAAGCTTATTGAATAGCTCGTCCCGAAGCCTACGCGCCCAGTGGCGCTTAGACAAGCGGGGGCATTCATCTTGTCGATATCATCCAAACCGGATGTGGTACAAAAGACACATAAAAAAATGAGCCGAATGTATTCGGCTCATTTTCATCATGTGGCAAAGTATCAGTCAGATATTGTTTCTTTAAATAAACAGACAGATGTCGCTCTCGCCCGCAAATTCGAAGAAGGTGGCGGCGCCGCCGTATTCGAGGCCGTCGATGAAGTCGGAATGGTCGAAACCGAACAGTTCGACGGTCATCTGGCAGGCGATGAACTTGACTTCGGCTTCCTGGCACAGCTCGCGCAGGTCGGGGATGGTCGCCACGCCGTTGTTGGCGATGGTCTGCTTCATCAGGGCCGTGGCCACGCTTTCGTAGCCGGGGATGATCGCCTGGATGGCGTTGGGCATGTTCCAGTTGATGCTCTTGAACCACTTGGGGCCGAACGGCATCTTCATCGGCATGCCGGGGTTGCCGAGCGGGCTGACCTTGAGCACGGACAGGTCCTTGCGCACGAGCTGGAGGCCGTAGAAGGTGAAGAAAATCTGGGTTTCATAGCCCAGCGCGGCCGCTGTCGAGGCCAGGATGAACGGGGGGTAAGCCCAGTCCAGCGTGCCCTTGGTGGCGATGATGGCCATTTTTTTGGTATCCATGCTCGGTCTCTCCTCTTGCTGTCAAAAAAAACAGCGCCGCAAGTTCTTGGCTGAGTGCTCCAGGAACGACGGCGCTGGTTTTGGGGGTGGGGTGTTTACTTTTTCTTCATGAAGAAGGTGAATTCGCCACCCGCTTCTGCGGTGGAGAGCAGTTCGTTGCCGGTCTGCTTGGCAAAGGCGGCAAAATCCTTGACCGAACCCGGGTCGGTGGAGAGGATCTTCAGCACCTGGCCGCTGGCGACTTCTGCCAGGGCTTTTTTGGCGCGCAGGATGGGCAGGGGGCAGTTCAGGCCACGTGCGTCGAGTTCTTTATCGAAGTTCATTGAGTTCTCCTTACAATTAAATCGGCATGTACTAAAAAAGGCTGCGGTACCTTAAACCAGATGCTCCCCTATTGCAACCGAAATTGCTGCGCAACAGGACCCTCTGGCCATTCCCCGTAGTTTGCATTCCTTAGCGCGGCAGGCTGAGCGCGTTGCCTGACCGCGCCCACGCCATGATGCCGCCGGCCAGATTGTGCATGTTGTCGTAGCCTTTCGAGGCCATGAACGCACACGCCTGCGCCGAACGGGCACCGGATCGGCAGTAGATCACCACGGGCTTGTCCTGGGGAATATCGGACGCACGCAACGGCAGCAAATGCAGCGGAATGTGGATGGCGCCATCGATCACGCCCTGCGCGACTTCGGCCTCGGTGCGCACATCGATCAGATGCGCGCCCTTGGCGGCGATTTCGGCCACATAGCCGGGATCGACTTCCTTGAAACCTGACAGTCCAAACATAGAACTCACACTCCTGTCACGGATAAATTAGAATTTTCTAATATATAGTAAAGCGTGAAACACGCAAAGCGCGAACCTGCGGGGCGCCTTTATGCCCTTGGGTACTCGCCCCGCGAATTCCGCACCGGGGCGGACCGTCCACACACGGGGAGCTACTGCATCCAGGGCGTCGCTTAGCAGCGCCGGGCGCCGTGATACAGGTTCACCACGTGGCGGGCCTCCGCGAAAAACAGCCAGCGCTCGACCGCGGCACCGACGATGCCGGCAAAGGCCGCGACGATGGCTGCGGTTTGTCCGCCATGCTGGTTGAACACCCACACCAGCATCAGGCCGGGCAGCGCGAAGCCCACCACAAAAACCACGACCTTGAGCAGGCCCGCTTTCCGGCGCGCGATCTGAAAGCCGAATTCCTGGGTGAGGAAGGTGCCGTGGGTATGGCCGGTGTCCAGCAGCTTGACCTGGGCGCGGGTGAGGCCCGTGGCGGTATTGATGGTGGGCGTGAGGCCGGGGCTGCGAATCCAGAAATAGTAGATCGCTTTCAGCACCGCGGCGATCGAGACGATCAGCGCCGACATCGCGATGTAGGGCGTGGTGTCGAGACCCGCGACGACCGCGCCCAGGAGCAGCAGCAGGCTGCCGCTGGCATAGCCCAGCGCCAGGTAGTTGGCCGGCACCAGCGGGGTGTTCCACTGGCGGATGGTTTTCAGGCAGGCGTAGATCATGCCGGTGGAAAACACCGTGATCCAGGCCAGCACGGCCGACAGGAAGCCGAAGGTTTCGCGCAGCCACAGCGGCGCGTCGAACCAGATGCTGGCGAGATAGATCAGCGCCAGCGGCATGAACACCACGGCGAACACGCCTTCGCGCGACAGCCACGAGGTGCGGAAGCGGCTGAAGGCGCGCCAGGCGTTTTTCGGGTTGGCGAGGTGGAAGGTGGACGACAAGAGACCGAACACGATCAGGCCCAGCGCCATCAGGCCGCCGACGATCAGCTGCTCGCGATTGAAGCCGCCGCCGAGCTTGAACACGTCGGCGATGAAGAGCAGCGAGAACAGGCCGAAACCGGCGCCCGATGCCACGGTGAAGAAGATGACTGAGAAAGCGGGATGCATGGTTTTTCCTGATTTATTCCGTCATCGCGAGGCTCGAGGAGCCGTGGCGATCCATAGTCCGTTGATACTGCGAGCGATCCGGATTGCTTCGTTTCACTCGCGATGGCGAAGGGTAAGTTCTCGCACGCCTTTAGCGGCGCACCAGCTTGTTGGCGAACTGCTTGATGCTTTCCTTCAGCCCGCCTTTCGGTTTGGTGTCGACCGGGATCACCGGCTTGCGGCGCGGCGGCAGGTACTGATTGGTCGGGTTGTAGTTGAGCTCGGGCATCAGCGGGAAGCCGCCGCGCTCGCGCACGGTGCGCGACACCGCCGAATCGGGATCGTCGAAGTCGCCGAACATGCGGGCGTGAGCCGGGCAGGTCAGCACGCACGCGGGCTGGCGTTCCTCGACCGGCAGCTCCTGGTCGTAGATGCGGTCGACGCACAGGGTGCACTTCTTCATCGTGCCGGACGAGCGATCGAGCTCGCGCGCGCCATAGGGGCAGGCCCACGAGCAGTAGTTGCAGCCCATGCACTTGTCCTGGTCGATCAGCACGATGCCGTCTTCGGCGCGCTTGTACGAGGCGCCGGTCGGGCACACGGTGACGCAGTCGGCGTCCTCGCAGTGCATGCACGACATCGGGAAGTTGACCGTCTTGTTGTTCGGATACTCGTCCATTTCGTAATGGCGAATCCGGTTGAACCACACGCCCGACGGCTCGGCGCCGTAGGGCTGGTAGTCGGACAACGGGCCGATGGTGCCGGAGGCGTTCCATTCCTTGCAGGCGATGGCGCAGGCGTGACAACCCACGCACACGTCGAGGTCGATGACCAATCCAAGTCTCATGTTGTGCTCGCTTTATTTATTCAGGGACTGCTCAGTTTTTTTCATGGCTGCGCGCGTCATAGCGCAACACGTCGGGGCGCTCATAACGCTCGTCGCCCGGCAGCGACTTCAGCGCATCGAACTGCGGCCACGAGCCGGTCTCGCCCGGCGCGGCCTTCCATATCTTCACGCGCAGGTCGAACCAGGCCGCCTGGCCGGTCACCGGGTCGGAGTTGGTGACGCGGCGCTCGCCGGATTTTTCCGGCAGCAGCTCGGAAATCAGGTGATTGAGCAGGAAGCCTTTGGTTGCTTCTGAGGCGTTCTCCTTCAGGCCCCAGGCGCCCTTCTGCTTGCCGATGGCGTTCCAGGTCCAGAGGGTGTTTTCCTGGGTGCCTTCCATGGTCTTGACCTGGCAGCGGATCTTGCCGTTGTGCGACTCGACCCAGATCCAGTCGAAGTCCTTGATGCCCATTTCGGCCGCACGGCGCGCGTTCATGTACATGTAGTTCTGCGCCATGATCTGCCGCAGCCACACGTTCTGCGAATCCCACGAGTGGTACATGAACATCGGACGCTGGGTCAGCGCGAAGAAGGGGTACTCGTCCTTGTCGACGCGCTGCTGCTCGAGCGGCTCGTACCACATCGGCAGCGGGTCGAAGTACTTCACCAGGCGCTCACGGTCGATCTGGTTGTTGGGCTGCGGGCCGTCGTACAGGCCCTGCCCCGCCAGGCGGAATTTCTGCAGCGGCTCGGAATAGAACTGCATGATGATGGGCTCGGCCTTGCCGACGAAGCCGACATCCGCCGCCACCTCAAGGTAGTCCTTGTTGGCGTAGCGCATGTATTTCTGGTTGTCGGGCCAGTGGTGCGCGAAGAAGCTCTGGTTCTCGATGTACTTTTCCCACTGCTTGGGATTGGGCTCGCCCTTGAGCGACTGGGTGCCGTCCTTGCCGCGCCAGCCGGCCAGGAAGCCCACACCCGGCGAACGCTCGTAGTTGACGATGAAGTCGGGGTAGTCCTTGAACTTGCGCGTGCCGTCCGGCTTGGTGAAGGCCGGGAATTTCAGCCGCGAGGCCAGTTCGACCATGACTTCCTGCCACGGCCGCACGTCGCGGTCGGGTTTGACCAGCGGATAGCGGATCGCGTCGGCCGCCGCATCCGGCTCGGAAATCGGCCGGTCGAGCAGCGAAATGCAGTCGTGCCTCTCGAGATAAGTGGTGTCCGGCAGGATCAGGTCGGCGAAGTTGGTCATCTCCGAATGGAAGGCGTCGATCACCACCAGGAACGGAATCTTGTACTGGCCGGGCTCTTCCGGATCTTTCGCGCGCAGCATGTCCTGCACGTTCGACGTATTCATGGTCGAGTTCCACGCCATGTTGGCCATGAACAGGATCAGCGTGTCGAGCGCGTAGGGATCGTGGTGGGTCGCGTTGGTGATGACCATGTGCATCAGGCCGTGCGAGGCGATCGGCACTTCCCACGAATAGGCCTTGTCGATGCGCAGCGGGTTGCCGAATTCGTCCACCACCAGGTCTTCCGGACGCGTCGGGAAACCGAGCGGCGGACGCGACAGCGGCGTGTTCGGCGCGTTGATGATGTCGATGTTGTTTTCCGGCAGCTGGTGCGGCGGAATCGGCTTCGGATACGGCGCGCGGGCGCGGAAGTTGCCCGGCGCATCGAGCGCGCCCAGCAGCATCTGGATCATGTGGATCGCGCGGCAGGAGTGGAAGCCGTTGGAATGCGCCGCGATGCCGCGCATCGCATACATCGCCACCGGGCGGCCCACGACCTTGTCGTGCTTCTTGCCCCACACGTCGGTCCATTCGATCGGCAGCTCGACCGTCTCCTTGAACGCGACGTGCGCCATTTCCAGCGCGATGCGCTCGATGGTCTCGGCCGGCAGGCCGCATTCGAGTGCCACGTTTTCCGGCGCGTAGCGATCGTCGAGATAGCGCTCGACCATCATCGACATCACGGTCTTGACGCGGCGGCCGTCGGGCGCCACGAATTCGCCGAACAGCGCCGGGGCGATGTCGCCGTCGAGGCCGTTCCTGAACGCTTCCTTGTCGATATCCCAGATCAGCGGCTGGTCGTTCTCGTCGCGCAGGAATAGGCCGTCGCCCTTCTGGCCCGGCGCCTGCACCACCAGCCAGGAGGCGTTGGTGTAGCGCACCAGGAATTCGTAGTCGAATTGCTCGTGCTTCAGCAGCACGTGCACCATGGCCATGGCCAAGAGGCCGTCCATGCCCGGCTTGATCGGCAGCCATTCGTCGGCGATCGCCGAATAGCCGGTGCGCACCGGGTTGACGGTGACGAACTTGCCGCCGCGGCGCTTGAGCTTCTCCAGACCGATCTTGATCGGGTTGGACGAGTGGTCTTCGGCCACGCCCCACATCAGGAAGTACTTGGCGTAATCCCAGTCGGGCGCGCCGAATTCCCAGAACGAGAAGCCGATCGAATAGAGGCCGGCCGCCGCCATGTTGACCGAACAGAAACCGCCGTGCGCCGACCAGTTGGGGGTGCCGAACTGCTGCGCCCACAGGCCGGTCAGCGCCTGCATCTGGTCGCGCCCGGTGAAGAATCCCAGCTTGGAGGGATCGGTCGCGCGGATTTCTTCCAGGCGGGCGGTCAGCACGTCGAGCGCCTGTTCCCAGGAAATCGGCTCGTAAATCCCCTCACCGCGCTCGGTGCCCGGCTTCCTCATCAAAGGCTGGGTCAGCTTGGCGGTGGAATACTGCTTCATGATCCCGGCCGAACCCTTGGCGCACAGCACGCCCTGGTTGGTGGGATGGTTGCGGTTGCCTTGGATGAAGCGGACCTTGTTGTCCTCCAGCGTCACCTTGATGCCGCAACGGCACGCGCACATGTAACACGTGGTGTACTTGATTTCCTGCGCGTCGTGATTTTCGAGTTTGATCTTGGCGTTCATGCGGTCTCTAGGTTCAAAATGGTCCCCGCGGTTCCATGACGAAACCGGTTTTTTCCTGCCCGGATATACACACTAGGTGACTGCTGGAAGCAGCGCCAGCGCATCGGCGCTGGATGCTGCGGGGACGGCTATATATTAAATATTCCGAATATGCCGTTATTTTGCACTTCAAGCACCCGGCATGGCAAGCAAAATGGCTGATAAGCCTATAGCACGCCTAATAAAAATCCTTATTTATTGAGGGGTTAAACGCCGCGATTCAACCCGCTTCGCCGGTGCGGACGTCTCGGCCAGCAGCGACTCGATCATCGCGAGCGCCTCGCCCTCGTCCCACTCGGTTGGCCCGGTCAGCACGTAGCGCACGCGCCCCCTGGCATCCAGCAGGAAAGTGGTGGGCAGGGCAAACACTTTCCAGCGTTTGGTGTTGCTGCCATCCGGATCGAGCAGGATCGGAAAACCCAGCTTCATTTTGGACAAAAAGGCATTCACCTCGTCCACGGTTTCGGCACTGTCGAGCGCGACGATCGCCAGCGGCCGCCCCGCCATCTTCACCCGCAGGCGCTCCATCGACGGCATTTCGCGCAGACAGGGCGGGCACCACGAGGCCCAGAAATTGAGCAGCACCACTTTGCCGCGGTAGTCGGCCAGGGTTTTGGGAGCGCCTTTCAGATCGTTTGCCTTCAGCTCCGGCGCCGGCACCGCGGCACGCGCCTCGAATCCGGCGGCCTGCGCTCCGCCCGCCAGCAACAACGTCATCACGCCCGCACCCAGCCATCGCTTCATATGCATCCCCAGTGGTTCAATTCACGCAGCAGCATGGCATCCATGCGGCGGCTCTCGGCAATCTCGAATTCGGTCGGCGTTTCTCGCGCCCAGTAGCCTTCGCGCAGGTTTTCCAGAATCGCATGGCTGGCCGTCGCCCCCTGCTTCGCCAGATGGTCCAGCAGTCCGGGCAGCCAGGGGGTGGCGGCCGAACGGCGCGGCTGCAGCACGTGCACGCGCAATCCAGCCAAATCCCCCACGGCGAGAAAGTCCGGCTCGGCCAGGGGCTCCGCCACGGTGTAGAGATTCGGATGCATCAGCATCACGCACAGGCGCTGCCGCTCGGCAGGTTCGAGCGCGGCCGCGGCCCGCAGCACCGGCACGGCCGCGCGCGCCACCGCGTAGACGACGACCCGCTTGCCGCTCGCCTGCGCGGCGCGCAGCCAGTCCGCCAGGTCCAGCGGCGGCACGACGTCCATGCTGCTCGGCAGCTGCGGCAGAAAATAGGCCGCAACGGGATCGAGCGACCAGGTTTCCACGCCCTGCGCGGCCAGCCGCTGCGCGGCACGCAGCTCGGGCTCGGCGCGGCCGCGCTCGGACGCCACCCACAACAGCAACTGCGGGCCCTTGGCCGGAAAAACCTGATGGTCAGGCAAATCGGCCCGTGCCGCGAACGAACAGACCCACAGCCCCAACAGCAGGAATCTGAAAAAACGCATAAGACTATTCGATTGTTTCCACCGCGCCATCTTGCCGCGGCGCCAAGCCGGCACAAGAGGACGTTTTGACTAGGCACGCCAGTGCCCGGAGCGTCCGCCCTGTTTTTCCAGCAGCCGGATGTCCGACATCGCCATGCCGCGATCGACCGCCTTGCACATGTCGTAGATCGTCAGCAGCGCCACGGACACGCCGGTCAGGGCTTCCATTTCCACCCCGGTCTTGCCGACCGTCTCGGCGGTCACCGTGCAGGCGATCCACGATTCGGCCTCGTCGTGGCTGAATTCCACGCTCACTTTCGTCAGCGCGATGGGGTGGCACAGCGGAATCAGGTCGGCGGCGCGCTTGGTCGCCTGGATCGCCGCGATGCGCGCGATGCCGAGCACGTCGCCCTTGGCCGCCCGGCCGCCCAGAATGCGCGCCAGGGTATCGGGTAACATGCGGATGCGGCCGCTTGCCACGGCGACGCGCCGGGTGTCGTCCTTGCCCGCCACGTCGACCATGACCGCGCGGCCGCGTTCATCGAAATGGGTGAATTCGCTCATGTTGGGAACCTTGTCGAGAATTTCCGCATCGTAATCGAAATGACCTTGTCTGCCCCCATCCCAAGCTGCCGATGCTGCGCACCCTGCTCGCGCTGACCCTGGCCGTCCAGCCGGTTGCGGCCGCCGACCTGCCCGATCTGGGCGAGGTGTCGCGGCAATACTTTTCCGACCAGGAAGAGCAGGCGCTGGGACGCGCCATCATGCGCGACGTCTACGCCGACCCCCGCTATCTGGACGACCCCGAAATCGAGGACTATCTCAACCAGCTCGGCTACAAGCTGGTCTCGGTCAGCACGCGCAACCAGCGCGAATTCAATTTCTTCGTCGTCAGCGACCCGAGCATCAACGCCTTCGCCATGCCGGGCGGCAACATCGGCGTGCACACGGGCCTGCTGCTTGCCGCGCAGAGCGAATCCGAACTGGCGAGCGTGGTGGCCCACGAGATCGCCCACGTCACCCAGGACCACATCGCGCGCATGGTTGCCGCGCAAAGCCAGAGCTACTGGCCGACCATGGCCGCGCTGGCGCTGGCGCTGCTGGCGGCGCGCTCCAACCCCAACGTGGCGAGCGCGGCGATTGCCTCGACCCAGGCCTATTCGATCCAGAACCAGCTCAACTACAGCCGCGACTACGAACGCGAGGCCGACCGCCTGGGGTACGAGATGCTGACCCGCGGCGCCAAGCCGGCACAAGAGGACGTTTTGACTAGGCACGCCAGTGCCCGGAGCGTCCGCCCTGTTTTTCCAGCAGCCGGATGTCCGACATCGCCATGCCGCGATCGACCGCCTTGCACATGTCGTAGATCGTCAGCAGCGCCACGGACACGCCGGTCAGGGCTTCCATTTCCACCCCGGTCTTGCCGACCGTCTCGGCGGTCACCGTGCAGGCGATCCACGATTCGGCCTCGTCGTGGCTGAATTCCACGCTCACTTTCGTCAGCGCGATGGGGTGGCACAGCGGAATCAGGTCGGCGGCGCGCTTGGTCGCCTGGATCGCCGCGATGCGCGCGATGCCGAGCACGTCGCCCTTGGCCGCCCGGCCGCCCAGAATGCGCGCCAGGGTATCGGGTAACATGCGGATGCGGCCGCTTGCCACGGCGACGCGCCGGGTGTCGTCCTTGCCCGCCACGTCGACCATGACCGCGCGGCCGCGTTCATCGAAATGGGTGAATTCGCTCATGTTGGGAACCTTGTCGAGAATTTCCGCATCGTAATCGAAATGACCTTGTCTGCCCCCATCCCAAGCTGCCGATGCTGCGCACCCTGCTCGCGCTGACCCTGGCCGTCCAGCCGGTTGCGGCCGCCGACCTGCCCGATCTGGGCGAGGTGTCGCGGCAATACTTTTCCGACCAGGAAGAGCAGGCGCTGGGACGCGCCATCATGCGCGACGTCTACGCCGACCCCCGCTATCTGGACGACCCCGAAATCGAGGACTATCTCAACCAGCTCGGCTACAAGCTGGTCTCGGTCAGCACGCGCAACCAGCGCGAATTCAATTTCTTCGTCGTCAGCGACCCGAGCATCAACGCCTTCGCCATGCCGGGCGGCAACATCGGCGTGCACACGGGCCTGCTGCTTGCCGCGCAGAGCGAATCCGAACTGGCGAGCGTGGTGGCCCACGAGATCGCCCACGTCACCCAGGACCACATCGCGCGCATGGTTGCCGCGCAAAGCCAGAGCTACTGGCCGACCATGGCCGCGCTGGCGCTGGCGCTGCTGGCGGCGCGCTCCAACCCCAACGTGGCGAGCGCGGCGATTGCCTCGACCCAGGCCTATTCGATCCAGAACCAGCTCAACTACAGCCGCGACTACGAACGCGAGGCCGACCGCCTGGGGTACGAGATGCTGACCCGCGGCGGTTACGACGCGCGCGGAATGAGCGGATTCTTCAACCGCCTGCAGCGCGCCAACCGGTTTTACGACACCAGCGCACCGGCCTATCTGCGCACCCACCCGCTCACCAGCGACCGCATCGCCGACATGGAGGCGCGCAGCGCAAACACGCCCTACCAGCAGGTGGCGGACAGCCTCGATTTCGAGCTGGTGCGCACCCGCCTGCGCGCGCAGGAAAACAGTCCGCAGGACGCGGTGCTGGCGGCGCGCAGAGCGCTGAAGGAAAAGCGCTACAGCAGCGAAACCGCCGCCCGCTACGGTCTCGTCACCGCCCTGCTCCGCTCGCGCCAGTTCAAGGAAGCGGAGGCCGAAGTGCAAAAGCTGCTGTCCGGCAAAGCCGTTCACCCGATGATTCAACAACTGGCCGCCCGCAGCGCCCTGGCCGCCGGCAACCCCGAACTCGCCCTGCTGCGCTACCAGGCAGGCAGCGCAGCCCACCCCGGCGATCGTCCCCTGCAATATGGCTATATCGGTGCGCTGCTGGCGGCCGGACGCAGCCAGGATGCGCTCACCCGGGTCGACAGCCAGCTCGCGCCGTACCCGCTCGACCGCCGCCTGTGGCGCCTGGCTGCCCAGACCCATGCCCGGCTCGGGCATCGGCTGCTCAGCCATCGCGCCCAGGCGGAGGCGGCGGCATTGAGCGGCAACCTGGTCGCCGCCATCGAACAGATCGGCCTCGGCCTCAAGGCGGGCGACGGCAGTTTTCACGAAATATCGGCGGCCGAAGCGCGGCAACGCGAATGGCAGGAGGCCGAAAAAGCGCAGCGCAAAAACTAAGTATCGAACGCAATCCCCCACGTTTGGCGCGGCTGGTAGGAATTTACCCTGTGATTTTCACGTAAAAATTCGCGCCCGGCCTTGCATGGCAAAAACCAATTCCACTATGCTTCGTGTCATCCATCACTGGATAGCGTTCACCGCATGGCACTCCCAGGCGGCAAGCGCTTTCATCATTACGTTAAAAATCAGGAGGATGACTATGCGAAAGTTTCATCACGTAGCAGCGGCCTGCGCGATCAGCGCCATCATGCTGTCGGGTAATGTGCTGGCACAGGCCACGGAGGCTCCCAAAAAGGAAGAAACCGGCAAGGACATCGCGTTCAACAACCGCAAGGGCAACTGCCTGGCCTGCCACGCCATGCCGACCGTCCCGGACGCCGTCTCGGCCGGTTTGTTTGGCCCCCCGCTGATCGCCATGAGCGCGCGCTACCCCGACAAGGCCAGGCTGCGCGCCCGGATCTGGGACGCCACCGCGTTCAACCCCGCCACCTCCATGATCCCGTTCGGCAAGCACGGCGTGCTGACGGAAGCGGAAATCGATAAAGTGACCGACTTCGTGTACGGTCTGTAATTACCCCTTAGCATTGTTCAATCAGGAGATATGCCCCATGAACGCACTTCGTAGAAACGTACTCAAAGGCGCCGCCGGTGCGGGCGCCGTGGCGGTGGCCGTGGCTGCCGGCCTGCTGAAGCCCACCCAGGCGATGGCCGCCTGGAA
>JAMCVR010000110.1 GCA_023475455.1 Thermoplasmatota archaeon | reverse complement strand
CCGACCAGCTGAAACACGCGCTCGCCACCTACACCGACAGCGGCGGCCAGGGCAGCCCGAGCATCGATACCGCGCAGGCCATCGCGCTGATGCAGGAAAAGCACGAGGTCGCCTGCGCCATCATGCAGGCCTTCGATGGAGCGCTGCATCAGTACCAGACAGGCATGAAGATTGCGCTCAACAAGGCGCGCGATCTGCTGCGCAGCAACGGCGCCGACTCGCTGTGCGAGGATGTGGCGGATTATGGCGACACCCTGGCCGCGGCCGACGCGACGCGGCCCGATCGCCGGGCGGAACGGGGGCAGGCGCTTGAGCGTATCCAGGGGATACTCAACCGCATGCCCGCGCATTACCGGGAGGTTTTGATATTGAAGCATCTGGAAGAGCACAGCAACGAGGAAATCGCCGCCATGCTCGACGAGACGGTGGAAAACGTGAAGGTGAGGACGTTTCGCGCCCGCCAGATGTTCAAGCAACTGTTTGGAGAGTTGTCATGAAAACATTGCAATTCGTCGAAGCCTGGCAGCGTTTTCTGGATCGGGAAACGAGCCAATCCGAAGAAACCGCTTTTCTCGCTCGCCTGAGCGAGGCCGAGCGCCTGGAACTGCTCGCCACCCGCACGGCGCTGGGCGCGCTGGAGCGCCTGCCGCGCGTTTCCGCGCCGGCCGATCTCGCGGCCAGGGTCATGACGGCGGTCAAGCCCAAAAGGCAAAGCGTCTTCGCCCGCCTGCGCCGCTGGCTGGAGTCTCGTCCCATGCTTGGGTGGGAATTCGGCGGCGCGGCGCTGGCGGCCTCGGTGCTGTTCGTCACGCTGGCACCCCAGTCCATGACGCTCCCGGCCGGCGGTTCGCCGCACGCGTCTTCCCCCCTGGTGCCGGCCTCGCATATGCCCGGCGGCGCCGGCGGCCCGTTGCGGTTCAGCCTGTACGCGCCCCAAGCGCACAGCGTGGCGCTGATCGGCGATTTCAACGGCTGGGGCAGTGCGGCTGAAGTCAAACTGAAGCCTTCCGCCAACGGTATGTGGAGCGTGACCGTGCCCTTGCCCGCCGGGCGCTACCAGTACGCCTTCCTGCTCGACGGCCAGCGCTGGGTAACCGACCCGCGCGCCGAACGACATGTGAACGACGATTTCGGCAGGCAGAACGCGGTTGTCACCATTATTTAGGACACGTCACCATGACCCTCTCCCGCATTCTCATCCTGTTGTCCGGCCTGTTGCTGGCGGCGGGTGCGCGCGCAGGGCTCCCCGCATCGCTGGAGCAGGCCGCGGCCCAGGTCGCCGGCGTGCCGACCCAAGGCCAGGCCCTGGTTGCCGACCTGGAAGGCGCCCTGAAGTCGGGCGTGGCGGAACAGGATTTGCAGTCGGTCATGCGGCTGGCCGCTGCGCAGAAATATTCCGCCGCCCACGCCGCGGCATTCGTCCGGCAACTCGCTGCTGTGCGCCGGGATGACCTGCCCGTCGCGCTGGTGCGCGACAAGATACTGGAAGGCATGGCCAAAAAAGTGCCGGCCGAGTCCATCCTGTCGGTGACGTCCCAGTGGCAGGGCGCCCTGAAGGACGCCGCCTCGACCGTGCTGGCAATGGAAGGACGCGGCCTCAAATATGACAAGGCCGGAGAACGTGAGGCGCTGATCGACCTGGGCGCCGGTCTGCGGCAGCGCTACGGCGTGAAGGACGCGCTCCCCGGCTTGGCGGAATCCGCCATGGAAGGCGGCCGGATGGCGTCCGGCGCCGGGAACCTGATCGCTGCCGGGAATCTGGCCGAGCTGTTGTTACTGCACAACGCCGCACCGGCGCAAGCGCTGGAATTGCCCATGGCGAGCCTGAGGGCAGGCTATACTTCGGCGGCCCAGGTCGCCGGCGTGCCGACCCAAGGCCAGGCCCTGGTTGCCGACCTGGAAGGCGCCCTGAAGTCGGGCGTGGCGGAACAGGATTTGCAGTCGGTCATGCGGCTGGCCGCTGCGCAGAAATATTCCGCCGCCCACGCCGCGGCATTCGTCCGGCAACTCGCTGCTGTGCGCCGGGATGACCTGCCCGTCGCGCTGGTGCGCGACAAGATACTGGAAGGCATGGCCAAAAAAGTGCCGGCCGAGTCCATCCTGTCGGTGACGTCCCAGTGGCAGGGCGCCCTGAAGGACGCCGCCTCGACCGTGCTGGCAATGGAAGGACGCGGCCTCAAATATGACAAGGCCGGAGAACGTGAGGCGCTGATCGACCTGGGCGCCGGTCTGCGGCAGCGCTACGGCGTGAAGGACGCGCTCCCCGGCTTGGCGGAATCCGCCATGGAAGGCGGCCGGATGGCGTCCGGCGCCGGGAACCTGATCGCTGCCGGGAATCTGGCCGAGCTGTTGTTACTGCACAACGCCGCACCGGCGCAAGCGCTGGAATTGCCCATGGCGAGCCTGAGGGCAGGCTATACTTCGGCACAGATTCAGGCCCTGCAGCGTACCGTGCTGAACCAGTTGCGCCAAGGGGTGGCGCCCGTCGATGTCGTCGCGGGCATGCGGCGCCAGCTTGGCCCCAAAGCGGACACTCCGCCCGCCAAGCCGGCATTTTCCAACCCTGGCCAGCCTCCCGGAGGATCCTGGCCGGGCGGTCCCCCCGGGGGGGGCGGTGCGCCGGGTGGCATGCCGGGAGGCGGGTTTCCGGGCGGTGGAGGATCAAGCGGCATGCCGGGCGGCGGATTTCCCGGCGGTGGTTTTCCCAGAGGTGGGGGCGGCTATTGAACGCTACTGCTCAACGCGTGGCAGGCAGGGGACGGATTCGCACTTTTTTCACGTGTCGTGAAAGATTTTTGAATGGCATTGCCATTATTACGTAAGACAACCTAAAGAAAGGATATCCCAATGGGCTTCAACTCTTCCTCCTGTTTTTACGCCGTGAGCAGCGTTACGCTCGCGGCGCTCGCTCTGGCCGCTCCGGTGCAAGCCGACGTCACCCTGAATGCGGGCGCCAAGCTGACACACGAAACCAACGCCAACGGCTCGCCCGATACGCCGACCAAGGCGAATCAGGAAAGCGATACCTATCTGACGCTGAACGCCTCCGCGGTGTACTACACGCCGCTCGACGCCGCGAAAACCAGCTATTTCATCGGCCAGATCGGCGCGCTTACTTCCGCCTACGACAAATTCGACAACCTCGACAATTCCATGCTGGTGGCGAGCGCGGGGCTCTACAAACAGCTTTCCTCCTCCTGGTCGGGTCAGGTCACCGGTCGCGGTTTCACGCGCGACACCCGGCAGAGCGCGCGCGACGCCAACGGCTTCGGCGCGACCCTTGAAATCAAGAACCAGTTGAGCCAGAGCGTTTGGGTCAAGGCGATTGCCGACTACGAGGACAGCACCGCCAATCTTGCCTCCTTCAGCTATACCGGCGAAACCTACGGTGTGAACCTGGGATACCTGCCGCTCAAGGACACGTTCGTCAATCTTGGCTACAGCCACGCCACGCGCGACTTCGAGACTGTCCCGGCTTTCAGCACCACCACGCAAACGCTGTTCGCCGACGTGACGCAACGGCTGGCGCAAAACTGGTATCTGAACGGCGGCTACGCCTATCAGGACAATGATTCGAACATCGCGGGGACAGGCTACACCAATCACATCGTGTCGCTTGGCCTGAACTTCAGCTACTGAACATTGAACCACCGTGTAACCCAAGAGACAGCGTCACCGTCCAAGCCTGCAGGAAATGGATTTCGTTTCCTGCGATCAAGGCTTAACCCCAATTGACAAGGAGATTGAAATGAACATCAAATGCGTACTATCGACAGCGGCATGCGCCGTGTTTTTTGCCGGCACCGCCGTGGCAGCCGACCGGACTGAGCGCGAGCCGGTTGTCGGCTTCGGCAGCGGAACCGGCATGGGCGCGGGCGGCGGCGCCGGCAGCGCCAGCAGCGTGGCCGATGGCTTCAGTGCCCAAATCCGGGCCAGCGGCGCGGGCAGCCAGAGCTTCGGCGGCGGCTTCAATCAGCAGCAAACCATGGGCTCCGGCCCGCTTTCGTCCAACCCTGCGACGACGACAGGTTCCGGACCGACCTTGACCAACCCGTACTGAAAGCGCAATAGCGCGCGGGCCCTTGCCGCAAATGCGGCAAGGGCCCTTTTTTCTGGAACTTTCCAGCGTAACTTTCCGGCGCAATGTCTCGTCTCAGGAGCGTTTCCCTGCCGGTCTTTCCAAATGACTGTAAATTGCCCCCATGCGGTTGCAATGCTGATTGCGCAGCTCACATTCCGTGGAATGTCGCTCTCTCAAGGCATGACACTCGCCAAGCTGATCCGCCTGCATGAGCTCCAGGACAGCGAAGTGCACAGCCTGCTCAACGCTGCAAGGGACCTCCCGATTTCCGTCCTCCCGGAAAAACCGATATGCCTTGGCAAGCACACATTTCCCAGTGTGGGTGAAATGGCTGGCCATCTCATCACGTTTGGGCTTTCCCAAAAACTCGGCATCGAAAAAATAGGCATGCTCACCTGCATCGCAGGGTGGATACTCAGCGCCGAGCTCGAGCCGCAGCAGAGCGTCCGCATTATGGGCGATGCAATTCAGTCAGCAGTGCTCAAGGTGAACTCCACACACAGCTGAAAGAGCGTCAGGACAAAGGCGGCTGCATCTCTCCATATCCTGGACACGCTGCAATATCGAATCCGGAAGCCCCGGCATGCCGTTCCCAGTATGGGTGAAATGGCCGGTCATCTCACCCGTTTGGGCTTCCCCAAAAACGCCTCGAATCGCATTCAAGACAATTCTTCCTTCAAACGCCTCATTTTTGGTGAGGGCGCACTGTAACCAAAAAGCGGATGCCTTCGTCTTATTGCCGGGTTCGTCCTAATTACTGAGGGTGGACGCTTTGTCGTTTCATCTCCCGGAGACAAGAATAATGCGTGGATTCTTGCAAGAAGAAATAGCAGCGAAGCTCGATACGAAGCTGAAGAAAAAAGTACTGATCGCCGCCTTGGCGGCCGTGGTTGCGTCCCCCGGGGCAGGCGCACAAGCCCCGCGGGGAGGGGGCGCCGTTCTGGAGAGCGTCAAGCCTTCGCCGCCGGCGGAGGAAGGTCAGCCGCACATCGAGATCGAACAGGAAGCACGGCCGGCCCTGCGCTTGCCGCAGGGTGTGAAAGTGAAGGTGACGGGCCTGCGCTTCACGGGCAATACAGTCTTTTCCGCTTCGGAACTGCACGCGGAAGTCGCGCGGTACCTTGACCGAAAGTTGGACTTCGTTGAGTTGCAGCACGTTGCCGACCGCATTTCTGTCTACTATCGCAAGCGGGGTTATCCGGTGGCGCGCGCCTACCTGCCCGCGCAGACAATCGAACACGGCGAGGTCGAAATTGCCGTCATCGAGGGAAGGTACGGCAAAATCCATGTCAGCAACCAAGCTCGACTTCGGGGCGACGCGACAGCGGTTCTGAGGGGAGTCCGGTCCGGCGAAGTGGTTCGCCAATCCGACCTGGAGCGCGGACTGTTGTTGCTGAACGATCTGCCGGGCATTGAGGCGAATGCGACCTTGCGGCCTGGCGAAACGAAGGGCGCGACCGATCTCGAGGTGCAGTTGCGCAACGGACCCCGGGTCGGCGGCAGTGTGGACGCAGACAACTTCGGCTCTCGTTACGCGGGCGCCGATCGTGCCGGGTTTACGCTGAACCTCAACAACCCCTTTGCCCTTGGCGATCAGATCAGCCTGCGCGCGGTGTCCTCCGGTGGCCCGATGTGGTTCGGCCGCCTGGCCTATGTGGCGCCGATTGGCAGCGCCGGGACCAAGCTCGGGCTCGCCTACTCGCGACTGGGTTACGCACTCGGGAAAGACCTGCATCCCCTGGATATCCAGGGGCAGTCCCGGATCACGAGCCTGTCGGTGCAGCACCCGTACATTCGTTCGCGTAGCGTTAATTTGTATGGCCAGTTCGGCTTCGATCTGAAAAAGATCGAGGAATCGTTCCTGGGAATCTTGACCAGCCGGGACGAACTGCGCATCGCCTCGGTCGGTATTTCCGGCGATAACCGCCGGGGCCAGAGCGATCTGACCCACTACGGCCTCACCTGGTCCATGGGCACCATCGAAAACAATGCCTCCCCCGGGCCCAGCCGCGTCAACCTCGACAATATTTTCTCAAAGGTGGCGCTGGATGTGTCACACGTACACCGTCTGACGGACGCTTTTGGCTTGGGCGTGCGTCTCGCGGGCCAGGTCAGCTCGACCGCACTGGTGGGCGCGGAGCAGTTCGGCGCCGGCGGGCCGATGGGCGTGCGCGCCTATCCGCAAGGCGAGGCGCTCGGCGACCAAGGTTATGTCGCGAGCCTCGAGTTGCGCTGGAACCCGCGCGGACCCGTGCACGAAACCCTTGGCGACAGGCAATGGGGCGATCTGGTGCAGTGGAGCCTTTTCGCGGAAGCGGGCGAGGCGTCCGTGAACGACCCCTTGCCTGGCCAGGACCGCAGCCGTCAACTGCGGGGCGTCGGCATCGGCCTGAACGTCGGCCTCAAGGACAACTTCATGATCAAGACGAGTTACGCCCATCCCCTGACACGCGACATTCCATCGACCGCGGATACGAAATCACAAGGCCGGTTCTGGGTGCAGGCCGTGAAATGGTTCTAATTTAGGAGAACACATCAAATGACTACAACGACCATGAGAAACCGCGTCGAGCCAAGCGCCTGTGTTGCCAAGGGTTCGCGATTCAGAATCAAGCCCGTCGTGGCAGCACTATGCAGCGCCCTCGCGGTCAGCGCGATCGCCCATGCGCCGGCCTGGTCCGCCCCGACGGGAGGGGCGGTGGCGCAGGGCGAAGGCGCGATCGGCACGCCGGACGCGCAGACGGTGCAGGTGACGCAGACGAGTGACAAGCTCATCGTCAACTGGCAGGGCTTCAGCCTTGCGGCCGACGAACTGGCGCGCTTCGTCCAGCCTTCGCGCGATGCCGTCGCGCTCAACCGCGTGACCGGGGCCGACCCGTCCGTGATCCTCGGTCGGCTCAGCGCCAACGGCCAGGTCTTTCTGGTCAATCCCAACGGCGTGGTGTTCGGCCGGAGTGCGGTGGTCGACGTGGCCAGCCTGGTCGCCTCGACTCTTAATATAACGGACGACGACTTCATGAACGGCCGTTACCTGTTCCTCGCGAGCGAGGGCGACGCCGGCGTGCTCAATCAGGGCACGATCCGGGCGGCCGACGGCGGCTACATCGTGCTCATCGGCAATCAAGCGCAGAACGAGGGCGTGCTCGCGGCGCGCCTCGGCACCGTCGCGCTCGGCGCCGGCAAGCAGGCCACCCTGGATCTCGCCGGCGACGGCCTGCTGCGCTTCGCCGTGGACGGCGAGGCGCTCGGAGCCAAGGTCGCCAACAAGGGCCTGATCCAGGCCGACGGCGGCCGGGTACTGCTGAGCGCGCGCGCCGCGCGCGACCTGCTCGCCACGGTGGTCAGCAACGAAGGCGTGATCGAAGCGCGCAGCCTGGTCAACCGCGGCGGCGTGATCCGTCTGGAGGCGAGCGATCCGCTCGACGCGGCGGCGATGGGCACGGGGGTGGCCAGCGTGCAGAACGCCGCCGGCGACGTGATCAACACCGGCCGGCTCGATGTCTCGGCCGCCGAGCGCGGCGCGGCCCGGGGGCTCGCCGTCATGACCGGCGCGCGCGTCGGCCACGCGGGCGAAATCCGCGCCGACGGCGCGGACGGGACCGCTGCCGGCAAGGTCTACCTGAATGCCTCGCAGAAGACGCTGCTCGCGTCCGGCAGCGCGATCCGCGCCGACGGCCGCGGCGCGCAATCGAACGGCGGCGAGATCCGCGTGCTGTCCGATCTCAAGACCGGCACCACCGTCGTGCGCGAGGCCGCGCAGTTGAGCGCCCGCGGCGGCGAGGTCTCCGGCGACGGCGGCTTCATCGAGGTCTCCGGCGCCAACTTCGCGTTGCACGGCGACATCTCGGTGGGCGCGACCGACGGCCGCGCCGGCACCTTCCTGCTCGATCCGACCGATATCCTCATCGTCAATCCCAAGGCCGACATGCCGGAGAAAGGCGCCGATTACAACGACTCGGGGGACGCCAACGCCAAGAAGCTGCCCGACGGCGGCGGTAACTCGCTGCTCTTCGGGACCGCCAACTTCGACGCCGGCGGCGGCGACGAGCTGACGGAGGACAATGACTCAACCGCTACCGACAACAACGACACCGTTTCCAACGAAATCGAGGCGGCCTACCTGGTGACGCTCGATGGCAACGTCCGGCTGCAGGCGACCCAGGACATTCTTATCGGCGTGAACGATGGCGCCCCAGACAGCGCCCTCATGGCCGACGCCATGCTGCTCGACTTCGCCAACCTCGGCGCCGGCGACAGTCTCACGCTGCAGGCCGGGCGGCACATCACCATGAACGCCGCCGGCAGCGAGATCAAGACCGCGGGCGGGGCGATTCACCTCGAAGCCGACTCGCCGCACACCGGCGCGACCGGCGCCGCCGACGGCACCGGCACGCTCACGGCGGGCAAGCTCACCTCGGGTGGCGGCGGCATCACGCTGATCGGCGCCGACTTCGCGCTGGGCGGCGCGGTCAACGCCGGCGCCGGCAAGGTCGCGGTCGCACCCGGAGTCGACGGCGCCGCCTTCAAGCTCGGCTCGCCTTCGGGCGCGGTGCTGACCGACGCCGAGATCGATCTCATCACCGCCGACACGATCACGCTCGGCCAAGCGAACAGCGCCGGCGCCGACGGCCTGCTCGGCAACAGCGACGACAAGCTCCTGACCGCCGGGGACACCACCATCGACGACGTGACGCCGGCCGGCACCACCAAGCTGCGCCTGATCTCGTCCACGATCGTCAACGACGCGGACGACACCGGCAACGCCGTCGCGGTGGCGAACCTGCACCTCGAGGCCGACGCCGCGGGCACCACCTCGACCTTCAACATCGACGCCGACACCCTGACCGGCGCCGGTTCCGCGGACGCGGGCAACTTCAACATCACCGATTCGGACGGCCTCAGCGTCGCCGATCTCGTCAACGCCAACGGCGCGATCACGATCAATACCGGCGGCGCCACCACGCTGACCAAGGTCGAGACCAAGGGCGGCACCGACACCGACGACATCACGGTCAAGGCCTCGGCCGGCGACCTCACGGTCAAGGCCGTGACCGCGGCGAGCTCGGGCGACGTCACCCTCGAAGCCACCGCCGGCGCGATCCTGGACGACGAGGCGGGCGCCAATGCGACCACGGTCATCACGGGCGATGTCGTGACCCTCACCGCCAAGAGCGGCGTGGGCACGCCCACGACCAATATCGACACCAAGGCCGCGACGCTCGACGTGAGCGTGACCGACGCGGGGCTCATCAAGCTCAGCGAGGCCGATGGCGTGAACTTGCTCGCGATCGACACCGCGAACGGCTTGATCGACATCACCACCGGCGGCGATACCACCGCCACCAACCTGGCCTCGACCACGGATGCGGCGGGCACCACCTCGACCTTCAACATCGACGCCGACACCCTGACCGGCGCCGGTTCCGCGGACGCGGGCAACTTCAACATCACCGATTCGGACGGCCTCAGCGTCGCCGATCTCGTCAACGCCAACGGCGCGATCACGATCAATACCGGCGGCGCCACCACGCTGACCAAGGTCGAGACCAAGGGCGGCACCGACACCGACGACATCACGGTCAAGGCCTCGGCCGGCGACCTCACGGTCAAGGCCGTGACCGCGGCGAGCTCGGGCGACGTCACCCTCGAAGCCACCGCCGGCGCGATCCTGGACGACGAGGCGGGCGCCAATGCGACCACGGTCATCACGGGCGATGTCGTGACCCTCACCGCCAAGAGCGGCGTGGGCACGCCCACGACCAATATCGACACCAAGGCCGCGACGCTCGACGTGAGCGTGACCGACGCGGGGCTCATCAAGCTCAGCGAGGCCGATGGCGTGAACTTGCTCGCGATCGACACCGCGAACGGCTTGATCGACATCACCACCGGCGGCGATACCACCGCCACCAACCTGGCCTCGACCACGGATGCGGCGGCCAACACCGTCACGCTCACCGCCACCGCCGGCGACATCGATATCGGCACGATCAACGCCAAGACCTTGGGCAACGTCACGATCACGGCCAACAGTGCCGCGGGACAAGACCTTGCGGATGCCGACGACAACAGCGCCATCTCCGGCGCCACGGTGACCCTCACCGCCAAGGGCGATATCGGCACGGGCACGACCAAGCGCATCGAGACGGCGGCGACCACGCTCGACGTCTCCTCAACCGACGTGGGCGACATTTATCTCGCCGAGGCGGATGGCGTGGAGCTCAAGGCCATCGACACCGCCAATGGCCTGGTCGACATCACCACCGGCGGTGACACCGTCGCCACCAACCTGACCTCGACCACGGATGCGGCGGCCAACACCATTACCTTGACCGCCACCGCCGGCGACATCGAGATCGGCACCATCGACGCCAAGACCTTGGGCAACGTCACCCTCACCGCCGACAGTGCCGCGGGGCAGGATATTCTCGACGCCGATGACAACAGCACGATCTCCGGCGCCACGGTGACCCTCACCGCCAAAGGCAACATCGGCACCGGCGCCACGAAGCGCATCGAGACCGCGGCGACCACCCTCGACGTCTCCTCGACTGACGTGGGCGACATCTATCTCGCCGAGGCCGACGGCGTCGAACTCAAAGCGGTGGACACGGCCAATGGCCACATCGATAGCACGGCCGGCGGCAATACCGTGGCGACCCAAGTGGTGGCGGGCGGCGCGGGCAAGAATGTCACGCTCGCGACCACGGTGGGCGATATCTCGGTGGACACCGTGACGGCACTGGATGACGGCATCACCTTGAACGCCGCCGGCGCCATCACGGACAACAACGGCGCGACCAACAATCTCTCGGCCGCCAGCGCGAACCTGACCGCCGGCAGCGCCATCGGCACGGCCGCAGACGCGCTCGACACCACGGTCGCGACGCTCGGTGCGACCGCCAACGCCGGCGGCGTTTACATCGCCGAGGCCGACGCCGTCACCTTGAACGCGATCGAAGCGAAGGGCGCGGGCAATGACGTGGTGGTGACCAATGCCGCCGGCGATATGACCGTGGTCGCGGTCACCGCCGCCGATGACATCACCCTCGAAGCCACCGCCGGCGCGATCCTGGACGACGAGGCGGGCACAGCCTCGGCCACGGCGATCGCGGGCGACGTGGTGACGCTCACCGCCAAGAGCGGCGTGGGCACGGCCACGACCAATATCGACACCAAGGCCGCGACGCTCGACGTGAGCGTGACCGACGCGGGGCTGATCAAGCTCGCCGAGGCCGACGGCGTGAACCTGCTCGCGATCGATACGGCGAACGGCTTGATCGACATCACCACCGGCGGCGACACCGTCGCCACCAACCTCACCTCGGCTACCGACGCGGCGGCGAATACCATTACGCTCGTTGCTACGGCGGGCGACGTCGAGGTTGGCACCATCGACGCCAAGACCTTGGGCAACGTCACCCTCACGGCCGACAGTGCCGCGGGACAAGATATTCTCGACGCCGACGACAACAGCGCCATCAGCGGCGCGACCGTAACACTCACCGCCAAGGGCAACATCGGCACCGGCACGACCAAGCGCATCGAGACCGCGGCGACGACGCTCGACGTCTCCTCGACCGACGCCGGTCACGTCTACCTGGCCGAAAAGGACGGCGTCGAGCTCAAGGCCATCGACACCGCCAACGGCTTGATCGATGTCACGACGGGCGGCGAGACCGTGATCCGCCGCGTGGCGGCCGTGGGCGACGCAAGGCTCGCGGTGCAGGCCGGCGACGCGCGGCTCGATGCGCTGAGCGGCAACAAGGTCAGCCTCACCGCCGAGGAGTCGATCCTCGACATCAACGACGCGAACGGCGTGACGCGCAACATCACGGCGAAAGCGGACACCCTGCTCAAGGCGACCCAGGGCACGGTGGGCACCAACACCGACGGCATCGAGGTCGACAGCGCCGGAAAACTGAGTCTCTACGCGGGCGGGGAGGTCGGCCTGGTCTCCGGCAACATCAACGGGGAGGTGCTGGGCAACGTGATCCATCCGCTCAACACGGCGCCGGGGCTCTTGCTGCTGAACGGCAAGGTGGTGGGCGGCGGGCTCATGGATACCGTGAACGCCGGGCGCGTCGGCACCCAGACTCAGCTTGCTTACCTGGACGATCTGCCCGTGCCGAGGCCGATCGCGTTCAACACGGCGCGCCATTACCCGACGGACTCGGTAACCGAAGAAATGGCCTTCGTGCCGGCGGCACCGCTCGCCCTGCCGTCGCTGTGGAAGACGCTGGGCAATGGCACCCATCTGCCCGATGGGGTCTTGAACTGGGCGCCGCAGACGACAGAAAGGTAACGCTGCCTCCAGGGTCTCGCGGCGGGCCGGTTCCCCGCCGGCCCGGGACCGATCGAGGCAGCCAAGGACCCTCCGGTCGTCCTTTGCCCATCCGTGTCGGCCATCCCCAGACGCGAGCAGGTTTTTTTTCACGCCCGGTTGTTTTTTCGGCCTGGCGCCTGTAACCGGCACATGCGAGTTTCCGTCTAAGGATGCAACAGGAGACAAAGCACTGGGCTCTCTGTTCACCGCTGAACCGGGTGGGTCGAATCAACCGTCAAATCGTCACAGGAGTTTTATCATGATCAAGAATGTTCCCTCTGCAATGGCAACCGCACTGCTGGCCGCTTTCCTGAGCGGGAATGCCGCGGCCGTCACCGAACAGGAAGCGCACGCTCAATTGGATCGCGTCCCGGCACAAGCCGCCGATGCGCAGCAAGCCGCCCATGCCGTGCTGAGCGACCTGGTGGCGGCCGGCGTGCCCGTCGACCGGGCCTATGAGGTGGTGCATAGCGGTATCGAACACAATTACAGCGCCAGCGATCTGCTCCAGATCGGTGGCGAGGTCCGCGAGCAAGTCCGGCAAGGCATTCCGGCCGAGCATGCGGCCAAGATCGCGGATCAGGCCATCGACGCGGGGTATTCCGCGACCGCTGCCCAGGAGGCACTCGACACGTTCCAGGCGCGGGTCAAGCAAGGCATGCCGGCGGATCAGGCTTACGCCAGCAGCTCGCAGGAAGTGGGCCTGAACAGCAAAGTCGAATTTGGCGGCGCTGGCATGGGCGGCGGCGCTGGCATGGGCGGCGGCGCTGGCATGGGCGGTGGCGCCGGCATGGGCGGTGGCGCCGGCATGGGCGGTGGCGCCGGCATGGGCGGTGGCGCCGGCATGGGCGGTGGCTCCGGCATGGGTGGGCGCTAGTTGGTTTTTACCCCGCAGACCGCCCCCTTGGTCTGTTGAGGTGAAAAAGAGCGGCAGCCGGGATTCCCGTCTGCCGCTTTTGCTTGGCAATACGCCCTTCCGGAGGGGGCATCCGCCAAGTGGAGTTTCTCACCACGTT
>JAMCVR010000137.1:3899-13649 GCA_023475455.1 Thermoplasmatota archaeon | reverse complement strand
GCCTGGAGGAAGCGAACCGCCAGGCCGTCTTCGTCGAGGATCTGGCGCGCATGATCAAGGATGCGGGCTATGGGCTGGTGGCCGAAGGGATCGAATCCGAAGCCCTGCTGCAACGGGTGATGAGGCTCGGCTTCTCGCATGCCCAGGGCTTCCATATCGGTCGCCCCGCGCCGCGGGCGGGTCCCTGCGCCGGCGGGCGTCATGCCGCCGGCTGACGCGCCGGCAGACGTGCAGCGGTTTTGGCTCAGGCAGCCTGGCGCATGGCTTCAGTGCACGACATCGTGGCGATGCCGCAGCCAGACGGCCGTCATCACGCTGCTGATGAACAGGCCGAACACCCAGATGATGGTGTGGATGTGCCAGTCGGCGCGCACCATCAGGGCGTAGGCGCCGGTCAGCAGCAGGATGCTGATGTTCTCGTTGAAATTCTGCTGGGCGATGGAGTGGCCGGCGCCCATCAGCAGGTGGCCGCGATGCTGCAGCAGCGCGTTCATCGGCACCACGAAATAACCCGCCAGTCCGCCCGCCAGCACCAGCAACAAGAGCGCGGGCAGCAGGCTTTCCACCCAGATCAGGGCAATCGGCACGAAGCCCAGGACGATGCCGGCGGGCAGCACGCTGATGGCGCGTTGCAGGCGGACGAACTTGCCGGCCAGAATGGAGCCGATGGCGATGCCGAGCGCGGTGGCCGCGGTGAGCTGGGTCGCCTGGTCGAGACCGTATTTCAGGTTGAGCGCGGCCCAGGCGATGATGAGCAGCCGCAGGGTGGCGCCGACGCCCCAGAACAGGGTGGTGACGGCGAGCGACACCTGGCCGAGCGGATCGCGCCACAGGAGCTTGAAGCTGTGCCAGAAGTCGTGCAGGATGAACAGCGGCGACTTGCTTGGCAGCGTGTGGTCGATCGGCAGGCGCGGGATGAGCAGGTTGACGAGTGCGGCGCCGAGATACAGGCTGGTGACGGCGACGATGGCAAATTTCGGGGCGATGAGCCGGCTGTCCAGGCTGAGGCTGACCAGAATGCCTTCGGCCAGTTGCGGGTTGATGAGCGCGCCGCCGATGATGGCGCCGAGCACGATGGCGGCCACGGTGGTGCCTTCCATCCAGCTGTTGGCGACGACCAGTTTTTCGGGCGGCAGCAGTTCGGTGAGGATGCCGTATTTGGCCGGAGAATACATCGCCGCGCCGACGCCAACCAGGGCGTAGGCCAGCAGCGGGTGCAGGCCGGCCAGCATGATCAGGCAGCCCGCGAATTTGACCGTGTTGGCGATCAGCATGACGCGGCCCTTGGGCAGGGCGTCGGCAAACGGGCCCACCAGCGGTGCCAGCACGATGTAGGCGATGACGAAAACCGTCTGCAGCAGCGGTGAAAACCATTCCGGCGCCGAGAAGAACAGCAGCAGGCCGATGGCTGCAAAAAGCAGGGCATTGTCAGCCAGCGCGGACAGGAACTGCGCCAACAGGATGGTGTAAAACGCGCGGTTCACGGGGTGTCCGGATCAGGGTCGGCGGGAGGGGGTAGGGGGCCGGTGCCCCGGATTTGGCGAAAGGCCAGCGAATACAAGGGGTTGGTGGCGGGATGGTTTCAACACGGGCGGGTTTGTGGTTGAATAAAAATCTTTTTTGACCCAGGGACGGGGATTTATGGCCGACCGCAGACTTCAAGTATTCTACACCGTCGCCAAGCAGCTCAGCTTCACCAAGGCTGCGGATATCCTGTATATGACCCAGCCTGCCGTGACCTTTCAGGTCAAGCAGCTGGAGGAGCATTTCAATACCCGCCTGTTCGAGCGCAGCCACGGCAAGATTTCGATGACGCCCGCGGGCGATCTGGTGCTGGGCTATGCCGAGCGCATTCTGGCCTTGACCGGCGAGATGGAAGCGCGCGTCGGCGAACTGACCGGGCAGGTCACCGGCCCCTTGATGATCGGCGCATCGACCACCATCGCCGAATACCAGCTGCCGCGCATACTCGGTGAATTCAAGGAGCGCTTTCCGCAGGTGCAGGCGCGGCTGACCGTGGCCAACTCGGAAACCGTGGCGGCCAAAGTGGCCGATCATTCGCTCGACGTCGGCCTGATCGAGGCGCCCTCGCACAACCCCAACCTGACCACGCTGGCGTGCTGCGAGGACGAACTGGTGATGATTTGCGCCCCGACCCACCCGCTGGCCTCGCGCTCGAGCGATCTGGTGCTGGGCTATGCCGAGCGCATTCTGGCCTTGACCGGCGAGATGGAAGCGCGCGTCGGCGAACTGACCGGGCAGGTCACCGGCCCCTTGATGATCGGCGCATCGACCACCATCGCCGAATACCAGCTGCCGCGCATACTCGGTGAATTCAAGGAGCGCTTTCCGCAGGTGCAGGCGCGGCTGACCGTGGCCAACTCGGAAACCGTGGCGGCCAAAGTGGCCGATCATTCGCTCGACGTCGGCCTGATCGAGGCGCCCTCGCACAACCCCAACCTGACCACGCTGGCGTGCTGCGAGGACGAACTGGTGATGATTTGCGCCCCGACCCACCCGCTGGCCTCGCGCTCGAGCGTGAACGCCGGCGACATTGCCGAGCAGCCCTATGTGTCGCGCGAGCATGGCTCGGGCACGCGCGAGGTGGTGGACGACTTCTTCAAGAGCAACGGCGTCAACCCGGACGACCTGCGCATCGAAATGGAATTGGGCAGCCGCGAGGCGATCAAAGGCGCGGTCGAGGCCAACCTGGGCGTCGCCATCATGTCGGCCTCCACCGTCACCAAGGAAATCCAGCTCAGCACCCTGGTCGCCGTGCCGCTGAACCCCCGGCTGACGCGCGAGCTGTCCATGGTCTACGCCCCGGAAAAATTCCGCAGCAAGCTGCTCGACGCCTTCATCAGCTTCGTCGAAAACAAGTTTCAGCAGTGTAATGTCGACATCATTCAGCTGAAACGCCCGCTCAAGGGGCGCAGCCGCTGATGCGCGACAGCAAGCGCCTGGTATCCATTTTCAGGAGCTTGTCGGAAACCCGGCAGCAGGCCCTGCTCGAATACGCCGAGTTTCTGGCGGACAAGGAAGGCGCCGACACCGCTGCGGCGGCGCCCAGCGAACCGCTGCCGATCCCGCGTCCCCAGCAGGAAAACGTGGTCAAGGCGATTCAGCGCCTGATGCAGACCTATCCGATGCTGGAGCGCAAGCAGATTTTCCATGAGGCTTCCGCGCAGATGACCCGCCATCTGGTGCACGGCGTGGCGGCGGTCGAGGCCATCGACGAACTGGAACGGATTTTTGCGCGCCAGTACCAGCAGCATCTCGACGCGCTGAAGCAAGACCTGCCGTCGTCCTAGGGCAGTGCGCCGCCGCACTGCCAGCAACTCAGAAAATTCCCGGGATTCGTCTCGCCGCAATGCGGGCAGGTCTTTTCGTCGCGTTGCGCAATCCGGCCAAGGCCTCGCGTGCACGCATTTCCTGCGCATCGTCGTCGACCCACACTTCGGGCTGTGCCTGCATGAACGGCACCTCGCCCAGCGCGCCGGCGGCGTTGGCGTTGAAAATGTGGGTGGCGATGCCGAGGCTGGAGCGCAAGCAGATTTTCCATGAGGCTTCCGCGCAGATGACCCGCCATCTGGTGCACGGCGTGGCGGCGGTCGAGGCCATCGACGAACTGGAACGGATTTTTGCGCGCCAGTACCAGCAGCATCTCGACGCGCTGAAGCAAGACCTGCCGTCGTCCTAGGGCAGTGCGCCGCCGCACTGCCAGCAACTCAGAAAATTCCCGGGATTCGTCTCGCCGCAATGCGGGCAGGTCTTTTCGTCGCGTTGCGCAATCCGGCCAAGGCCTCGCGTGCACGCATTTCCTGCGCATCGTCGTCGACCCACACTTCGGGCTGTGCCTGCATGAACGGCACCTCGCCCAGCGCGCCGGCGGCGTTGGCGTTGAAAATGTGGGTGGCGATGCCGAGGCTGGACAGCACATCGGCGGCCAGCTGGGCGTCGAGCAGGGTGGGGGCGATGTGGACCCGTTTCATCGACGGGCGAAGCGGGTTACGCCTTGCGGACGCGAATGATCAGATCGATGCCCTCGGTCACCATGCCGGCCGGCAGCGGCGGCAGGCCGGAAATCTGCACGTGTTCGGCGTCGATATCGGACAGTTTGCCGCTGTCGACTTCATAGAGATGGTGATGCGGGCTGGTGTTGGGGTCGAAGAACACCTTGCTGGGGTCGACGATGACTTCGCGCACCAGGCCCTTTTCCAGGAACAGCTTGAGCGTGTTGTAGACCGTGGCCTTGGAGGTTTCGGAGTGGCGCGTGTTGACGATCGCCATCACCTGGTCGGCCGACAGGTGCTCCTGCCGCGAAAACAGCGCGTACGCAATCTCGATCCGCTGGTGGGTCGGATTGATGTCGTGGCTGCGCAAGAGGCCGGCCATGTTGTCGCGCGTGTAATGCATGCGCGTCATGATAAACGGCAATCTGGACTTTGTCTAATCTCCGGAATGGGTATGACTGTCATCTGGGAAAGCCCTGCCTGGCACGGTAAAGCGCCAAAAAACGGTACAATCTCAACCAGTCTTTTGGAAACGGAATCCCGTGGTTACCCTTACCCGCCTCGATAGCGCGCAGCCTGATTTTCAGGCCCGCCTCGCCCGCCTGTTGCAATTCGACGCCGCCGCCGATGCCGCCATCGAGCAGACGGTGGCCGCCATCCTGCACGACGTGAAAACGCGGGGCGACGCCGCGGTGCTGGAATATACCGCGCGCTTCGACCGTCTGCCGGCCACGACGCTCGCCAGCCTGGAGCTGAATTCAGCGCAATTGCAGGCCGCGCTAGACCAGTTGCCCGCCGCCACCCGCCAGGCGCTGGAAGCCGCGGCGGATCGGGTGCGCCGCTACCACGAGAAACAGGTCCAGGGATCGTGGACCTACACGGAAGAGGACGGCACGGTGCTGGGGCAGAAAGTCACCCCGCTCGACCGCGTCGGGCTGTACGTGCCGGGCGGCAAGGCGGCGTATCCGTCGTCGGTGCTGATGAACGCGATTCCGGCCAAGGTGGCCGGCGTCGGCGAGCTCGTCATGGTGGTGCCGACCCCGGGCGGCGAGCAGAACCAGCTGGTGCTGGCCGCCGCCGCGATTGCCGGGGTCGACCGCGTGTTCACCATCGGCGGCGCGCAGGCGGTGGCGGCGCTCGCATATGGAACAGCGACCGTGCCGCAGGTCGACAAGATCGTCGGCCCCGGCAATGCCTATGTGGCGGCGGCCAAGCGCCGCGTATTCGGCACCGTGGGCATCGACATGATCGCCGGGCCGTCGGAAATCCTGGTCATCGCCGACGGTGCCACACTGCCCGAGTGGGTGGCGATGGACCTGTTTTCCCAGGCCGAGCACGACGAAATGGCGCAGTCCATCCTGCTGTCGCCCGACGCGGCCTACCTCGACGCGGTGGCGGCCGCAATTGATAAATTGATCGAAGACATGCCGCGCAGCGAAGTCATCCGCACCTCGCTCACCCGCCGTGGCGCGCTGATCAGGACGCGCGACCTCGACGATGCGGCTGCGATCTCCAACGCCATCGCGCCGGAACATCTGGAGCTGTCGGTGGCCGACCCCGACGCGCTGCTGCCGAAATTGCGCCATGCCGGCGCGATTTTCATGGGCAAGAACACCTGCGAGGCGCTGGGCGATTACTGCGCCGGGCCGAACCACGTGCTGCCGACCTCGCGCACCGCGCGCTTCTCGTCGCCGCTGGGCGTCTACGACTTCCAGAAGCGCAGCAGCCTGATCCACGTATCGCAGGCCGGCGCGCAGACGCTGGGCCGGATCGCCGCCACGCTGGCCTACGGCGAAGGCCTGCAGGCGCACGCGCGCTCCGCCGAATATCGCCTGGTCCATAAATGAGCCGACTATCCCGATGAGCCGCTATTGGAGCGCCGTGGTGCACGGCCTGACGCCCTATGTGCCGGGCGAGCAGCCGAAGCTGGCCAATCTGGTCAAGCTCAACACCAACGAGAATCCCTACGGCCCCAGCCCGCGCGTGCTTGACGCTGTGCGCGCAGAGGCCGCCGACACGCTGCGCCTGTATCCCGACCCCAATTCGGACCGCCTGCGCGCGGGCATCGCTGCGTATCACGGCGTGACGCCCGATCGGGTGTTCGTCGGCAACGGCTCCGACGAGGTGCTGGCGCACGCCTTTCTGGCGCTGTTGAAGCACGACCGGCCCATCCTGTTCCCCGACATCAGCTACAGCTTCTATCCGGTGTATTGCGGGCTGTACGAGATCGCCTATCGGCAGATTCCGCTGACGGAATCGTTCGAGATCCGGGTCGACGATTACCTGACGCCCAACGGCGGCGTGATTTTCCCCAATCCCAATGCGCCGACCGGACGCTTGCTGGCGCTGGCGGAAATCGAGCGCCTGCTCGCCGGCAATCCGGACTCGGTCGTCGTCATCGACGAAGCCTATATCGACTTCGGCGGCGAGTCGGCGGTGGGGCTGGTGGCGCGCTATCCGCAGCTGCTGGTGACGCGCACCCTGTCGAAGTCGCACGCGCTCGCCGGCCTGCGCGTCGGCTATGCGATCGGCCAGCCGCCTCTGATCGAGGCGCTCAACCGGGTGAAGGACAGCTTCAATTCCTATCCGCTCGACCGCTTTGCCCAGGCCGGCGCGCTGGCGTCGATGGAAGACCACGCCTATTTCGAAAGCATCTGCGCCAAGGTGGTGGCGACGCGCACCCGGCTGGCACACGAAATGGAAGCACTCGGTTTCGAGGTGCTGCCATCCGGCGCCAATTTCATCCTTGCCCGCCATCCGGCACATGATGGCGCAGAACTGGCGTCGAGCCTGCGCGAACGCAGCATCATCGTGCGCCACTTCAAGAATCCGGCCCGCATCGCGCCGTTCCTGCGCATCACGGTCGGTACCGATACGCAATGCGATGCGCTGCTTGCCGCATTGAAAGCGCTGTGCTGAAAACGATGGTGGCCTGCTAGAATCCCTTTACAGCCTTATTTTTCGACGCCATGCGCACCGCCCAAGTCACCCGCAACACCCTCGAGACCCGGATCACGGTCAGTCTCAACCTCGACGGCACCGGCATCTCCAGGCTTGCCACCGGCGTGCCGTTTCTCGACCACATGCTCGACCAGATCGCGCGCCACGGCCTGATCGACCTGGATATCCAGGCGCAGGGCGACCTGCACATCGATGCCCACCACACGGTGGAGGACACCGGAATCACCCTGGGCCAGGCCTTCGCCCAGGCGCTCGGCGACAAGAAGGGCATCCGCCGCTACGGCCATGCCTACGTGCCGCTCGACGAGGCGCTGTCGCGCGTGGTGATCGACCTGTCGGGACGGCCGGGGCTGGAATACCACGTCGACTACACTCGCGCGCGCATCGGCGAGTTCGACGTCGACCTGTTCCTCGAATTCTTCCGCGGCTTCATCAACCACGCCGGGGTGACGCTGCACATCGACAACCTGCGCGGCATCAACGCGCACCACCAGGCCGAGACCATTTTCAAGGCGTTCGGCCGCGCGCTGCGCATGGCGGTGGAAGCCGACGCGCGCATGGGCGACGTGCTGCCGTCGACCAAGGGTGCCCTGTGAGCGTTGACATCGCCGTCATCGACTACGGCATGGGCAATCTGCGTTCGGTGTCCAAGGCCATCGAGCACGTCGCGCCGGCGGCGAACGTGGTGGTGACCTCCGATCCCGCGGTCATTGCCGAAGCCGGCCGCGTGGTGTTTCCGGGACAGGGCGCGGCGCCCGACTGCATGCGCGAAATCGATGCCCGCGGCCTGCGCGAGGCGATTGTCGATGCCGCCCGCAGCAAGCCCTTCCTGGGCATCTGCATGGGCATGCAGGTGCTGTTCGAGCACAGCGAGGAAGGCGATACCCTCTGCCTGGGCATTTTGCCCGGCACGGTGCGGCGTTTTCCGCACGAGGCGATGCGTGACGACGCCGGCAACACGCTCAAGGTGCCGCACATGGGCTGGAACAACGTCCATCAGGCGATGCCGCACCCGCTGTGGGTGGGGATCGAGGAGGGCGCGCGCTTCTATTTCGTCCACAGCTATTTCGTGCAGCCGACCTCGCCCGATATCATTGTCGGGTTTTCGCATTACCCCTTCCCGTTCACCTGCGCGGTGGCAACGGCGAACATCTTTGCTGTCCAGTTTCATCCGGAAAAAAGCCAGAACGATGGTTTGACGCTGCTGGGCAATTTTGTAACCTGGAATCCCGCTGCGAACGAAACCGCCTGTGATATGTCCGGCGCAGCCTGCGCCTAATTTTACTTTTGCACGACCATGTTGATTATTCCTGCGATCGACCTTAAAGACGGCCACTGCGTGCGCCTGGAACAGGGCGAAATGGACCGTGCCACCGTGTTTTCCGAGGATCCGGCAGCCACCGCCCGCCACTGGAAGGCACAGGGCGCGCGCCGCCTGCACCTGGTCGACCTCAACGGCGCCTTTGCCGGCAAGCCGGTCAACGACGCGGCGATTCGTTCCATCGTCGATGCGGTGGGCGACGAGATGCCGGTGCAGCTCGGCGGCGGCATCCGCGACCTCGCCACCATCGAGCGCTATCTCGACGACGGCGTGCGCTACGTCATCATCGGCACCGCCGCGGTGAAAAACCCCGGCTTCCTGCACGAAGCCTGCGACGCCTTCCCCGGCCACGTGATGGTCGGGCTCGACGCCCGTGACGGCAAGGTTGCGGTCGAAGGCTGGTCCAAGCTCACCGGCCACGACGTGATCGACCTGGCCAAGCGTTTCGAGGGCTACGGCGTCGAGGCCGTCATCTACACCGACATCGGCCGCGACGGCATGCTGACCGGCGTCAACATCGAGGCCACGCAGCGGTTGGCGCAGGCGCTCTCCATCCCCGTCATCGCCAGCGGCGGCGTCACCAACCTCGACGACGTCCGCGCGCTGTCCACCGTCGCCAAGGACGGCATCATCGGCGCGATCACCGGCCGCGCGATCTATCAGGGCACGCTCGATTTCGCCGAGGCGCAGAAGCTCGCCGACGAACTGGCGGGCGGCGTGTTCGGCGTCTGATTTGAATTAAGGGCGGCCATGCTGGCGAAACGCATCATTCCCTGCCTCGACGTGACCCATGGTCGTGTGGTCAAGGGCGTCAATTTCGTCGAACTGAAGGATGCCGGCGACCCGGTCGAAATCGCGCGGCGCTACAACGAGGCGGGCGCCGACGAACTGACCTTCCTCGACATCACCGCGTCGTCCGACGACCGCGACCTGATCCTGCACATCATCGAGGCGGTCGCGTCCGAAGTCTTCATTCCGCTAACGGTCGGCGGCGGCGTGCGCGCGGTCGGCGACGTGCAGCGCCTGCTCAACGCCGGCGCCGACAAGATCAGCATCAACACCTCGGCGGTGATGAACCCGCAACTGGTGAAGGATGCATCCGACCGCTACGGCAGCCAGTGCATCGTCGTTGCCATCGACGCCAAGCGGGTGGGCGGCCACTGGGAGGTCTTCACCCACGGCGGCCGCAAGGCCACCGGGCTCGACGCCGTCGAGTGGGCGAAGAAAATGGAAAGCCTGGGCGCGGGTGAGCTGCTGCTCACCTCGATGGACCGCGACGGCACCAGGAACGGCTTCGACTTGGAGCTGACCCGCGCGATTTCCGACGCGCCGCGACGGCATGCTGACCGGCGTCAACATCGAGGCCACGCAGCGGTTGGCGCAGGCGCTCTCCATCCCCGTCATCGCCAGCGGCGGCGTCACCAACCTCGACGACGTCCGCGCGCTGTCCACCGT
>JAMCVR010000137.1:0-3116 GCA_023475455.1 Thermoplasmatota archaeon | reverse complement strand
AGGCCGCGCCGATGCCGTGCTGGCGGCGAGCATCTTCCACTTCGGCGAATACGGCATCGACGAGGCGAAAAAATACATGAAGCAGCACGGCATCGAGGTGCGCCTGTGAGCGACTGGCTCGACGCCGTCAAATGGGACGCGCAGGGGCTGGTGCCGGCGATCGCCCAGGATGCGGCCAGCGGCGAGATCCTGATGGTGGCGTGGATGAACCGCGAGGCGCTGGAAGAAACCGCGCGCACCGGCCGCGGCGTGTATTTTTCGCGCTCACGCAACAGACTGTGGCGCAAGGGCGAGGAATCCGGCCACGTGCAGACCGTCAGCGAAATCCGCCTCGATTGCGACAACGACGTGGTGCTGCTCAAAATTGAACAGTTGGGTGGCATCGCCTGTCATACCGGACGACGTTCCTGTTTCTTCCAGAAGCTGGACAATGGGAACTGGGTGACGACCGCCCCGGTGCTGAAGAACCCCGACGAGATCTACAAATGAGCGACATCCTCGACCGCCTCGCCGAAACGCTGGAGGCGCGCAAGCTGGCGTCGCCCGACAGCTCCTACGTCGCCAGACTGTATGCCAAGGGCACCGACGCCATCCTGAAAAAGATCGGCGAGGAAGCGACCGAGACCGTGATGGCGGCGAAGGACGGCCAGCCCGAAAAGATCATCTACGAAGTCGCCGATTTGTGGTTTCATACCCTGGTGCTGCTGGCGCACAAGGGGCTGAAGCCGGCCGACGTGCTGAACGAGCTGGCGCGCCGCGAGGGCCTGTCCGGGCTGGCCGAAAAAACGAATCGGCAGGGCGAATCGACATGAATGACTGCATTTTCTGCAAAATCCTTGCCGGCCGGATTCCGTGCAGCAAGGTGCATGAAGACGACGAGGTGCTGGCGTTTCACGATATCCACCCGTTCGCGCGGGTGCATTTCCTGATCATCCCCAAGCAGCACATCGCGACGCTGGCCGACTGCACCTCCGAGCACGTGAGCCTGCTGGGCAGGATGCTGTTGCTGGCGCCGCGACTGGCGAAGGAACAGGGGCTCGACGCCGGTTTCAAGACGCTGATCAACACCGGACGTGGCGGCGGTCAGGAAGTGTTTCATGTCCACATTCATGTATTTGGCGGCGGCGATCCCGTCAAGCGTAGTTAAACCAAAAGGAGAAATACCATGGGTAGCTTTAGCATCTGGCATTGGCTGATCGTTCTGGTCGTTGTGCTGCTGATTTTCGGCACCAAGAAGCTGCGCAACATCGGCAGCGATCTGGGCGGCGCGGTCAAGGGATTCAAGGAAGGCATGAAGGAAGATGCGCCGAAGATCGGCGACAACGCCGAGCAGGGCGGCCGCACCATCGATGCCGAAGTCAAGGACAAGCAGAACTCCTGAGAGAAGGGGTTAGGAATTAGGATTTAGGGGTCAGGGATGGTCGCGCTACGCGCGGCTCGTTTCCGGGCCCTAGCCCCTAGCCCCTAGCCCCTAGCCCCTATATGTTCGACATCGGCTTCACTGAACTCATCGTGATCGGCGTGGTGGCGCTGATCGTCATCGGCCCCGAGCGCCTGCCCAAGGTCGCGCGCACGGTCGGGCATCTGTATAGCCGCATGCAGCGCTACGTGTCGTCCGTGAAGTCGGATATCAGTCATGAGATCCAGCTGGATGAAATGCGCCGGATCGGACAGGGTTTCAAGGAGTCGGTCGAGTCGGCGGCATCCGAAGTCCGGCAGCAGGCGACAGTGGTCGACGACTATCTGCGCAGCGAGGCGGACAGCGTCAACAAGGCGATGGCGGCGACCGAGGGCGAGCACCCCGCTACCGAGCCCGCCATGAAGCAGATCGAGGCCGAACGCACGCCGCAGCAGAGCCTGCCGCTCGATGAGCCCGACCAGAATGCCGTGACACGCGCGCCAACTGCCGTGGTGGAAACGGCGCGTGGCGACACCGCCGGAAAAACCCCATGAGCGACACCGAAGACACCTTTATCTCGCATCTCATTGAAATGCGCGATCGGCTGCTGCGTGCGGTGATCGCGGTGGTGATTATCTTTATTTGCCTGTTTCCGTGGGCACAGGATCTCTACGCGCTGCTGGCCAAGCCCCTGCTTGCGGCCCTGCCGCAGGGCGGACAGATGATCGCGACCGAGGTCACCACGCCGTTCTTCGTGCCGATCAAGGTCACCCTGATGACCGCCTTCCTGCTGGCCATGCCGTGGGTGTTCTATCAGGCGTGGGCGTTTGTCGCGCCCGGACTCTATCAGCACGAAAAGCGCCTGGGCGTGCCGCTGGTGATCGCCAGCGTGATTCTGTTCTTGCTGGGAATGGCCTTTGCCTATTTCCTGGTGTTCCCGGTGGTGTTCGGGTTCATCGTCGGCGTGGCGCCGGAAGGCGTGGCGGTGATGACCGATATCGGAAAATACCTCGACTTCGTGCTCACCTTGTTCATGGCCTTCGGCATCACTTTTGAAGTCCCCGTCGTGGTGGTGCTGCTGGTCAAGATGGGCATGGTGTCGGTGGCCAAGCTGCGCGAAATCCGCCCCTATGTCGTCGTCGGCGCGTTCGTCGTCGGCGCGATTTTTACCCCGCCCGACGTGATTTCTCAGTTCATGCTCGCCGTCCCGCTGTGGGTTCTGTATGAGCTGGGCATCATCGTCGCAGCGATGATCACCAAGCCAAAACCCGAGGTTGAGCCCGATTACACGCCGATGTCCGAATCCGAGATGGATGCCGAACTCGACCGCATCGAGTCCGGCCGGATCGATCCCGAGCTAGGCGATCGCAAATGATCGCATCATTGTGGTGCGCAAAGCGCCACAATGCACTTATATAGTGCCTTCAAGTCACGCTCCGTAAAATAAGCCTGATTTAAATCAGTTGGTTGAGTATTTGGAACGCTGCTTGCTTAATTCGGCCGGAATTCTTTTGGAGCAGGGGCATGGAAGCGTTGAAATCAGGCAGTGATGTGTTGTTCGTGTTGCTGGGCGGCATCATGGTGTTGGCCATGCATGCCGGGTTCGCTTTTCTCGAACTCGGCACGGTGCGCAAGAAGAACCAGGTCAACGCCCTGGTCAAGATCCTCACCGATTTTTCGGTTTCCACCATTGCCTATTTTTTCATCGGCTGCTGCT
>JAMCVR010000162.1 GCA_023475455.1 Thermoplasmatota archaeon | reverse complement strand
TCCGGAATGAATCCGGAAGGCCTCTGGGTTGAGGCGGCGAGCCTGCCGGCTTATTAGTCGCCGACTTTGAGCATCGGGTAGTTGAGCTGGGCCAGGCCTTTCTTGACATGGTCGCTGGCCAGTTTGGACTGCTTGATCACCGTGTCGCTATCGCCTTTTGCGGCGGCCTCCTCGGCGGCCTTCAGCGCGTTTGCTGCGGTCGTCCACAGGGCGTTCTTGGCCTTGGCAGCCTTGACGTCAGCCTGGGCAGCGGTCAGCGCAGCCTGCGCTTCGGCGCTGATCGTGGCCTTGGCCGCCGCGGGCTTGTCGCCCGTCTTGGTTTGCATATCGGCACAGCCGGACAGGCCCAGCAGGGCGGCGGAAGTCAGGGCAAGCAAAACTTTGGACATTGTTTTATCTCCTCATGGTGTGTGGCGTTCAGGGGTCGGGCTATCGAACCGCGCGCCCTAGCAGGTTGAATGCTGACGCAAAGTTAGCCGCATCAGGCACAGGAGTCAACCGCCAGTCGCATAATTGGATTGGTAGATTACAACCAAAAGCGGGTGCGGCTACCCATCGGTTTGTGCGGGGCGGGGCGGGCGCGTATAATTCCGCTTTGCGTTAAGGAAAGCCCATGCGTGTTCTGCAAAAAGCGCTGACGTTCGACGACGTTCTGCTCGTTCCCGCCCATTCCGCCATCCTCCCCCGCGAAGTCAGCCTGTCCACCCAGTTGACCCGCACGATTACCCTGAATCTACCTTTGCTGTCGGCCGCCATGGATACGGTGACCGAGGCGCGCCTGGCGATTGCGCTGGCGCAGGAAGGCGGCATCGGCATCATCCACAAGAACATGAACGCCGAGATGCAGGCCGCGCAGGTGGCCGCCGTCAAACGCTTCGAGTCCGGCGTGGTCAAGGATCCCATCACCGTCGCGCCGCAGATGACCGTGCGCCAGGTGCTCGAGATCACCCGCGCGAAGCGCATTTCCGGCCTGCCGGTGATCGAGGGCGGCAAGGTGGTCGGCATCGTCACCAACCGCGACCTGCGCTTCGAAACCCGGCTCGACCAGCCGGTGGCCAACATCATGACGCCGAAAGAGCGGCTGGTGACGGTGAAGGAGGGCGCCAACCGCGACGAGGCGATGGCGCTGCTGCACAAGCATCGGCTGGAGCGCGTGCTGGTGGTGAACGACGCCTTTGAACTGCGCGGGCTGATTACCGTCAAGGACATCCAGAAATCGAGCGAGCACCCGCTGGCGTGCAAGGACGCGATGGGCCGCCTGCGCGTCGGCGCGGCGGTCGGCACCGGCGAAGGCACCGAAGCGCGCGTGGCCGCGCTGGTGGCGGCCGGCGTCGACGTGATTACCGTGGATACCGCGCACGGTCACTCCAAAGGCGTGCTCGAACGGGTGCGCTGGGTCAAGCAGAATTTTCCCGAGGTGCAGGTCATCGGCGGCAACATCGCCACCGAGGCGGCGGCGGCCGCGCTGGTCGAACACGGGGCCGACGCCGTCAAGGTCGGCATCGGCCCCGGCTCCATCTGCACCACGCGGATGGTCGCGGGCGTCGGCGTGCCGCAGATCACCGCCGTGGCGAACGTGTCGGATGCGCTGGCGGGCAGCGGCGTCGGGGTGATCGCCGACGGCGGCATCCGCTATTCCGGCGACATTTCCAAGGCGCTGGCCGCCGGCGCCAACTGCGTCATGCTCGGCGGCCTCCTGGCCGGCACCGAGGAAGCGCCGGGCGAGATCGAGCTGTTCCAGGGCCGCTCCTACAAGTCGTATCGCGGCATGGGCTCCCTGGGGGCCATGCAGCAGGGATCAAGCGACCGCTACTTCCAGGACGCCGAAAAAAGCGCCGAGAAGCTGGTGCCCGAAGGCGTCGAGGGCCGGGTGCCCTACAAGGGCGGCGTGCTGGCGGTGATCCACCAGCTGATGGGCGGCCTGCGCTCCAGCATGGGCTACCTGGGCGTCGCCACCATCACCGACATGCACGCGCGGGCAGAATTCGTCGAAATCACCTCGGCCGGCGTGCGCGAATCGCACGTGCACGACGTGCAGATTACGAAGGAAGCGCCGAATTATCGTGTTGAGTAGGGGTTAGGAATTAGGAGCTAGGATTTAGGGGAGGTCACGCTGCGCGTGGCTTTCTTTTTATCCGGTTCCGGCCCACTAGCCCCTAAATCCTAGCCCCTAGCCCCTAGAAACATGCACCAGAAAATCCTCATCCTCGATTTCGGTTCCCAGTACACCCAGCTCATCGCCCGCCGCGTGCGCGAGGCCGGGGTCTATTGCGAGCTGCATCCCAACGACGTGACCGAGCAATTCGTGCGCGACTTCGCGCCGGCCGGCATCGTTCTGTCGGGTGGGCCCAGTTCGGTGTACGAGGAGGAAACGCCGCGCGCCCCCGACGTCGTGTTCACGCTTGGCGTGCCGGTGCTGGGCATCTGCTACGGCATGCAGACCATGGCGGCGCAGCTGGGCGGCCAGGTGAAGGGCGCGGCCAAGCGCGAATTCGGCTACGCCGAAATCCGCGCGCGCGGCCACACCGCGCTGCTGCGCGACATCCAGGACCGCATCAACGACGAAGGCCATGGCCTGCTCGACGTGTGGATGAGCCACGGCGACAAGGTCACTCAGCTTCCGCCCGGCTTCAAGGTGATGGCGAGCAACGCCGCCACCCCGATTGCCGCGATGGCGGACGAGGAGCGCCGGTTCTACGGCGTGCAGTTCCACCCGGAAGTCACCCACACGCTGCAGGGCAAGGCGATCCTTGCGCGCTTCGTGCACGACATCTGCGGCTGCGGCTCCGACTGGAACATGCCCGACTACGTCGACGAGGCGATCGGCCGCGTGCGCAGCGAAGTCGGCAGCGACGAAGTGATTCTGGGCCTGTCCGGCGGCGTCGATTCCTCGGTGGTCGCCGCACTGCTGCACCGTGCCATCGGCCGGCAGCTCACCTGCGTGTTCGTCGACAACGGCCTGCTGCGGCTGAACGAGGCCGAGCAGGTGATGCAGACCTTCGCCGACAACCTCGGCGTCAAGGTCATCCACGTCGATGCGCGCGACCGCTTCATGGACGCGCTCGCCGGCGTCACCGACCCCGAGGAGAAACGCAAGATCATCGGCCGGGAATTCGTCCACGTGTTCCAGGAAGAGGCCGAAAAGCTGCCGAACGCCAAATGGCTGGCGCAGGGCACCATCTACCCGGATGTGATCGAATCGGCCAGCGCCAAGACCAAGAAGGCGCACACCATCAAGAGCCACCACAACGTCGGCGGCCTGCCCGAGACCCTGCACCTGAAGCTGCTGGAACCGCTGCGCGAACTGTTCAAGGACGAAGTGCGCGAGCTCGGCATCGCGCTGGGCCTGCCGCACGACATGGTCTACCGCCATCCCTTCCCCGGCCCCGGCCTCGGCGTGCGCATCCTCGGCGAAGTGAAGCGCGAATACGCCGACCTGCTACGCCGTGCCGACGCGATCTTCATCGAGGAGTTGCGCGCTTCCGGCTGGTACGACAAAACCAGCCAGGCCTTCGCCGTCTTCCTGCCGGTGAAATCCGTCGGCGTCATGGGCGACGGCCGCACCTACGATTATGTGGTCGCGCTGCGCGCCGTCGTCACCAGCGACTTCATGACCGCACACTGGGCCGAACTGCCCTACACCCTGCTCGGAAAAGTCTCCAACCGCATCATCAACGAAGTGCGCGGCCTCAACCGCGTCGTCTACGACATCAGCGGCAAGCCGCCCGCAACAATCGAGTGGGAGTGACTGGCATCCGAAGCGGCAAGAATTTATTCAGCACTATCAGTGGCTTGTTGGTTTTCTAAGATTACTTCGACCACATCGTCAATTACGCGGATTTTCGGTGGTAAGCAATTGATGTCGAAAGGTTTCGTACCTGTCATCTGTCGGCGGGTCGCGCTGTACAGCGCGAAGATTTGACGGTAAACCTGACGGTAGATTTGTTCTTGAAATTTTCGGTGTCTGCATTTACCGTCAAACAGAGCCAAACTAAAAACGCTTCGGCGAGCCTGTGTAGCTCGTAGTGGCGTTCCGGTTCATATTCGCTGCGCAGTAAATATCGATGTTTTTCACTCAATTCGTCCTCACGGAGAAATGAACTGCGCGATAGATAGGATGTCAGGTGGAAAATTCGTATCCTTCCGGCATTCGAAATCTATCGTCCGGGACAATGTCGCCGGGTACCGAGTCCATGATTGAGTGCGATCCATTGTTGGCGTTGAAGGCTGAAAACGCCCGCTTGATCGCCCTGCTGGAAGTGAATGGCATTCAATGGCGCGCGCCACTGGAGCCCGTGCCGCCAGCTTCGACGCCGGAGCCCTCACGGCTTTCCACGGACGAGAAGGTGGCGCTGTTTCGCCGGTTGTTCCGGGGACGCACGGATGTCTACCCAATCCGCTGGGAAGGCAAGACTTCGGCGAAATCGGGATACTCGCCGGCCTGCGCCAACGAATGGCGAACGGGTGTCTGCGAGAAGCCGCGTATCAAGTGCGGGGACTGTGGCAGCCGACTACTGATCCCGCTATCTGATGCAGTCCTGTACGACCATCTTTCCGGCAAGCATACCGTCGGCGTCTATCCTCTGCTGGAGGACGACACCTGCTATTTTCTTGCTATCGATTTCGACGAAGCCGAGTGGAAAGAAGATGCACGGGCCTTCGTGCAATCCTGTACCGAACTCGATGTCCCGGCGGCTCTCGAGATTTCACGATCCGGCAACGGGGCGCACGTCTGGGTGTTCTTCGCTGGCCGGGTGCCGGCGCGCGATGCCCGCCGCCTGGGCACAGCCATCATCAGCCATACCTGCTCGCGTACCCGGCAATTGAAGCTCGCATCCTATGATCGCCTGTTCCCCAATCAGGATACGATGCCCAGGGGCGGCTTCGGCAACCTGATCGCCTTGCCGCTGCAGAAGATGCCCCGCGAAAACGGTTGCAGCGTATTCGTCGATGCGGAACTGCGCCCGTTCGACGATCAATGGGCGTTCCTCGCTGCAATCCAGCCGATGGCACCGCACGACATCGAGCCGACCATTCTGCGTGCTACAGGTGGAGTGCATCCATTGGATGTCACATTCATCGACGAAGAAGATATGGCAAAGCCGTGGCAGCGTTCGATGCCGGTGGCGAATAAATTGTCGGGGCCTTCCATGCCAGAGTCGCTTACTGTGGCGCTGGCCAATCTCATCTACTTCGAGAAGGCAAGACTTCGGCGAAATCGGGATACTCGCCGGCCTGCGCCAACGAATGGCGAACGGGTGTCTGCGAGAAGCCGCGTATCAAGTGCGGGGACTGTGGCAGCCGACTACTGATCCCGCTATCTGATGCAGTCCTGTACGACCATCTTTCCGGCAAGCATACCGTCGGCGTCTATCCTCTGCTGGAGGACGACACCTGCTATTTTCTTGCTATCGATTTCGACGAAGCCGAGTGGAAAGAAGATGCACGGGCCTTCGTGCAATCCTGTACCGAACTCGATGTCCCGGCGGCTCTCGAGATTTCACGATCCGGCAACGGGGCGCACGTCTGGGTGTTCTTCGCTGGCCGGGTGCCGGCGCGCGATGCCCGCCGCCTGGGCACAGCCATCATCAGCCATACCTGCTCGCGTACCCGGCAATTGAAGCTCGCATCCTATGATCGCCTGTTCCCCAATCAGGATACGATGCCCAGGGGCGGCTTCGGCAACCTGATCGCCTTGCCGCTGCAGAAGATGCCCCGCGAAAACGGTTGCAGCGTATTCGTCGATGCGGAACTGCGCCCGTTCGACGATCAATGGGCGTTCCTCGCTGCAATCCAGCCGATGGCACCGCACGACATCGAGCCGACCATTCTGCGTGCTACAGGTGGAGTGCATCCATTGGATGTCACATTCATCGACGAAGAAGATATGGCAAAGCCGTGGCAGCGTTCGATGCCGGTGGCGAATAAATTGTCGGGGCCTTCCATGCCAGAGTCGCTTACTGTGGCGCTGGCCAATCTCATCTACTTCGAGAAGGCACAGTTGCCACAGGCGCTGGCGAACCGCTTGATCCGCCTCGCCGCGTTCCAGAACCCGGAGTTCTACAAGGCGCAGGCTATGCGGCTGTCGGTCTGGGATACGCCGCGCGTGATCGGCTGTGCCGAGAATTATCCGCAGCACATTGCCTTGCCGCGCGGTTGCCTGGATGCTGCGCAGGAATTGTTGAGAGACAACGGCATCCGCTGCGAGCTGCGTGATGAGCGGTATGGTGGCGAGTCGCTGGAAGCTGCCTTCGCAGGTCAGTTGCGTCCGGACCAGCAATCGGCGGTTGCGGAAATGCTGAGCCATGACGTCGGTGTGCTGTGCGCGCCTACCGCCTTCGGTAAGACGGTCGTCGCGGCAGCGATGATTGCCAGCCGCGGGGTGAACACGCTGGTGCTGGTGCACCGCATGGAGTTGCTTAAACAGTGGCAGGAGCGCCGGGCGAGATCGACCTCAGCTCAGGCCGCCGGCGCGCAGGTCGGTACCGGGAATATCAGTCGTTACCGCCAAGGAGTGCCTGGCGCCGTGGCAGCGTTCGATGCCGGTGGCGAATAAATTGTCGGGGCCTTCCATGCCAGAGTCGCTTACTGTGGCGCTGGCCAATCTCATCTACTTCGAGAAGGCACAGTTGCCACAGGCGCTGGCGAACCGCTTGATCCGCCTCGCCGCGTTCCAGAACCCGGAGTTCTACAAGGCGCAGGCTATGCGGCTGTCGGTCTGGGATACGCCGCGCGTGATCGGCTGTGCCGAGAATTATCCGCAGCACATTGCCTTGCCGCGCGGTTGCCTGGATGCTGCGCAGGAATTGTTGAGAGACAACGGCATCCGCTGCGAGCTGCGTGATGAGCGGTATGGTGGCGAGTCGCTGGAAGCTGCCTTCGCAGGTCAGTTGCGTCCGGACCAGCAATCGGCGGTTGCGGAAATGCTGAGCCATGACGTCGGTGTGCTGTGCGCGCCTACCGCCTTCGGTAAGACGGTCGTCGCGGCAGCGATGATTGCCAGCCGCGGGGTGAACACGCTGGTGCTGGTGCACCGCATGGAGTTGCTTAAACAGTGGCAGGAGCGTCTGCGAGCCTTTCTTTGCCTCGATAAGGATGCGATCGGCACGATCGGTGGCGGCAAGGCCAAACCCACAGGGAAGATCGATATCGCGGTGATGCAGTCCCTGTCGCGGCAGGGCGAAGTGAATTCCTTGGTCGAGACTTACGGTCATGTCATCGTGGACGAATGCCACCATGTCGGTGCGGTGTCGTTCGATGCCATTCTGAAGCGCACCAAGGCGAAATACGTGCTCGGCCTTACCGCCACACCGATCCGTCGCGACGGCCAGCAACCGATTATCTTTATGCAATGTGGACCGATTCGGTACACGGCGGCAAAACCTGCCGGCGCTCCGCACGATTTGGGGGTGGTGCCGTATTCGCTGAATCCCTGCATCGACCTGCCGCTCGATGCAGGGATTCAGGATGTGTTCCGGCACCTCGCCAACGATCAGGGCCGAACAGCCGCAATTGTGAGCGAAATCGGACGCACCTTCAGCCAAGGTCGGAAGGTGCTTGTGCTGACCGAGCGTACCGACCATCTCGATGCCATTTCGACGGCTTTGGCTGGAAAGATTCCAGAATTGTTCATCCTGCACGGCCGGATGTCACGAAAGCAGCGAGCGGCTCTGATTGAAAAACTCGATGCGCTACCCTCGGAAGCACCGCGCGTACTGCTCGCGATCGGCAGGCTGGTTGGTGAAGGGTTCGACCATCCACCGCTGGATACCTTGGTGCTGGCGATGCCGGTGTCGTGGAAGGGTACTTTGCAGCAGTATGCCGGCCGGCTGCACCGCGAGCATGCCAGCAAGACCGACGTTCGGATCATCGATTTCGTCGATACGGGCCACCCAGCGCTGCTGCGGATGTGGGACAAGAGACAGCGCGGCTATCGGGCCATGGGATACCGGATCGCCACCGCTCAGGAAAATCTTTGCTGAAGAGAGTCTGCGTTCATGAAAACGAAGCCGCATCGCGCCAAAACAACCCAAACAACCAAAACTACCAATACAAGCAAGCCATCGAGAGAACCCAGGCTATCCCGCACGCACGCTCCGGCGGAGCTGTCGACGATAGACTGGCAGCGCGCGCTACGCCGTCAGTTCGGCCGCGAGCAGGTTTTCGGACTGGAAAATATCGGCGCGGAGCCGTTCTTTTCCGAGTTCCGCGTCAGCAACCCGCAGTCGAAGCGCGCCTATCGCGTGGCCATACGCGGCAAGCAGCCGGGCGACAATTATTGCGCCTGCCCCGATTACGCCACCAACGAACTGGGAACCTGCAAGCACATCGAGTTCGTCCTTGCCGCGCTGGAGAAAAAACGCGGCGCCAAGGCCGCCTTTGCGCACGGCTACCATCCGCCGTTCTCCGAACTCTATTTGCGCAACGACAGCATGCGCGCCGTGCATTTCCGTGCCGGCACGGATTGCCCGCCGGCCGTGCGCAAGGCGGCGGCGCGGTTATTCGACGAGGCGCGAGACTGGCGCTTGCGCGATGGGCAAATGGATGGGCTGGAACGCTTGATCGCCTTGGCGGCGAAAAGTGCTCACGCGTTGCGTGCCTACGACGATGCGCTCGATTTCCTTGCCTTGCGGCGCGATGCGGAACGCCGCTCGCTTGCGCTCGACAGCCTGTTCCCGCGCGGCGCGACCGATCCGTCGCTGAAGAAACTGCTCAAGGTGCCGCTGTACGCCTACCAGGCCGAGGGCGCCTTGTTCACCGTGCGCGCGGGCCGGGCGCTGATTGGCGACGAGATGGGCCTGGGCAAGACCATCCAGGCCATTGCCGCCGCCGAAATTCTGGCTCGGCATTTTGGCGTATCGAAAGTGCTGGTGATCTGTCCGACCTCGCTCAAGTACCAGTGGCAAAGCGAGATCATGCGTTTTTCCGGACGCGATTCGCGCGTCGTTAGCGGAGGACGTGTCAAGCGGCAGCAGGATTACGCGCTGGACGACTTCTGCAAGATCACCAACTACGAAAAGCTCCAGCCGGATCTGGATTTGATCGCCGCCTGGTCGCCGGATCTGGTCATCGTCGACGAGGCGCAGCGGGTGAAGAACTGGAACACCATCGCCGCCCGCGCGCTGAAACGCATCGACAGCCCCTATGCCGTCGTGCTCACCGGCACCCCGCTGGAAAACAAGCTGGAGGAACTGATTTCCATCGTGCAGTTCGTCGATCAACACCGTCTGGGGCCGACCTGGAAGCTGCTGCACGCGCATCAGGTCAAGGACGAAACCGGGCGCGTCACCGGCTACACCGGGCTGGAAAAGATCGGCCAGACGCTGGCGCCGGTCATGATCCGCCGCCGCAAATTCGAGGTGCTGCAACAGCTGCCGGAACGCACTGACCAGAACCTGCTGGTGCCGATGACCGAATTGCAAATGACTTATCACCAGGAAAACGCGGAGATCGTGACCCGGATCGTCCAGCGCTGGCGCAAGATGAAGTTTCTTTCCGACATTGACCAGCGACGGCTGACCTGCGCCTTGCAGAACATGCGCATGGCCTGCAACAGCACCTATCTGCTCGACCAGGAAAGCGATCACGGCGTCAAGGCGGACGAGTTGGCCGCGCTGTTCGACGACCTGTTCGAACAAGCGGACGCCAAGGCCGTGGTGTTCAGCCAATGGACGCGCACGCACGACATCGTGATCCGGCGTCTGGAAGCGCGCGGGATCGGCTACGTCAGTTTCCACGGCGGCGTACCTTCGGAAAAGCGTCCGGCGCTGGTGGATCGCTTCCGCGACGATCCCGGTTGCCGCGTGTTCCTGTCGACCGATGCCGGGGCGACGGGCCTGAATTTGCAACATGCCTCGATCCTGGTGAACATGGACTTGCCATGGAACCCGGCGCTGCTCGAACAGCGCATCGCGCGGATTCACCGTATGGGCCAGAAGCGGCCCGTGCAGATCGTCAACTTCGTCGCCAAAGGAACGATCGAGGAAGGCATGCTCTCGGTGCTGGCCTTCAAGCGTTCCCTGTCGGCCGGGATTCTGGATGGCGGCGCGGGCGAAATAGCGTTGGGCGGGTCACGCCTCAACCGCTTCATGAAGGAGGTCGAGAACGTCACCGGCCGCATGGGCGAAGGCGAGGCCATGACAGCGGCCGAAGAAGCGCCGGTCGCGACGACAGCGAGCGAGGCCGCAGCCGTGCCGGGAGAGAACGCGGACGCAAAAACCGGCGTTGGCAAGGCGGCACCCCCGGAACATGCGGGGCGGGAGACGCCGGCAGCGGCGCCGCGCAACGAAGCGGTTCCTTGGCAAGCATTGGCGCAGCTTGGCGTCCGCTTGGCTTCCGCGCTGGAAGCGGCCGGCAATCCCGCTGCCCCGGCACACCCATGGATCGAGCGAGACCCAGGCACCGGCGTGCAAAGCCTCAAAGTGCCCTTGCCGTCGCCGGAAACGGCGGGACAAATCGCCGACGCACTTTCAATGCTGGCGAACGCCTTGCGGGGCAGGCGCCCATGATGACGCTCGGGCGGAGCAGACGAGTCGCGCAGTTCGGCAAGGCGCTCAATGTGCGGACGCTCCGCTGCGCGGCGCGTCAACCGATGGCCAGCCTGACCGGCTTGCCGACGCGGCTGAGCATTTCCACTAATGTGTCGATGGTGAACTTGGCCGTCTTCTTGTTCACTACGTCGGACACGCGCGGACGCGAAACCATCAGGATCTCGGCCGCTTCGGCTTGCTTCAGGTGATGCTCGGCAATCCAGGTGGACAGCTCGTCCATCAACTGCTGTTTCAGCAACTGGGTGTCGTTGATCTGCTTGCGGGAGGCTGCCTGCAAGCGCTTGGCCTCAGCGGGCGCGAAGCCAAGCTCCAGGAAGAGGTTCGCTCCCGGCTTCGTCACATGGCGGATTTCGGTGTCGATCTTCATTTTCGTGCCTTTCTCGCGTTGACCACGGCGCGATAGCGCGCCTCGGCAATACCCTTGTCCTGCTTGCTGGTCGCCTGAGTCTTCTTCTGGAAGCAGTGCAGGACATACACGGCTTCCTCGAACTTGGCGACGTACATCACCCGATAAATGCCGCTGGCCTTCCGAATGCGGATTTCCCTGGTGCCGGCCCCGACATCATCGAACGGCTTCCAGTCATCCGGGTCCAAACCAACCTGGACCTTGCCCAACTGGAAACCGGCGGAGCGACGCGGGTCGTCCGGGAATGCCAACAAGTCGTCGTAGGCGGAACCCACCCAGCGAATCTCTTTTTCGTCGCTTATCATTTCACTTTGTATAAAATGTTATACACATCGAGAACGGAAGTCAAATGCTTCAAGCGGGGTATGTGTTGGATCGGTGCTCCGGTAATCGCGTCGTCCATCGGAGTACCGCGCACTCTTGAGCGCAAACGTACCATCCGCAAAAAATAAGTGGGGCCTTGGCTTAAAAGACGCGCGGTATAGGTCTGGTTCATGGCTTGAGTACCAGCAGCCCATCGGCCGAGCGGGATACCCAAGGTCGGGCGCTGCCGGTCGGCAGTTGTGTGGGGTCCAGCTTCGCGGCCCAGGGCAGGGCGAGTTCGTGTCCAAACTGTAGGCACAGGCGCACCGTCTTGACGCTAGAGCAATGCTGTAGCAAATCGCGCAGCACGTCGGCGCGCAGGCCATAGGCACTCTCCGCGAGTTCACGCGCTTCCTGTAGCGGTTGGCGCACGCCCACTTCGCTGAATACTTCCAGCAGCGCGCGCTCGGGTACCGAGACTCGGGGCGCACCGCTACGCTTTTCAAACGGTCCGGCATGAAGCGGGTCGGCCGGTGGCTCGTCGAACAGCCGCTTGCGGTGGTACTCCGCCGGGAAGCGCTCGGTGAACCAGTCGGGCAGGCGGGCCGCCGTCCAGCCATATAGGTGCAGGACCGGCTGTTGTGACAAGTAGTGCCGAACGCCATACCAGTCGAGGGCCGACTTGCCGCCAACGTGCAGCCCATCGATGGTGCGCTGCAGCAGGATCAGGCAGGGGTGCAGTTCCGGCGTATCGCTGGGGCGACAGTAGACCCCGCGCGCCAGGCGGAAAAGCCAGCCAGCGCGTACGTAGTGGACGGCCAAGTCGGCAGAGATGCCCTGCGCCGCCAGGTCTTCCGATGTGAGCGGTGTTCCTGGCGCCCACTGTCGATAGAGGGCGTTTAGCTTGCTTCTTTCAGTCGTAGCCATGCTACGATATTTATCACCATTTCAAATAGCCGGCAAGTTTTATTTAATGCCTGGAGTCGTAGTTGTGCTACGATATATCTAGATTTTTCAAAAGAAGTGCCTGGGTCGCTTGTGGCGATAGTTGACGATTGATGCGCTGGAGTAGCCGCCCATCAAACCGAGTCCATCTTCCGCGCTACGCTTTTCAAACGGTCCGGCATGAAGCGGGTCGGCCGGTGGCTCGTCGAACAGCCGCTTGCGGTGGTACTCCGCCGGGAAGCGCTCGGTGAACCAGTCGGGCAGGCGGGCCGCCGTCCAGCCATATAGGTGCAGGACCGGCTGTTGTGACAAGTAGTGCCGAACGCCATACCAGTCGAGGGCCGACTTGCCGCCAACGTGCAGCCCATCGATGGTGCGCTGCAGCAGGATCAGGCAGGGGTGCAGTTCCGGCGTATCGCTGGGGCGACAGTAGACCCCGCGCGCCAGGCGGAAAAGCCAGCCAGCGCGTACGTAGTGGACGGCCAAGTCGGCAGAGATGCCCTGCGCCGCCAGGTCTTCCGATGTGAGCGGTGTTCCTGGCGCCCACTGTCGATAGAGGGCGTTTAGCTTGCTTCTTTCAGTCGTAGCCATGCTACGATATTTATCACCATTTCAAATAGCCGCAAAAAATAAGTGGGGCCTTGGCTTAAAAGACGCGCGGTATAGGTCTGGTTCATGGCTTGAGTACCAGCAGCCCATCGGCCGAGCGGGATACCCAAGGTCGGGCGCTGCCGGTCGGCAGTTGTGTGGGGTCCAGCTTCGCGGCCCAGGGCAGGGCGAGTTCGTGTCCAAACTGTAGGCACAGGCGCACCGTCTTGACGCTAGAGCAATGCTGTAGCAAATCGCGCAGCACGTCGGCGCGCAGGCCATAGGCACTCTCCGCGAGTTCACGCGCTTCCTGTAGCGGTTGGCGCACGCCCACTTCGCTGAATACTTCCAGCAGCGCGCGCTCGGGTACCGAGACTCGGGGCGCACCGCTACGCTTTTCAAACGGTCGGCAGTTGTGTGGGGTCCAGCTTCGCGGCCCAGGGCAGGGCGAGTTCGTGTCCAAACTGTAGGCACAGGCGCACCGTCTTGACGCTAGAGCAATGCTGTAGCAAATCGCGCAGCACGTCGGCGCGCAGGCCATAGGCACTCTCCGCGAGTTCACGCGCTTCCTGTAGCGGTTGGCGCACGCCCACTTCGCTGAATACTTCCAGCAGCGCGCGCTCGGGTACCGAGACTCGGGGCGCACCGCTACGCTTTTCAAACGGTCGGCAGTTGTGTGGGGTCCAGCTTCGCGGCCCAGGGCAGGGCGAGTTCGTGTCCAAACTGTAGGCACAGGCGCACCGTCTTGACGCTAGAGCAATGCTGTAGCAAATCGCGCAGCACGTCGGCGCGCAGGCCATAGGCACTCTCCGCGAGTTCACGCGCTTCCTGTAGCGGTTGGCGCACGCCCACTTCGCTGAATACTTCCAGCAGCGCGCGCTCGGGTACCGAGACTCGGGGCGCACCGCTACGCTTTTCAAACGGTC
>JAMCVR010000202.1 GCA_023475455.1 Thermoplasmatota archaeon | reverse complement strand
ATCGGGTGAGTGGGCAAGTGTGGGTAACCTATTGATTTCTTGTCTTTCTCTGTGTCTCTGTGCCTCTGTGGTGAGGAATTCAGGTTTATTGACTTTCTCTGTGCCTCTGTACTGAGGAATTTAGGTTGAATTGAAACGGTAGAGCTGGCGCTCGGTCAGCACCGCGTCGAGCGGCATGTCCCACGGCTCGTGCGGCAGCGAGTCCACCCGCTGGCATTCGTAGGCGACGCCCACCAGGCGGGGCTTGCGCCACAGACGCCGGTGCTGCATGAACGCCAGCGTCGCGTCGTAAAAGCCGCCGCCCATCCCCAGCCGGTAGCCTTCGCGGTCGAACCCCACCAGCGGCATCAGCAGCAGATCGATCTGACGCGCGCGTAACGGATTCGCGTCGACGGGCTCGGGAATGCCGTAGCGGTTGGGCTTCATCTGCGTGTTGCGGCCCACCCGCCCGAATCGCATCACCCGTCCGCGTCGTGGCAGCATCGGCAGATAACACTCACGTTGCATCCACAAGGCCTGATTGAGCAGAGGGTGAGCGTCGAATTCGCCGCCCTGCGGCAGATAAAAGCCGATGCGTTGCGAACGCAGCAACAGCCCGTGGCGCAAGGCCAGCCGCAGGGAGGCCCGCGCAGCCTTGCGACGCTCGGCCGGCTTGAACGCGTTGCGCGCGGCCTTGAGTTGACGCCTGAGGGTGTACTTGTCCATCAAGAAAAGAGGCTCCCCGCCTGTGCCGTGACTGGCTGCGGACTCTTGAACCTGGGTTCAAGACGGCCGCGTTCAAAGACGCTTTGGGCACATGAGACGTGTCACGCGCACACCCGCATCGGAATAGACCGCAGCCTTGCACGTATGCATTGGTTCAGAGAAATTGCAACCAGCCTCGAACACCGCAGGGAGCAGCACCAGTTTAGAAGAGTTTGTCCTGATCTTCCAGCACTGAATCGAGCAGGGTGTTGCAATGGGCCAGCCGGGCGCGCGCCGCCTCGATCTGGCCGCCGCCGCCCTGGGTCAGCAGGTCGTGCGCCAGGTTGAGGCCCGCCATGATGGCGATGCGCTCGGCGCCGATTACCTTGCTGCTGTCGCGGATCTCGCGCATTTTTTCGTCCAGGTAATCGGCCGCCGCGATCAGCGCCGATTCTTCCTCGCGCGAGCAGGCCACCTTGTAGGCGCGGCCCAGGATGTGGATTTCGATGGAACGCGGGGCGGCCATCAGACGTCCTCCGGCAGGGTATCGAGCAGTGCCTGCAGCCGCGTCCTGGCGGCATCGAGCCGGGTCGCCAGCTGCTTGTTGTCCTGCTGCGCTGCGAGCAGTTGCTGGCGCAGGGCGATGTTGTCCCGCCGCAGCGTGTGGCACAGCTCCGCCACCTGGCGGATTTTGGCTTCGAGAGCATCGAGTTCGGCGTGCATGGCGCGACTATAGGGGGCGATGTGCGGACGGTCAATCGGGCGCTTGCGTGGTTATAATGCGTGCCTTCAGGTGCCGACGCGGCTTTCCGCCGCCGAGGATAAACGGGAAACAGGTGCGTGGCGGCAAGCCATCAAGCCTGTACTGCCCCCGCAACGGTAAGCGCTAAACGGTCCATCACATACGCCACTGGGTTTGCCCGGGAAGGCGATGGGTTTCAGGCGCGAGTCCGGATACCGGCCTGGGCCCTGCATGGCGAAAGCCGTGCGGCGGATCGTGCAACGCGCCCGCGGGGAACCGGGCGCCCAACCGGACTTCATCATGCGTCAAACCCCTTTTGCGCTCGCTCTGGGCGTTGCCTTCGCTACATTCGCCCATGCGGAAACCCTGCCGGAATTCGTCGGCGAAACCATCGTCGTGACGCCGACCCGCGCACCGCAAAAACTGGCCGCTCCTTTGCAGCACACCAGCGTCATCACCCGAACGGACATCGAATCGTCCACCGCAGCCGATCTGCCCACCCTGCTGCGTCAGGAATCCGGGGTGGAAATCGCGCAGACCGGCGGCTTGGGCACACAAGCCGCCATCCGCATCCGCGGCTCGGAGTCCGACCATGTGCTGGTGCTGATCGACGGCGTGCGCGTCAACTCGGCGACGACCGGCGCGACGGCCATCGATCAGATTCTGCTCGACGAAATCGAGCGCATCGAAATCGTGCGCGGCAATGCATCCAGCGTGTACGGCTCCGAAGCGATCGGCGGGGTGGTGCAGATTTTCACCCGGCGCGGCGCGGGCGATATGAAGGTGTCCGGCAAGGTCGGCGCGGGAGCGGACAACACCCGCATGCTCGGCCTGGCGATCGGCGGCGCGCTGGGTGACACGCGCGCGCGTTTCGGTGTGGCGCGCACGCGTACGGACGGATTTTCCAGTGCCCGCAGCGAGTTCGTTCCGGCGGCGGGCACGTTCGCCCCGGCCGATATCGACGACGATGCCTACCGCAACACCACGTTGAATCTGGCGCTTTCGCACCAGATTCGGGCCGGACACGATATCGGCTTGACCGCTTTCCAGTCGCGCGGCGACATCGAGTTCGACGGCACTTCCCAGAATCACAGCGACCAGACTCTGACGGCGCTCGGCCTA
>JAMCVR010000205.1 GCA_023475455.1 Thermoplasmatota archaeon | reverse complement strand
ATCCAGATTGAGCACGGCATTCACTTCGGTGGTGATCTGCGGCACCAGGTCGGCGGTGTTGATGCTCAGGGGCGACGGCGCGCCGGTCGACAGCAGGCCGCTGGAATTCGCCGTGTAGCCGGTCAGCTTGGCGCCGGTCGGATTGACGATGTAGCCCATGCGGTCGAGCTGGAACTGGCCGTTGCGCTGGTAGGTGACCTCGCCGTTGTTGTCCATACGGAAGAAACCGCCGCCGTTGATGGCCAGGTCGAGCGGATTGTTGGTCGCCGTGATGTTGCCCTGGGTGAATTGCTGGGCCACCTGCGCCACCTTGGTGCCGATGCCGACGCCGGAGCCGCCGGCCCCGGTGAGCGAGTTGGCATAGACGTCGGCAAACTGCGTCTGCGACTGCTTGAACCCCACGGTGCCGGCATTGGAAACGTTGTTGCCGATGACGTCCAGATTCTTTGCGGCGGCGTTGAGGCCGCTCAGTCCTTGCTGAAAACTCATGTCCTGCTCCTTGTGATGATTGCTGCCGGTTGACCCGCCGGATTCACGTCGCCCCGCTCAGAAAATCTGCCGGATGTCGGCGTAACTCACGTTCTCGTTGCCCGCCAAATTCAGCTGCACGCCCTGACTGCCCTGCGAGACGCTGTTGACCATGCCCAGATGCAGGGCGGTGCTGCCGACCGGCCGGCCGCCCTGGGCGGCGCTGATCCTGAATTGATACTCGCCTGCCGGTGCGGCCGTGCCGCTGTCGGTCAAGCCATCCCAGGCCAGCACGTTCACGCCATCGTCGCGCGGGCCGAGATCGAGGCTGCGCACCTGCGCGCCGGAAGCATCGTGGATGGTCAGCGTGACCGTGTCGGCCGGCCGCGCCAGTTCGAAGCCCATCACATCCTCGAACCGGGCGGGGCTGACGCTGTCGCCAGGCACCAGCACGCCGCGGCCGATCAGGCCGGCGGCCTGCGCCATCTGGTTGGCCCCCAGGCTGGCGGCGAGCGCCTGCAGGCTGCTGTTCACGTTCTCGATGCCCTGCACCGTGCTGAGTTGGGCCATCTGGCTGGTCACCTGCGCGTTGTCGAGCGGGTTCAGCGGGTCCTGGTTCTTCATCTGCGCCACCAGCAGGCTCAGAAACCGGTTCTGCGTGTCTTCCGAGCCGCTCCTGGCCGTCGCGCTCGCGCCTGCGCCAAACAGGCTGCCGACACGGCTCGCGTCTTGTACGGTGCTCATTGCGTCTCCTCTTTACCGTTCGGGCGAATCACTGGCCAAGGTTCAGGGTCTTGAGCAGCAGGGTTTTGGTGGTGTTCATCATTTCCGCGTTGGACTGGTACGAACGCGAGGCGGAAATCATGTTGACCATCTCCTCCACTACGTTGACGTTGGGCATGGTGACATAGCCCTTGTCGTCGGCGAGCGGATTCTTCGGGTCGTACACCCTCTTCATCGGCGACGGATCCTCGATCACCGCCGCCACGTTGACGCCGGTTGCGCCGTTCTCGCCCACCGGGGTGGCGGCAAACACCACCTGTTTGGCTCTGTAGGCTTCGCCGTTGGCGCTGGTGGCGCTGTCGGCGTTGGCGAGGTTGCTGGCGACGGTGTTCAGCCGCTGCGACTGGGCATTCATGGCCGAGCCGGCCACGTTGAAGATGTTGAACAGGGACATGCGCGAGACTCCTTATCCCTGGATGACGGACAGCAGACCCTTGATCTGCGAGCTGAGCCGGTTCAGGTTGAATTCGTAATGGATGGCGTTGTCGGCGAAGGCGGCGCGCTCGGCGTCCATGTCCACCGTGTTGCCGTCGACGCTGCCCTGCGCCGGGGTGCGGTACAGCAGCCCCGCCTCCGCAGCCACGCCGGGCTTGCCCGCCAGGTGCCCCGGCGCGGTGGTGGCCAGCGCCCCGCCGCCGGCCGCGAGCGCACCCTGGAGCGCACCCTGCAGGGCGGTCCTGAAGTCGAGGTCGCGCGCCTTGTAATGGGGCGTGTCGGCGTTGGCGATATTGGACGCCAGCACCTGCTGGCGCTGGTCGCGGACGCGCAGCGCCTGGGTGTGGAAGTTCAGCATGTCATCCAGCCGGTTCAGCATGGTCGTCACCTCGTTTCTGCCGCAAAGCCTTTTTGCGATGACTGCATCCTAGACACGCGCCTGTCCGTTCAATCGCACGATAAGCGGGTAAAAGCCCGTCCATTTCGGCGTTTCGGTTGCGGCCGTGCTTTCTAGAATGACGCACTGTGAAAAAGTGAATCGAGGAGCCGGGGATGACGGCAGGATCGACCCATGCGGGCAGACGAACCCACGGGATGCGGCTGGCCGCCGCGTGCCTGTGCGTTTCGGCGCTGGTTCATGCGGCGGATCGGCAAGACCCGGCCGCGCTGCAGGCGCATGCGGAGCGCTTCCTGCACACGCAAATCGCCGGCCTGCCGGGCAAGGCGACGATCCGGGTGAAGCCGCCGCGCGCCGCGCTTCCGGCTGAAAACTCATGTCCTGCTCCTTGTGATGATTGCTGCCGGTTGACCCGCCGGATTCACGTCGCCCCGCTCAGAAAATCTGCCGGATGTCGGCGTAACTCACGTTCTCGTTGC
>JAMCVR010000048.1 GCA_023475455.1 Thermoplasmatota archaeon | reverse complement strand
GGGGCGCCAGGATGCCAAGCGCGGCAAGATCTTCACCAAGCTTATCAAGGAAATCACCGTTGCCGCCAAAATGGGCGGCGGCGACCCCGCGATGAACCCGCGTCTGCGCCTGGCAATTGAAAAGGCCAAGGCCGAGTCGATGCCGAAGGACAACATCGAGAACGCGATCAAGCGCGGCACCGGCCAACTCGAAGGCGTGAACTACGAGGACGTGCGCTACGAGGGCTACGGCATCGGCGGCGTCGCGGTGATGGTCGACTGCCTCACCGACAACAAGACGCGCACCGTCGCCGACGTCCGCCACGCCTTCGTCAAGCACGGCGGCAACATGGGCACCGACGGCTGCGTGGCGTTCCAGTTCAGGCACTGCGGCCAGATCATCCTGGAGCCGGGCGCCAGCGAGGAGGCGGTGATGGAAGCCGCGCTCGACGCCGGCGCCGACGACGTCATTCCCAACGACGACGGCTCGATCGAGGTGCTGACCTCGCCCGATCTCAAGGCCTTCGAGGCGGTGAAGGAGGCATTGGAGAAGGCCGGCTTCAAACCGGCGGTGGCCGAGATCACCATGCGTCCGGAGGCTGAAACGGAGCTGGCCGGCGACGACGCGGTGAAGATGCAGAAGATCCTGGACGCGCTCGAAAGCCTCGACGACGTGCAGGACGTCTACACCAACGCGGTGTTGCCGGAGTAAAATCCAGAGCCAAATCGAGGGAAGGAGACGCGCATGGATTACCACGGTCGTATCACTTCCGAGCCCGGCAAGCGTGGCGGCAAACCCTGTATCCGCGGGCTCAGGATAACGGTGTACGACGTACTGGAAATGCTGGCGGCGGGGCAGGCTCACGAAGCGATTCTCGCCGATTTTCCTGAACTCGAAGCCGCCGACATTCTGGCCTGTCTCGCCTTTGCGGCAGACCGTGAGCGTCAGCTTGCTTCGGTACACGGATGAAACTGTTGCTGGACGAAAATCTGTCCAGACGCCTTGCGCCTTTTTTGCAGGAAGCCTATCCAGGATCGAGCCAGGTTGTCCTCCTGGGGTTGGAGCGGGCTAGCGATCTCGCATTGTGGCAGTACGCCGGTCAGCACGACTACGTGCTGGTGACCCGCGATGCGGATTTTTATGATTTGAGCCTTACCAGAGGCGCACCGCTAGTCGTGCTGTGGCTGCGTATCAATAACCCCGACAGGTCCGGAGTGCTGCGTTTATTGATTGACCGTCAGGACACTATTCGTGAAGCGTTTGCAGCAGGCGCGACGTGTGTCGAGTTGTGGCCTTGAGTCGCATCCTCGGCATCGACCCCGGCCTGCGGCTGACCGGCTTCGGCGTGATCGAACAGACCGGCCAGAAGCTGGCCTACGTCGCCAGCGGCGTGGTCAAAAGCGGGGACGGTACGTTGCCGCAGCGGCTCGGCGCGCTGTTCGCCGGGCTGAACGAGGTGATCGCCACCTACCGGCCCGACACCTGCGCGGTGGAAATCGTCTTCGTCAACGTCAACCCGCAGTCCACGCTGCTGCTCGGCCAGGCGCGCGGCGCCGCCATCTGCGCCGCCGTGTCGTGCGAGTTGATGGTGGCGGAATACACCGCGCTGCAGATCAAGCAGGCGGTGGTCGGCCACGGCAAGGCCGCCAAGGAGCAGGTGCAGGAGATGGTCAAGCGCCTGCTGGGTCTGCCCGTCGCGCCGACTGCCGATGCCGCCGACGCGCTCGCCTGCGCCATCACCCACGCGCACGGCAGCCGGTTGGGTGCGCAGTCCACCGCGGGGTATCGCGTCAAGGGCGGGCGGCTGGTATGAAATGCCTGTTTCCACAAAGAGGACACGGAGGAATAACCGTGGTTTCCTCCGTGTCCTCTTTGTTCGAAAGGAACTGATGTGATCGGACGCATCACCGGCACACTCGCCGCCAAACAGCCGCCGCAGGTCCTGGTGGACGTGAACGGCGTCGGCTACGAAATCGACGTGCCGATGAGCACCTTCTACACCCTGCCCGCAATCGGCGAAAGAATCAGCCTGCTCACCCATCTGGCCATCCGCGAGGACGCGCACCTGCTGTACGGCTTCGGCAGCGAGGTCGAGCGCGCGGCCTTTCGCGAGCTGCTGAAAGTCTCCGGCATCGGCGCCAAGACCGCCTTGTCGGTGCTGTCCGGCCTGTCGGTCAACGACCTGTCGGCGGCGATCGCGGCGAAGGAAATCGGCCGCATCGTCAAGGTTCCGGGCATCGGCAAGAAAACCGCCGAGCGCCTGCTGCTTGAACTCAAGGGCAAGCCCGTTTTCGCCGGCGCGATTGCCGCCGCGCCGGGCGAGGCGAGCGTGTCCGACGACGTGCGTCAGGCCTTGCTTGCCCTGGGCTACAACGAGAAGGAAGCGGCTGCCGCCATGCAGAAACTGCCGGCCGACCTGCCCGTGTCCGAGGCGATCCGCCAGGCCTTGAAACTGCTGTCCAGGGGGTAAGATGCGCGCATGATCGAAACCGACCGCCTCATCGCCCCCGCCGCCGTCAGCCCTGTCGAGGAGCAGATCGAGCGCGCGCTGCGTCCGCGCACGCTGGCCGAATACGTCGGCCAGGCGAAGGCGCGCGAGCAGCTCGAAATCTTCATCCATGCGGCAAGAAACCGCAGCGAGGCGCTCGACCACGTGCTGCTGTTCGGCCCGCCGGGGCTGGGCAAGACTACGCTGGCGCACATCATCGCGCGCGAGATGGGCGTCAATCTGCGCCAGACCTCGGGCCCGGTGCTCGAACGCGCGGGCGACCTGGCGGCGCTGCTTACCAACCTGGAACCGAACGACGTCCTGTTCATCGACGAAATCCACCGCCTCAGCCCCGTGGTCGAGGAGGTGCTGTATCCCGCGCTGGAGGATTTCCAGATCGACATCATGATCGGCGAGGGCCCGGCCGCGCGCTCGGTCAAGCTCGACCTGCCGCCGTTCACCCTGGTCGGCGCGACCACCCGCGCCGGCATGCTCACCAATCCGCTGCGCGACCGCTTCGGCATCGTCGCGCGGCTGGAGTTCTACTCGGCGGAGGAACTCGGCTTCATCGTGCACCGTTCGGCGGGCCTCTTGCAGATGAACCTGGACGAAGCCGGCGCGCTGGAAATCGCACGCCGTTCGCGCGGCACCCCGCGCATCGCCAACCGCCTGCTGCGGCGGGTGCGCGACTACGCCGAAGTCAAAGCCGGTGGCCAGGCCACCGGCGCGGTGGCGGATGCGGCGCTGGTGATGCTGGACGTCGACCGCGCCGGACTCGACGTGATGGACAGGAAGCTGCTGTCGGCGGTGGTCGAGAAGTTCATGGGCGGGCCGGTCGGGCTGGACAACCTCGCCGCCGCCATCGGCGAGGAGCGCGACACCATCGAGGACGTGCTCGAGCCCTTCCTCATCCAGCAGGGCTATCTGCAGCGCACCCCGCGCGGCCGCATCGCCACCCCGCTAGCGTATCGCCACCTCGGCATTGCCGCGCCGTCCGGCGAACCCGGCGGGGACCTGTTTTGAGCATGGCGCTGTTTTGAACATGGCATTCAGCTGGCCGGTTCGCGTCTACTGGGAAGACACCGATGCGGGCGGCGTGGTGTACTACGCCAACTATCTCAAGTTCATGGAACGCGCGGCCAGGACAAGCTGGTGGTGGCCTTTGTCGCCGAGTTTTCGCGCGGCAAGACCGACGTCCTGTGGACGCGGCAGCCTGGCCCGGGGATGCGTCGACACGGTTGAAACCCGCCGTCCAGGTAATCGCGGGGCCGCCACGCAGGACATCTGGAAGGACCATCCGGAGAAGGCCGGCATCCGCATCGGCACGGCCGGCGCGCTGGACGATGAGATCAATCGGTGCAAGGTCCACTTGGCGGATGCCCCCTCCCGCGCGGCCGCATCGCCACCCCGCTAGCGTATCGCCACCTCGGCATTGCCGCGCCGTCCGGCGAACCCGGCGGGGACCTGTTTTGAGCATGGCGCTGTTTTGAACATGGCATTCAGCTGGCCGGTTCGCGTCTACTGGGAAGACACCGATGCGGGCGGCGTGGTGTACTACGCCAACTATCTCAAGTTCATGGAACGCGCGCGCAGCGAATGGCTGCGCGCGTTCGGGTTCGAGCAGGATGCGCTGCGCGACGAGGCGGGGATTGTTTTCGTGGTGCGGCGGGTGGAAATCGATTACCTGTCGCCGGCGCGCTTCAACGATGCGCTCGACGTATCGGTCGGCCTGCACGAAGCCGGGCGCGCCAGCCTGGTCGTGCGGCAGGAACTCATGCGGGGTTCCACCTGTCTGGCAAAAGCCGTGATCACGCTGGCCTGCGTCGACGCGGTGAATTTCAAACCCGTTAAAATGCCCGCAACGATTCTTCAGGCACTGACCCACACGACGTGAATCCAGAACTCAGCCAGGACCTTTCGCTGCTCCACCTCGTCCTCAACGCCTCGGTGCCGGTTCAGCTCGTGATGCTGCTGCTGCTGGGCGCCTCGCTGCTGTCGTGGTGGTTCATCTTCATCAAGCTGTTTTCCCTGAAGCGCGCCCTGCGCGCGACCGACCGTTTCGAGCGCGAATTCTGGGGCGGCGGCGACCTCAATGCCCTGTACCGGCGGGTGGCGGCCGAGCGCGAAAGCGCGGGCGAGATGGAGCGCATCTTCGAGGCGGGGTTTCGCGAATTCATGAAACTGCGGCAGCAGGCCGGCCTGTCGCTCAACGTCATCGTCGACGGCACCCGCCGCGCCATGCGCGCCACCTACCAGCGCGAACTCGACGGTCTCGAGTCGCACCTGTCCTTCCTCGCCACCGTCGGTTCGGTGTCGCCTTACGTCGGCGCCAGCCTGGTCGTGCGGCAGGAACTCATGCGGGGTTCCACCTGTCTGGCAAAAGCCGTGATCACGCTGGCCTGCGTCGACGCGGTGAATTTCAAACCCGTTAAAATGCCCGCAACGATTCTTCAGGCACTGACCCACACGACGTGAATCCAGAACTCAGCCAGGACCTTTCGCTGCTCCACCTCGTCCTCAACGCCTCGGTGCCGGTTCAGCTCGTGATGCTGCTGCTGCTGGGCGCCTCGCTGCTGTCGTGGTGGTTCATCTTCATCAAGCTGTTTTCCCTGAAGCGCGCCCTGCGCGCGACCGACCGTTTCGAGCGCGAATTCTGGGGCGGCGGCGACCTCAATGCCCTGTACCGGCGGGTGGCGGCCGAGCGCGAAAGCGCGGGCGAGATGGAGCGCATCTTCGAGGCGGGGTTTCGCGAATTCATGAAACTGCGGCAGCAGGCCGGCCTGTCGCTCAACGTCATCGTCGACGGCACCCGCCGCGCCATGCGCGCCACCTACCAGCGCGAACTCGACGGTCTCGAGTCGCACCTGTCCTTCCTCGCCACCGTCGGTTCGGTGTCGCCTTACGTCGGCCTGTTCGGCACCGTGTGGGGCATCATGATCGCCTTCATGGGGCTGTCGAGCGTGGCGCAGGCAACGCTGGCGCAGGTGGCGCCCGGCATCGCCGAGGCGCTGATCGCCACCGCCATGGGCCTGTTCGCCGCGATTCCCGCGGTGGTCGGCTACAACCGCTACACCCACGACATCGACCGCCTGGCCAACCGCATGGAAAGCTTCATGGAGGAGTTTTCCAATATCCTGCAGCGGCAGGTGACGGCCAAATCGGTGTAGGTCCGTGGCACGCACCCGCAAACAGGTCGCCCAGATCAACGTCGTGCCGATGATCGACGTGATGCTGGTGCTGCTCGTCATCTTCATGGTGACCGCGCCCTTCATCAACCCCGCTCAGGTCGAACTGCCCAGCGTCGGCAAGACTTCGCAGACCCCGGCGCAGCCGCTCGAAGTCATCATCAGGGAGTCGGGCGAATATGTGCTGAAAAACCGTGCCGCGGCGGGCGACGAGCGGGTGGTGGCGAAGTCGGCGCTGGCGGCGGAAATCGCCGCGCTGCACCGCGCCCTGCCGGATCAGCCGGTGGTCATCGCGGCCGACAAGAATGTCCGCTACGAGGAAGTGATGAGCACGATGGCGCTCCTGCAACGGTTGCAGATCACCCGCATCGGACTGCTCGCCCGCCCCGCGCCATGAACGTTCCGGCAGACGCGCCCTTCGTCTCCCGTCCCGTCCCCAGGCTCGCAGCCGGCGCTTTGGCGCTGGGCGTGCATCTGCTGTTCGTGCTGCTGCTGGTGTTCGGCGTGTCGTGGCAGACCCAACACCCCGCGCCGGTGATGGTCGACGTGTGGGAATCGTTGCCGCCCGCCGCGGTGAAGCCGCCCGGGCCGGAGCCGGTCAAGCCCGTACCCGCACCCGAACCGGTGGCGAAGGAACCGCCGCCGCCCAAGGCCCCCGACATTGCGCTGGAAAGGAAAAAGGCCGAGGCCGAGCGCCAGAAAAAATTGCAGGCCATCCAGGCGGCCGAAGAAAAAGCCCGCGCCGAAGCGGAAAAGGCGGCACGCGAAAAGCAACTGGCCGAACGGAAAAAACGCGAACTGCTGCGGCAGATGGAAGACGAGGAACTGATACGGCGGATGGCGGACGAGGAGGCTGCCAACCGGGCGCGCCTGGCGAAGCAGGCCGAAGCGCGCGCGGCCGCCGGCAAGCGGCAGGCCGAAGTGGCGAGCGCGATCGGGCAGTACCGCGACCTGATCAGCGCCACGGTGCGCGGCAACACCCGCCTGCCCGACAACCTGACCGGCAATCCCGAGGTGCGCTGCCTGGTGAAGCTGCTGCCCACCGGGGAAGTCCTGAACGTGCGCGTGACGAAATCGAGCGGCAACGTGGCGTACGACGAGGCGGTGGTGCGCGCCATCGAAAAATCGTCGCCGTTGCCGCTGCCGGGCGATCGTGATGCGCGTGCCGCGTTCGTTCCGGAACTTTCTTTCGTCCATCGCCCCAAACAGTGACGTGGTCGTTGCCGACTCGTCGGCCCTACCATCGCGGCCCGCCCCTTGCGGGCAAGGTTTTGCGCCGCGCCGGCCGCCGCGCCGACCGGCCCGTCATGCCGGCCATGTTAAACTTGTCCCCCAATCAAGCACATATGATCGAGATTTTCGCTCCCATGCTGCGTGCCGTCCTGCTGTTTCCCCTGTTGTGCCTGGCCTTGCTGAGCGCGCCGTTTTCCGCGCGCGCCGCGATGGAGATCCAGGTGGTCGGCGGTGCGGCCAACAAGATCGCGTTGGCGATGGTGCCGTTTCAGGCGGCAGCGGGGCAGCCAACCCCGGCGCTGACCGAAATCGCGGGAGACGATCTCGAACGCAGCGGTCAATTCAGGCGGGTGGGCGTCGACGGCGCGCAGCAGCCGTACGCCCCCGCGCAGGTCGACTACGGCGTCTGGCGCGGCAAGGGCGCGGACGCCCTGGTGATCGGCCAGGTGGCGGCGCTGCCCGGCGGCCGCTTCGAAGTCCGCTTCTACCTGCTGGATGCGGTCAAGCGGACGCAGCTTGCGGCCTTCAGCTACACCATTTCAGCGGCGCAGTGGCGCGCCACGGCCCACCAGATCGCCGACGTCGTCCATGAAAAGCTGACCGGTATCCGCGGCGCCTTCAGCAGCCGCATCGCCTATGTGCAGAAGCAGGGCAAGCGGTATGAGCTGCGGGTGGCCGATGCCGACGGGCAAAATCCCCGCACGGTGGTACGTTCCGGCGAACCGGTGATTTCGCCGAGGTTCTCGCCCGACGGCGCGCGCATTGCGTATGTGTCGTTCGAGGACAAAAAGCCGGTGGTGTACGTGCAGTCGCTGCGGGACGGAAGCCGCCGCAAGGTCGCGGCGTTCAAGGGTTCCAATTCGGCCCCGGCCTGGGCGCCCGACGGCCGGCGTCTGGCCGTGGTGCTGACGCGCGACGACGCTTCGCTGTTTCCCCTGTTGTGCCTGGCCTTGCTGAGCGCGCCGTTTTCCGCGCGCGCCGCGATGGAGATCCAGGTGGTCGGCGGTGCGGCCAACAAGATCGCGTTGGCGATGGTGCCGTTTCAGGCGGCAGCGGGGCAGCCAACCCCGGCGCTGACCGAAATCGCGGGAGACGATCTCGAACGCAGCGGTCAATTCAGGCGGGTGGGCGTCGACGGCGCGCAGCAGCCGTACGCCCCCGCGCAGGTCGACTACGGCGTCTGGCGCGGCAAGGGCGCGGACGCCCTGGTGATCGGCCAGGTGGCGGCGCTGCCCGGCGGCCGCTTCGAAGTCCGCTTCTACCTGCTGGATGCGGTCAAGCGGACGCAGCTTGCGGCCTTCAGCTACACCATTTCAGCGGCGCAGTGGCGCGCCACGGCCCACCAGATCGCCGACGTCGTCCATGAAAAGCTGACCGGTATCCGCGGCGCCTTCAGCAGCCGCATCGCCTATGTGCAGAAGCAGGGCAAGCGGTATGAGCTGCGGGTGGCCGATGCCGACGGGCAAAATCCCCGCACGGTGGTACGTTCCGGCGAACCGGTGATTTCGCCGAGGTTCTCGCCCGACGGCGCGCGCATTGCGTATGTGTCGTTCGAGGACAAAAAGCCGGTGGTGTACGTGCAGTCGCTGCGGGACGGAAGCCGCCGCAAGGTCGCGGCGTTCAAGGGTTCCAATTCGGCCCCGGCCTGGGCGCCCGACGGCCGGCGTCTGGCCGTGGTGCTGACGCGCGACGACGCTTCGCAGATTTATCTGATCAATGCCGACGGCAGCGGGCTCGCCCGCCTGACCCGCGGCGGCAATCTCGACACCGAGCCGGTGTTCTCGCCCGACGGGCAGACCCTCTACTTCACGTCCGATCGCGGCGGCAGCGCGCAGATTTACCAGGTTCCGGCCGGCGGCGGCGAGCCCCGGCGGGTGAGCTTCAACGGCAGTTACAATGTTTCTCCCGCGATCAGTCCGGATGGCCGGTATCTGGCCTATATCAGCCGCGATGAGGGGCGCTTCAGGGTGGTCCTGCACGAACTGGCCTCGGGCCAGATCCGCGTGCTGACCGACACCGCGCGCGACGAATCGCCCAGTTTCGCGCCGAACGGCCAGGCGGTGCTGTATGCCACCGTGCAGGGCGGGCGCGGAATCCTCGGCACGGTGAGCCTGGATGGCAAGACCCGTGCGCGTCTGTCGGAATCGGGGGTGGACGCCCGCGAGCCGGCCTGGGGGCCATAGGGAGTAGGGAACGGGTGGCTCGGGTGTAAGCCTGGACGGCCAATTCGGCCCCGGCCTGGGCGCCCGACGGCCGGCGTCTGGCCGTGGTGCTGACGCGCGACGACGCTTCGCAGATTTATCTGATCAATGCCGACGGCAGCGGGCTCGCCCGCCTGACCCGCGGCGGCAATCTCGACACCGAGCCGGTGTTCTCGCCCGACGGGCAGACCCTCTACTTCACGTCCGATCGCGGCGGCAGCGCGCAGATTTACCAGGTTCCGGCCGGCGGCGGCGAGCCCCGGCGGGTGAGCTTCAACGGCAGTTACAATGTTTCTCCCGCGATCAGTCCGGATGGCCGGTATCTGGCCTATATCAGCCGCGATGAGGGGCGCTTCAGGGTGGTCCTGCACGAACTGGCCTCGGGCCAGATCCGCGTGCTGACCGACACCGCGCGCGACGAATCGCCCAGTTTCGCGCCGAACGGCCAGGCGGTGCTGTATGCCACCGTGCAGGGCGGGCGCGGAATCCTCGGCACGGTGAGCCTGGATGGCAAGACCCGTGCGCGTCTGTCGGAATCGGGGGTGGACGCCCGCGAGCCGGCCTGGGGGCCATAGGGAGTAGGGAACGGGTGGCTCGGGTGTAAGCCTGGACGGCCTATGATGAAGTGTTTTCATTCCAAAAGGAGAGACAGATGAACAAGATTTTCTGGCCCATTCTGCTTGCACTGACCGTGTCCGCGTGCGGCACCACCGGCAGTACGCAGGCCACCGTCGAAGACCGTACCGGCGGCACGACCGCCGCCCCGGCGGCCAAGCCGGCCGTCGACAGCACCGGCGTGAGCGGCGCAGGCGTGGCGGGCAGCGCGCTGCCCGGCGATTCGGGCGATCCGCGCAAGAACCCGGCCAGCCCCTTGTCCAGGCGCAGCATTCATTTCGATTTCGACAGCTTCGTGGTGAAGGACGAATACCGCCCGATGCTCGAAGCGCATGCCGGTTACCTGATGTCGAAACGCGATGCGCGCGTCATCCTGCAGGGCCATGCCGACGAGCGCGGCAGCCGCGAATACAACCTGGCGCTGGGGCAGAAGCGCGCCGAAGCGGTGCGCAAGGCGCTGGCCGTGCTGGGGGTGAGCGATGCGCAGATGGAAGCGGTCAGCTTCGGCGAGGAAAAGCCGCGCAACCCGGCCAGCACCGAAGAGGCGTATGCCGAAAACCGCCGCACCGATGTGGTGTATGGCGACGAGTAAAGTCCGATGCGGCGCACCGGTCTGATTCTCGTGGGCGTGTTCGCGCTGGCCCAGCCGGCGTGGGCGCTGTTTGGCACCACCGAGCTGAGCAACCGGATGCAGGCGTTGCAGCAGCGGGTGGATGCGCTCGATGCGCGACTCGGCAAGCTGGAAGCGGCGATGCAGCAAAACCAGCAACTGCTGGATCTGCTGAAGGAGGTTGAAACGCTCAAGGCCGAAATCGCCAGAATCCGGGGTCAGGACGAAGTCCGGGGGCATCAGCTTGACACGCTGGGCAAGCGGCAGAACGACCTGTATGCCGATCTCGACCAGCGCATCGCTGAACTCGCCCGGGCGGCCAGGCCTGCGCCGGCGGACGAAGCGGCGCCCTCTGCCGTGCCCGCCGCGCAGGCCGCCGCGGCCCCGACGGGAAGCGCGCCGCAGCCCGATCCCTCGCCCGAATTGCGCAGCTACGACGCCGCGCTCGCCCTGTTCCGTGAAGCCAACTACGCGGGCGCCATCGCCGGGTTCGGCAGCTTTCTCAAGGCCCATCCCGGCAGCGAACTGGCGGCCAACGCGCAATACTGGATCGGCTATTCGTATTACGCCCTGAAGGACTACAAAACCGCGCTGGCGCATCAGCAAAAGCTGATCGCCGCCTATCCCGCCAGTCCCAAGGTGCCCGACGCGCTGTTCAACATCGCCGCCAACCAGATTTCACTGGACAACCTCGGCGGTGCCCGCAAGACGCTCGAAGAAATCGTTGCGAAATATCCCGGGTCCCAGGCCGCCACGCTCGCAAAACCAGCAACTGCTGGATCTGCTGAAGGAGGTTGAAACGCTCAAGGCCGAAATCGCCAGAATCCGGGGTCAGGACGAAGTCCGGGGGCATCAGCTTGACACGCTGGGCAAGCGGCAGAACGACCTGTATGCCGATCTCGACCAGCGCATCGCTGAACTCGCCCGGGCGGCCAGGCCTGCGCCGGCGGACGAAGCGGCGCCCTCTGCCGTGCCCGCCGCGCAGGCCGCCGCGGCCCCGACGGGAAGCGCGCCGCAGCCCGATCCCTCGCCCGAATTGCGCAGCTACGACGCCGCGCTCGCCCTGTTCCGTGAAGCCAACTACGCGGGCGCCATCGCCGGGTTCGGCAGCTTTCTCAAGGCCCATCCCGGCAGCGAACTGGCGGCCAACGCGCAATACTGGATCGGCTATTCGTATTACGCCCTGAAGGACTACAAAACCGCGCTGGCGCATCAGCAAAAGCTGATCGCCGCCTATCCCGCCAGTCCCAAGGTGCCCGACGCGCTGTTCAACATCGCCGCCAACCAGATTTCACTGGACAACCTCGGCGGTGCCCGCAAGACGCTCGAAGAAATCGTTGCGAAATATCCCGGGTCCCAGGCCGCCACGCTCGCAGCACGCCGGCTGGCGGCACTCAAGTAAGTCTGGTGTCAGGCTCCATCACACTCCACCCGCAAGAGGCAGGCCGTGGTTGTAAAGATGCTACAGCATCAACAACCACGCTCCGTCTGACGGAAGTCTTTCTTTCCCTGCAGGGCGAAACCAGCCGCAGCGGCCTGCCGACGGTGTTCATCCGCCTGGCGGGCTGCCCGCTGCGCTGCCGCTGGTGCGACACCCCCTACAGCTTCCAGGGCGGCGAAACCGTCACCCTGAGTGCGCTGCTGGCACGGGTGGCGGAGCATGGCGTGGCGACCGTGTGCGTCACCGGCGGCGAGCCGCTGGCGCAGAAGAACTGCCTGCCCTTGCTGGCCGCGCTGTGCGACGCCGGCTATTCGGTGTCGCTGGAAACCAGCGGCGCGCTCGATGTCAGCTCGCAGCACGCCGGCTGGCGGCACTCAAGTAAGTCTGGTGTCAGGCTCCATCACACTCCACCCGCAAGAGGCAGGCCGTGGTTGTAAAGATGCTACAGCATCAACAACCACGCTCCGTCTGACGGAAGTCTTTCTTTCCCTGCAGGGCGAAACCAGCCGCAGCGGCCTGCCGACGGTGTTCATCCGCCTGGCGGGCTGCCCGCTGCGCTGCCGCTGGTGCGACACCCCCTACAGCTTCCAGGGCGGCGAAACCGTCACCCTGAGTGCGCTGCTGGCACGGGTGGCGGAGCATGGCGTGGCGACCGTGTGCGTCACCGGCGGCGAGCCGCTGGCGCAGAAGAACTGCCTGCCCTTGCTGGCCGCGCTGTGCGACGCCGGCTATTCGGTGTCGCTGGAAACCAGCGGCGCGCTCGATGTCAGCCAGGTGGACCCGCGGGTGTCGCGCATCGTCGACATCAAGCCGCCGGCGTCCGGCGAGGACGCGCGCAACCGTTGGGAGAATATTTCCCATCTCACGCCGCACGACGAAATCAAGTTCGTGCTGGCCGACCGCGCCGACTACGAGTGGGCACGCGAGGTGCTGCGCGATCAGAAGCTCGCGCAGGTCTGCCCCATTCTGTTCTCCCCGGTGCAGGGCGAACTGCCGCCGGTGCAACTGGCGGAGTGGATTCTCGCCGACCGGCTGCCGGTGCGGATGCAGGTGCAGCTGCACAAGGTGTTGTGGGGCAACACGCCCGGCACATGAAGCCCGCGGTCATCCTGCTCTCCGGCGGCCTGGACTCCGCCACCGTGCTCGCCATTGCGCGCGAAGCGGGCTACGCCTGCCATGCGCTGAGCCTCGATTACGGCCAGCGCCACACCGCCGAGCTGGCCGCCGCCGCGCGCGTGGCGAAAAGTCTGGGCGCCGTCGAGCACCGGGTGATGCGGCTGGGGCTGGGCGACATCGGCGGGTCGGCGCTGACCGACGATTCCATCGCCGTGCCGGAAAGCCCGACCGCAGGCATTCCGGTCACCTATGTGCCCGCGCGCAACACCGTGATGCTGGCGCTCGCGCTCGCTTGGGCCGAGGTGCTGGGCTCGCGCGACATCTTCATCGGCGTCAATGCGGTCGACTATTCCGGCTACCCCGATTGCCGCCCCGAGTTCATCGCGGCGTTCGAGCGCATGGCCAACCTCGCCACCCGCGCCGGCGTCGAGGGCGCGCAGCTGCGCATCCATGCACCGCTGCAGCATCTGTCGAAGGTGCAGATCATCCGGCGCGGCATCGAACTCGGCGTCGACTACGCGCAGACCGTCAGCTGCTATCAGGCCGATGCCGACGGCCGCGCCTGCGGCCTGTGCGATGCCTGCCGACTGCGCCGCCAGGGCTTCGAGCAGGCGGGGGTGGCCGACCCGACGGCGTACCGGTAAGCATGTCCGCACAGCCTCTGTCGTGCTGCGGTGGGCGAAATCCGCACGCGGCACTTTACCTGGCCACGCAGCTTCGGCTATAATTTCGCGCTTTCGCGGATATGGTTTCTGCCACATCCCTGGGTCGGTAGCTCAGCCGGTAGAGCAGCGGACTTTTAATCCGTTGGTCGCGAGTTCGAATCTCGCCCGACCCACCAAATCCAAAAAAAGCCACGTGAAACCGTGGCGCTGTTTCAAATGAAAAGCCACGGAAAACCGTGGCTTTTTTACCGCTTCGCCAGATCGGTGGCCTTCGATTTGACGTCGGCATCCAGTCGATCCAGGATGGCCAGCGCCACACC
>JAMCVR010000191.1 GCA_023475455.1 Thermoplasmatota archaeon | reverse complement strand
CCCCAGCCTGTCCTTGAGTTCGGGGATGGGAATCAGGCCGTCGAGAATCCAGGAGCCGTCCGCCCGTTGCACGGCCCAGGCCTCTTCCTGCCTGCGCGGCCTGAATTCGCCGGTCACCGCTTCCAGCACGTCGCGCAGGGTGACCAGGCCGTTGATCTCGCCGTATTCGTCGATGACCAGCATGAGGGAGATGCCCGACGCGCGGAACTGCTCCAGCAGATCCAGCCCGCTGAGGCGTTCCGGCATGAATGCGGCCGGCTGCAACGACTCGGTGAGGCTGGGCGGGGCGCCGCTCAGCATGGCGTGGAGCAGCAGCTTGGTGTCGAGAATGCCGAGCACCTCGTCGAGCCCGTCCCGGCAGACCGGAAAGCGCGCGTGGCCAGACTCGGCCACGCGCCGCAGATTCTCTTCCAGCGGCAGCGTGGTATCGAGAAAGACGATGTCGGCGCGCGGCGTCATCAGCGATTCGACCGGACGGTCGTCGAGGCGGAACACGTTGCGCACCATCTCGCGCTCCTGCCGTTCGATCTCGCCGGTAGCCGAGCCTTCCTGCAGCAGGGCGTGGATTTCCTCCTCGATGATGTCCTGCCGGGCGGCCGGATGCCTGTGCAGCAGATGCAGCAGCGCATCGGTCGACACCGAGAGCAGGCGCACGAACGGGCGGGTCAGCACGGCCAGCCACTGCATCGGGCGCGCCAGCCGGCAGGCAATGCGTTCGGGCTCGAGCTGGCCGATGCGCTTGGGTACCAGTTCGCCGATCACGATCGTGGCGTAGGTGATGATGATCACCACCAGCGCCGTGGCGGCGAGCTGGCTCGCCTCGGCGGGTGCGCCGAGCGTCCGCAGCCAGCGCGCCAGCGGCCCGGCCAGCACGGATTCGCCGACGATGCCGTTGAGGATGCCGATCGAGGTGATGCCGACCTGCACCGTCGACAGGAAACGCGTCGGGTCGTCGTGCAGTTCCAGGGCCACCGCCGCCGACGGGTTGCCTTCCTCGGTCAGCCGCGCCAGGCGCGCGCGCCGCGCCGTCACCAGTGCGATTTCCGACATGGCGAACACGCCGTTCAGCATGATCAGTGCGGCCAGAAGCAGGATTTCCATGTCGCGATCCGGTAGGGGAAACGGAAGGGGGAGGCTGAGGGAGCCTAGCCCGAGACGCACGCACCGCGCGCGGCATGTTGCAAAGCGCCGAGACGAAAAGGGCGGCGCCCCGCCGTGGGATGCCGCCCTTTGCCCGAGAGCGGGCAAGGATTACTGGATCGCCAGCTTCTTGGCCGAACTGGCCGCTTTTTTCGGCAGGGTCAGTTCCAGCACCCCGTCGCTGTACTTGGCCTGGGCGCGGGCTTCGTCAACGTCGTGCGCCAGGGTGAAGCTGCGCGCCACCTTGCCGACGTAACGCTCGGAACGCAGCACTTTCTCGCCTTCCTTCTCCTCCTTCTCCATTTTGGTTTCGGCGCTGATCGAAACCTGGTTGCCGTCGATGCTGACCTGGATGTCTTCCTTCTTCACGCCCGGAATGTCGGCGTGCACGGTATAGGCGCTGTCGTTTTCCTTCAAGTCCATTTTGATCTGCATCTGCGGCTGGCCTTCGAAGAGAACGGGGCGCATGAAAAAACCCTTGAACAAGTCGTCGAAGTCGACGAACGGATCGATGCGGGCGAGATTCAAGGGGTCGTAACGCGTGAGATTGGCCATGACTTCCACTCCTCTGAAACAGGTTTTTGATGACGGACTCAAGTCGCCATAGCGACCATGTCTTCAATGTAGACCCGTCCCCGGCCAATTCAAGACCCGCCCATCCTGTTGCACGCGGGCAACAACAGCCCGTCACTTTTGCCCGATCCAGCGCGCGCGCCGGATTCCCGGCACCCATTCCCGCCATCGCCGTTTCCTCGGCTATGGCGAGGCGGCGGACTGTGCGGCCAGGCTCGATGCATTCCGGATCGCCCACGGCCGGATGGACCTAAAAAAGCAGTTGAACCACCAAGATATGTCCCAAGGAATACCGTCCCTTCGGGACATATCTTGGTGGTAAATGAACTGCCGTTTTCAGTAAGGATGAAGTGGAGCGCCGGGGCGTAGCGCCCCCGGGACGCTGCACTATGCTGGGAAGCAGGCGCCGATATCCATTCCCCCGTGCACATCCAGAGCCTCACTGCGGAGCAATCCCTCGCCAGCCTGCATACGTCGGCGGCGGGGCTGACCGCGGTCGAGGCGCGGCGACGTCTGGCGGAGTTCGGCCCGAATCACGTCGAGGAAGTGGGCCGCGAGCCTCTGCTGTTCCGCTTCGCCCGCGAATTCACCCATTTCTTCGCCATCATCCTGTGGCTGGGCGCGGCGCTGGCGTTTCTGGCCGAGCGGTTCGACCCCGGCCAGGGCATGGCGCGGCTGGGGGTCGCCATCGTCGGCGTCATCCTCATCAACGGCGCCTTCTCCTTCTGGCAGGAATACCGTCCCTTCGGGACATATCTTGGTGGTAAATGAACTGCCGTTTTCAGTAAGGATGAAGTGGAGCGCCGGGGCGTAGCGCCCCCGGGACGCTGCACTATGCTGGGAAGCAGGCGCCGATA
>JAMCVR010000226.1:5888-13861 GCA_023475455.1 Thermoplasmatota archaeon | reverse complement strand
CCAGCCCGAGATACGCCGGCCGCGCGAATACCTCTTTGGCGGCTTCGACCATGGTGCGGATGGGATGCGGCTTGTCCATGGCGATCATTTCCGCTGCTGCAGGGCGATGTCGACCACCAGTTTCACCGTGGCGTACGGCTGCGCGCCGAGGATGGCGAACAGGCGCCCGTTCGGCGCGATCACCACGGTGTACGGCGTGCCCGTCGCACCCGCGACGAGCGCGTCGTCCACATCCTCCGCCACGCGCCGGGCGTGCTTGCCGCTTTGCAGGCAGGACTCGAATCGCGCGCGGTCGAGGCCGACGTGTTCCGCGATGCGCGGCAGCTCCGCCGGGTCGAGCTTGTCATTGGAGGGCGTGATCTCGTACAGGCGGTCGAGATAGGCCCAGAACTTGTCGTTGCCGCCCAGTTCGGCGGCGCACTCCGTGGCCTCGGCCTCCTTGCGCGCCTTGGGATGAATCTCGTCGATGGGGTAATGGCGGAACACCCAGGCGACCTTGCCCGGATACTCATCCACAATGCGCTTCAGGGTCGGGTGGAAACGTTTGCACAAAGGGCATTCGGTATCGCCGAACTCGACGATCTTGACCGGCGCATCGGGACTGCCGCGCAGGTGGTCGCGCGCGGTGACCGGACGCATGAACTCGGCGCCGCCCGGCGTTGCCGCCGGCTGGTTCGCCTGGGCGGCGGCGTTGCCCGCGGCCAGCGCGGCGCCGACCAGGAAGGCGGCCGCGGCCCGGCGGGAGAAAGACGATAATTTCGAGTGCCTGCTGAACATTTGCATTGCTCCTCCTGGTGACCGGACCCTGGCTGTCACGGCGCTGGCGCCGCTCCGGATAATGAATGGATCGCGTACGCGACGTTTACGTTAAACCGCCGTCAGTTTCGCGCGCTTCAACAGTGCCGAATTGACGATCACCGACAGCGAACTCAAGGCCATCGCCGCGGCCGCGATGATCGGGTTCAAAAAACCCAGGGCCGCCACCGGGATGCCGATGCTGTTGTAGATGAAAGCCCAGAACAGGTTCTGCTCGATCTTGCGCATGGTGGCGCGCGACAGCCGGATAGCCGCGACCACGTCGCGCACGTCGTCCTTGATCAGGACGATGCCGCCGGTCTCCTTGGCCACGTCGGAGCCGGAGCCGATGGCGATTCCGATGTCGGCCACCGCCAGCGCCGGCGCGTCGTTGACGCCGTCGCCCACCATTGCGACCGCACGGCCTTGTTGCTGCAGATCCTGGATGATGCGCGCCTTGTCGCCCGGCAGCACTTCCGCGATCACCTGCGCGATGCCGAGTTGCGCGGCGATGGCGTGCGCGGTGCGCTGGTTGTCGCCGGTCAGCAGAATCACCTCGATGCCTTCCTGCTTCAGCGCGGACACCGCCTCCTGCGCCTCCGGTTTCAGGGTGTCGGCGACGGCGATGATGCCGGACAGCGCGCCGTTCATGCCGACCAGCATGGCGGTTTTGCCTTCCGCCTCCAGCCGGGTCATGGCATCCTCAGCCGTTGCGGTGGCGATGCCTTCCCGCGCGAACAGGCGGCGGTTGCCCATGAGCACCTGCCTGCCTTCGGCCCGGCCGCGTATGCCGTGGCCGGGAATGGCCTCGAAGCCCTCCACCCGGGGCGGCGCGAGTTCGCGATGTTGCGCGGCCCGCACGATCGCCTCGCCGAGGGGATGCTCGGAACCGGCCTCGACCGCGGCGGCGAGGCGCAGGATTTCTTCCTCCGTCGCCGTGCCGAGCGCAACGATATCGGTGACCTTGGGCTCGCCCCGGGTCAGCGTGCCGGTCTTGTCGAATACGACGGCGCTCAACTTTTCCGCGCGTTCCAGCACGTCGGCGCCGCGGATCAGGATGCCGGCTTCGGCCCCCTTGCCCACGCCCACCATCAGCGCCGCCGGGGTGGCGACGCCCAGCGCGCACGGGCAGGAAATGATCAGCACCGCGATGAAGGCGAGCAGTCCCTGCGGGAAGTTGCCGGCCGCCCACCAGCCGAAAAAGGCCAGGAAAGCGACCGTCACCACCGCCGGGACGAAATACGCGGTCACCTTGTCGGCGAGGCGCTGCACGGCTGCGGTGCTGGCCTGGGCGTCTTCCACCATCTTGATGATCTGGGCCAGCGCCGTCTCGGCCCCGACCCGGGTCGCCTTGAAGCGGAGCAGGCCGGTGCGATTGAGCGTGCCGCCGATCACCGCGCTGCCCGCGGTCTTTTCCACCGGCATGGATTCGCCGGTGAGCATCGACTCGTCCACCGAGGAGGCGCCCTCCAGCACGAGGCCGTCGGTGGGGATTTTCTCGCCGGGCCGCACCACCACGGTCTCGTCCGCCATCACCGACTCGGCGGGCACCTCCATCTCGGCGCCCTCGCGGATGACGTGGGCGACGGCGGGCCGGAGGTCGAGGAGCTTGCGCACCGCCGCCGAGGAGCGCTTCTTGATGATCTCCTCCATGTATTTGCCCAGCAGCACGAAGGCGATGATGACGGCGGAGACCTCGAAGTAGACGTCGCGCTCCTCGACCTCGACCGGCAACACCTCGGGGAAGAACAGCACCGCCACACTGTAGAAATAGGCGACCGAGGTGCCGAGCGCGATCAGGAAATCCATGTTGATCGAGCGCGTCCGGATCGCCTGCCACGCGCCCTTGTAGAAGCTCCAGCCGCCGATGAATTGCACCGGCGTGACCAGCAGGAACAGCCACATGCCCCAGGTGAACCAGGGCAGTTGCGGGATCGGCGCCCAGGTGACGATGGTGGCGCCGGTGGCCAGCCCCAGAAACGCGCCGGCGCGCAAAATGGCCAGCGCCAGCACGCCGGTGAGCGCGATCGTGACGCGGGTGCGCATGGACCTGAGTTCCTGCTCGGGCGATTCGAAGGTGCGCTGGCAACCGACGCTGCAGAAGTAATAGGCGCGGCCGGCGCGCTCCGATTTCAGGGCGGTGGCCTTGTCCACCATCATGCCGCAGATGGGGTCCTTGGCTTTTTCTCCGGCGGATGTCGCAGACGCGGCGGCCATGCCGTGGCTGTGAGACGCCGCCGTTGCGGTTCTTCCGCTGGCGGCGTATTGAGCCGGATGGGCTTCGAATTCATGCTGGCAGCGGGGCGAGCAGAAATACCAGGTACGGCCCGCATGCACAACGCTGCCCGCCGCGGCGCGCTCGTTCACCGTCATTCCGCATACCGGGTCGGTCGCCATCTCAGTTTCCTTGTTTTTGCAGCCCTGTTGCGAAGACGAAAATAAACTCGCCGCCGTTGACGTTCACCTCGAGGTTGCCGGCGTGGCTCTCGGCGTAAGCCAGCCACCCGGGCTTGTCGCCGGTGCACTCTTGCACTTGCGGGATCGGCGCCCAGGTGACGATGGTGGCGCCGGTGGCCAGCCCCAGAAACGCGCCGGCGCGCAAAATGGCCAGCGCCAGCACGCCGGTGAGCGCGATCGTGACGCGGGTGCGCATGGACCTGAGTTCCTGCTCGGGCGATTCGAAGGTGCGCTGGCAACCGACGCTGCAGAAGTAATAGGCGCGGCCGGCGCGCTCCGATTTCAGGGCGGTGGCCTTGTCCACCATCATGCCGCAGATGGGGTCCTTGGCTTTTTCTCCGGCGGATGTCGCAGACGCGGCGGCCATGCCGTGGCTGTGAGACGCCGCCGTTGCGGTTCTTCCGCTGGCGGCGTATTGAGCCGGATGGGCTTCGAATTCATGCTGGCAGCGGGGCGAGCAGAAATACCAGGTACGGCCCGCATGCACAACGCTGCCCGCCGCGGCGCGCTCGTTCACCGTCATTCCGCATACCGGGTCGGTCGCCATCTCAGTTTCCTTGTTTTTGCAGCCCTGTTGCGAAGACGAAAATAAACTCGCCGCCGTTGACGTTCACCTCGAGGTTGCCGGCGTGGCTCTCGGCGTAAGCCAGCCACCCGGGCTTGTCGCCGGTGCACTCTTGCACTTGCGGATAACCCAGCTGGTTTTTACCGTCGAACCACGCCACCAGCATCGCCTCGCCGGCGGCCGTCTCGGCAAGCGGCTGGGCCACGGCGCGGGCGGCACCGTAATCCAGCGCCACCCCGTGGACGCTTACCTCGACCTCGCGCATCATCCGCGCTCCGCCGCAATGGCTATCTCGCCTCCCCTTCGCGCAGCGCTTCGATAATCCGCTTTTCTATCTTGCGCCCGATCTCCCGGGCTTTCGGGTGCGGGTCCTTGGCCAGCAGATAAGTCGGCCGGACGGTGACGACGGTCACCACGCCCGGCTTGTTTTTCATGGTGTAGGCCGAGAGCTTGAACGGGCAGAGGATGGACCAGTCCATGTTGATGTTGAACACCTCCTGGTTGAACACCAGCGAGCAGAAGTGGACGGAAGTGGCGTCCTTGAAACCGATGGTGTTCCATTTGTCCGCGCCGAAAGCCTGTTTGTTGTTTTCCAGGCCCTTGGCGAGATTTTCCTCGCCGGTGATGAGAAACTGCTTGCCCTCCAGGCCGGTCTTGAGGTTGGCCAGCACCGTCGCGAACTCGCCCTTGAACTCGTGCTTCCAGAACGCGGGGTTCTCCGCCGCGCGTACCGTCAGCGGGAACAGGACAGCCAGGATCGCGAGCACCGCCGCCGTCCGAATCGTAATCGCTTTCATGTGCGTCTCCTCAAAAGGTTGTTGAATAACCGTTCCCCGTTACCCCAAGGGGACGCGGGGGCGGGAATCTTTCCGATCCCTCGATTATTGAAGATAGACGATATTTTCGACGACTGACCGGACAAGCCGGGAAAGACCGTCATAGCGGGATCAAACAATCGAAGGGTTTTCAGCGCGCTCCCGCGCAGGCGGAATCCCGTGCGTTTCCGGGAAAAACGCCGGCCCCCTCCAGCCGGGGATGGCCGCTCGATACGAAGCGCCGCCAGGCATTTTCACGGCGTTCAACCTGAAAACCGCATTTGAACCACAGAGGCACAGAGAACATCGAGAAAACAATCGGTCATGCACTTTTGCCGATTCACCCAACGGGTGCAAGCAGCTTCAGCTGCAACGCCTTGTTTTTACTCTGCGTCCCAAGGGATGCCGGCCCCGCGGCTGTTACGCTTCCAGATCGCGCCGCTTGCGCTCGAACTCGGCCTGGTCGATCTCGCCGCGCGCATAGCGTTCCTTGAGGATGTCGAGCGCGGTTTTGCCCTGCCCGCGACCATCGGCGCGGCCGATCCACATCACCAGCGCGACGATGCCGAGGATGGGCAGCACCCACCACAACACCATCCACAGCGCACCCCAGCCCATGGCCACTCCCGAATCGAAAAAGTGCATATCAACGCGCCTCCGCGACGGACGGGCGTGTCCCCGTCCCCCGCATTATTTGCCGGCGGGCATGGAAGCCGGCTGTCCCCTGGACATCTGCTCCATCATCATCTGCATCATGTCCATGCGCTTTTCCATCATCTGCATGCGCTCCATCATGGCATCGGGACCCATGCCGCCCTGGCCCATCCCACCATGACCCATCATTCCCATCATGCCCATGCCTTGGCCCGTCCCCTGGCCCATCATGGGGCAATTCATGCCCATCATGCCTTGGGCCATTCCTGCGTTTTCCTGCATGGTTTTCATGTGTTCCTGCATGAGTTGCTGGCGCTCTTTCGGGTCCTTGCTCTTGGCCATCTTCTCGAGCTGGCTTTGCATTCGCCTGGTATTGGCCTGCATCTTCTGGAGGGTCTGGTCTGCGGCGGGTGCGGCCGCGCCGGCTTTCTGATCGGGGTGGTGCGCGTCGTCCGCCAGAACGGGCTGCACGGCCAGGGCGGCAAACATCAGGGTGGCGAACAGGGTACGGCGTTTCATGTCGATCTCCTTTGGTTGGGGTAAACGGGGACTACGGTGCAACGACTTCGAGCCTGGTCACGGTGAAGGCGCCGTCGATTTTTTCCACCAAGAACCTGATGCGGTCGCCGGGCTTCACCTGGTCGAGCATCGCGGCATCCTTGACGCGGAATATCATAGTCATAGCCGGCATACCGAGATTTTCCAAGGGGCCGTGCTTGATGGTGAGCTTGCCGGCAGACTTGTCCACCTTGCGGATTTCGCCTTGGGAAAGCGGTGCATCCGCGGTCGCGACTGTCTGGTGCGCCGCATGGTCCCCCGCCGCCAGCGCCACGGGCGCCATCCATGCGAGTGCGTAAAAGACGATCGTCGTAAGAAATTTCATCGAATGCTCCATTCCGTGTCAGTGATGAGAAAAAACTCTGGTGCTGCCGTCCCTGCCTACCAGCAGCGTGTCGTAGGGAACCGGTTTTGGCGTTTCCATGCCCGGCGAGCCGGGCGGCATGCCGGGCACGGCGATGCCCAGCGCGGCCGGCTTGTCCTTGAGCAGTTTGCGGATGTCCGCCGCCGGTACGTGCCCCTCCACCAGATAGCCGCCCACCGTGGCGGTATGGCACGCTCCGAGACGCTCCGGCATGCCGAGTTTCCGGCGCATGGCCGCGACATCGGCGACATCGTGCGCCTTCACCTCGAAGCCGCCGCGCTCCAGATGCTCGATCCACTTCTTGCAGCAGCCGCAGGTGGGGCTCTTGTAGACCTGCACGATCGGCGCCACTGGCGCGTCGGGCGCGGACCAGGCGGCCGGCACGATGAGGCCGATGAGAAGCATCTTGAGGATCGCGGCCTTCACGTCGTTCTCCCGGTCGCGATACGCACGCCGCGGGAAAAGATGCGGCACGCGGCGTCGAAGGATGCAGCCGTCATTCGACCCGCACCTTGCCTACCATGCCGGCCTCCATGTGGCCGGGCACCAGGCAGGCGAAGTCGACGGTGCCGGGCTTGTCGAACTGCCAGACGATGCCGCCGCGCTGCCCCGGCTTGAGCGTGACCATGTTCGGCTCGGCATGCTGCATGCCGGGCATCTGGCGCATCATTTCGGCGTGCTCCTTGAGTTCGTCCAGGGAGCCGATCACCATTTCGTGCGTGATCCTGCCGGTGTTCTTGACGAAGAAACGGATCGTCTCCCCGGCCTTGACGTCGATCCTGTCCGGCGTGTACCGCATCGAGTCGTCCATCGTGACTTCGATGGTGCGGCTCACCCTGGACGGGTCGCCGGGCTTGCCCGCCATCGAGGCATGCTCGTCCTTGTTCATGCCCGGCATGTCGTGGCCCTGCATCATCGGGTGGCCTGCCGTGCCGTGGCCGCCGGCGTGATCGCCGGCCGCCAGTGCAATTGCCGGCAGCGCACCCAGTATCAGAATCGAAAGTGTCTTCTTCATGAAAATTTCTCCTTTGGGTTGAGTGATTCGGAAGCCCGCTGCGCCAGGTGTCCGAGGGACCATCAGAACCAGAAACGCACGCCGGCAACCCAGCGGGCTTCATTGGGCTTTTCGCCCGCGGCGCGGGCCAGGTCGGCCGTCCGGCCGAATTTTTCCGCCCGTTCCACGCCGACATAGGGCGCGAACTGGCGCGTGAATTCATAGCGAAGACGCAATCCGGCCGCGACATCGGAGAGGCCGCTGCCGATATCCCGCGCTTCGTCGCGTTTGCCGTACGCGTTGACCTCGATGCGAGGCTGCAAGACGAGCTTCTGCGTAAGCAGCAGTTCGTACTCCGCGACCAGACGCAGCGCGGTCCTGCCGTTGCCGCCCACGTAGGCGGCCGCGTCGACGTTGAACCAGTAAGGCGCGAGGCCCTGGACCCCGAAGGCCAGCCACCCGCGGTCCGGCCCTTCACCGCTGTCGTAGCGCGCGCCCAGTTGCGTATCCCAGAAAGGGGCGATGGCATGAGCCCAGAGCAGTTCTGTCCGCGCCTCCTGCAATTTGCCCTGGGCAACGTCGCCCTCGGCCTTGACCACCAGGCGGTCGTAGTCCCGGCCGAACCAGGCCTGCGCGTCGTAAGCCGTGGCATTGCCATCACCGGTATCCCTTCGCTCCAGCCGGTCGACCAGCAGCGCGCCGAAATTGTGCTCATCGGCCAGGCGCAGTTGTCGCGGCCCGGGGAGCGCATAGGGGCCCGATTCGAGCGTA
>JAMCVR010000226.1:0-5878 GCA_023475455.1 Thermoplasmatota archaeon | reverse complement strand
CGGATCGTCGAGGCTGGTGCGCGGCATGTCGACGCGCATGTCGACACTGGGGCCGTATTCGGTTCTGGCGTGACGAACCTGGGTGCTGGCCCCGCCCATCGCCATGCCTTCGCTCCAGCCGGTCGACCAGCAGCGCGCCGAAATTGTGCTCATCGGCCAGGCGCAGTTGTCGCGGCCCGGGGAGCGCATAGGGGCCCGATTCGAGCGTATAGCCGCCCGAGTAGGCATGCGGGTCGCGCGCATCCGGCGGGGGCGAGCCGCCCTGCATGTTCATCTCGCCGTGATCCATCGCGTCGTCGCCCCGGCCCGTGCCAGCCGCAGCCTGTTTCGGGGCCGGCATCGCGCCTTCGGCCTGCATGGGAACGGCCGTGGCTTCCGTTTGCGCCCACGCCGGCGACACACTCAAGGCGGCGATCGATACAGCCAGCAACTTCATGCGCGCATTCATCTTCGTTTTCCTCTCGTTGGTCCGCATGACTCAGGACACCACCACTTCGCGGAACATGCCCGCATCCATATGCAAGAGCAGGTGGCAGTGCCAGGCCCAACGGCCGAGGGCATCGGCGCTGACCAGGAAGCTGATGCGCTGTGCCGGTTGCACGTTGATCACGTGCTTGCGCGCCAGGAACTGCCCATCCGGGCTTTCCAGCTCGCTCCACATGCCGTGCAGGTGCATGGGGTGGGTCATCATGGTGTCGTTGTGGAGAATGACCCGCAGCCGCTCGCCATAGCGGAAATGCACGGGCGTGGATGAGCCAAACGAAAGTCCGTCGAGCGACCAGGCGTAGCGTTCCATGTTGCCGGTCAGATGCAGCTCGATCTCGCGCTCGGCGCCGCGCGGATCGATCGGCCCGCCGATCGTGTGCAGATCGGCATAGGTCAGCACGCGGCGGCCGTTGTTGCGCAGGCCGATGCCCGGATCGTCGAGGCTGGTGCGCGGCATGTCGACGCGCATGTCGACACTGGGGCCGTATTCGGTTCTGGCGTGACGAACCTGGGTGCTGGCCCCGCCCATCGCCATGCCGCCGTGCATGCTGTGGTCCATGGCCATGCTGCCGTGATTCATGCCGGCCATGGCATTGTGATTCATGGCCGGCATGCTGCCATGGTTCATGCCGCCCATGGCGCCCATCATGTCCTCCATGGTCAGCCATTCGGGTTTGTCCGGCTGCGGCACCGGGGCAGCCAGCCCATGACGGATGGCAAGGGTGCCGCGCGCATGGCCGGTGCGGTCCATCGACTGCGCGAAGATCGTGTAGGCGTCGTCCGTGGGCGTGACGATCACGTCGTAGGTCTCGGCCACGCCAATACGGATCTCGTCCACCGTGACCGGTTCGACGTCCTGGCCGTCGGCCTGCACCACGGTCATCTTCAGTCCGGGAATGCGCACATCGAAGAAGGTCATCGCGCCGGAGTTGATCAGACGCAGCCGCACCTTCTCGCCCGGACGGAACAGTCCGGTCCAGTTCCCGGCCGTGGTGGTGCCGTTCACGAGATAGGTGTAGGTGTAAGCCGAGATGTCGGCCAGGTCGGTCGGGTTCATGCGCATCTCGTTCCACATCTTGCGCTTGTCGAGCGCCGCCTTGAGGCCGTCGCGCGACACGTCGCGAAAGAAATCCACCGCCGTCGGCTGGTTGAAGTTGTAGTAGTCGCTCTGCATCTTGAGCTTGGCGAAGACGCGCATCGGGTCTTCGTCGGTCCAGTCGGACAACTGCACCACGTAGTCGCGATCGGCGCGGATCGGATCGTCACCCGCCGGATCGATGATGATGGCGCCGTACATGCCGCGCTGCTCCTGCATGCCGGAGTGCGAGTGGTACCAGTAGGTGCCGGTCTGCTCGACCTTGAAGCGGTAAGTGAAGGTTTCGCCCGGCGCGATGCCCTTGAAGCTGATGCCCGGCACCCCGTCCATCTGGAACGGCAGGAGGATGCCGTGCCAGTGAATGGATGTATCCTCACGCAGCCTGTTGGTCACGCGAATCGTGACCGTATCGCCTTCGCGCCAGCGCAGCGTGGGCGCCGGGATCGAGCCGTTGATGGTGGTGGCCATGCGCGGCTTGCCGGTGAAGTTGACCGGCGACTCGGCGATGACGAGATCAAACTCGGTACCGGTCAGCACCGGTGCATTCCCGGTTGCCGTGTCCGTGGCGCGCGCCCAAGACGGCTTGACGGCCGACGACAGGCCAAGCAGAACGCCGCCCGCCACGAGCCCCTGGACGAATCGCCGGCGCGGCAAATCCGGCACGGCGATAGGAAACGGGGAATGAGGCTGCGAATAAGGTTTCATACGAGACTGCCCTCCGGTTGAAAAAGACGTTTGGCGCCGGCCGATGGATCGATAGGATCCATCGTACCCGTTCCGGGAGCCTTGCTCATCCCTGGTCCACGCCTTCCGGCCATGTGAGTATCCTGCGGGTGCGCGCCCAACACGAACCTGTCGCGTGGATTACAAATCTGTAATGCGCGCCTCCAATTGCGCGAGCTGTGGCAGGATGGTTCACCCGACCTGACCCACCGCACATGAAAATCCTGATCGTCGAAGACGAGCCCAAGACGGGCGATTACCTGAAGCAGGGCCTCAGCGAGGCCGGTTTCGTCACGGATCTGGCCCGCCGGGATCGAGCCGTTGATGGTGGTGGCCATGCGCGGCTTGCCGGTGAAGTTGACCGGCGACTCGGCGATGACGAGATCAAACTCGGTACCGGTCAGCACCGGTGCATTCCCGGTTGCCGTGTCCGTGGCGCGCGCCCAAGACGGCTTGACGGCCGACGACAGGCCAAGCAGAACGCCGCCCGCCACGAGCCCCTGGACGAATCGCCGGCGCGGCAAATCCGGCACGGCGATAGGAAACGGGGAATGAGGCTGCGAATAAGGTTTCATACGAGACTGCCCTCCGGTTGAAAAAGACGTTTGGCGCCGGCCGATGGATCGATAGGATCCATCGTACCCGTTCCGGGAGCCTTGCTCATCCCTGGTCCACGCCTTCCGGCCATGTGAGTATCCTGCGGGTGCGCGCCCAACACGAACCTGTCGCGTGGATTACAAATCTGTAATGCGCGCCTCCAATTGCGCGAGCTGTGGCAGGATGGTTCACCCGACCTGACCCACCGCACATGAAAATCCTGATCGTCGAAGACGAGCCCAAGACGGGCGATTACCTGAAGCAGGGCCTCAGCGAGGCCGGTTTCGTCACGGATCTGGCCCGCGAGGGCTGGGAAGGGCTGGAACTCGCCAAAGCGGGGCATTACGACCTGATGATCCTGGACGTGATGCTGCCCGGCATCAATGGCTGGCAGGTGCTCGAAGGCGTGCGCCGGGCGGGAATCGAAATGCCGGTGCTGTTCCTGACCGCACGCGACCGGGTGGAGGACCGGGTCAAGGGGCTGGAGCTGGGGGCCGACGATTATCTGGTGAAGCCCTTCGCCTTTGCCGAACTGCTGGCGCGGGTGCGCAGCCTGGTGCGCCGCGGACATGCCGGCCTGGAATCCACTGTCCTCAAGGCGGCGGACCTGGAGCTGGACCTGCTGCGGCGACGCGCCGCACGGGCGAGGCGCAAGATCGAGTTGACCGCCAAGGAATTCGCCCTGCTGGAGCTGTTTCTGCGCAGGCAGGGCGAAGTGCTGCCGCGCAGCCTGATCGCCTCCCAGGTCTGGGACATGAATTTCGATTCCGACACCAACGTCATCGATGTGGCGGTGCGCCGGCTGCGGGTCAAGATCGACGAGGGGTTCGAACTCAAGCTCATCCATACCGTGCGGGGGATGGGCTATGTGCTGGAAGCGCCCCCGGAAGAACCGGTGCCATGAACCCCCTGTCGCTGACCGGCCGGATCAGTCTGCTCTTCGCCGTAGCCGCTTCGCTGGTCCTGCTTGTAACGGGCTATATCCTGACGCAAGTGGTGGAGGCACATTTTGAGGAGCAGGATCGGTTCGAGCTCAATGGCAAGCTGGAACTCATCCAGAACCTGTTCAGGCACGCCTCAAGCGACAAGGAGCTGGACCAGCTGCCCCAGCAGCTGGACGACGCCCTCGTGGGGCATCATGGGCTCGCCGTCGCCGTGACGGATGCGACGGGGAATATCTGGTTCGCCACGTCGGGCGCGGATTTCCCGCGCGCGCTGCTGCAAGTCTGCCAGGCCCGGCCGGCAGCATGTACGTATGGGACCTTGCATCGCTGGAAGCAAAACGGCGTGAGCCACCGGGGCGTGGCCGTGTCGATCACCGCAGGCAGTGGCAGGCCATATACCGTGGCCGTGGCGCAGGACATCGAACACCACGAGCTTTTCATGGACAGGTTCCGCTCGGTGCTGGGAGTCGCCATCGCCCTGGCCGCCCTGGCCACGGCCGGTCTGGGCTGGATCGTTACCCGCTGGGGGCTCTCGCCCTTGCGCCAGGTCACCGCCACGGTGGCCGGCATTTCCGCCGAGCGCCTGGGGGCGCGCCTTCCGGCCTTGGGCCAACCGGCCGAGCTCATGCCTCTCGCAGCCGCCTTCAATGCCATGCTGGCCCGCCTGGATGATTCCTTCAGGCGGCTTTCCGAGTTTTCCTCGAACATCGCGCACGAGCTGCGCACCCCGATCTCCAACCTGATGACCCAGACCCAGGTGGCGCTTTCCAGCGCGCGCGGCAAGGACGAATACAAGGAAGTCCTGTACTCCAGCCTGGAGGAATACGAACGCATGGCCCAGATGGTCGGCGACATGCTCTATCTTGCCAAGGCCGACAACGGGCTTCTCAAACCGGGCCTGGAAAGCGTCAACCTGGGCAATGAAACGAAAGACTTGTTCGATTACTTTGAGGCCTGGGCGGAGGAGCGCGGCGTTTCGCTGACCCTGACGGGATCGGCCGCCGTGCCCGGCGACCGGCTGATGCTGCGGCGCGCGCTCAGCAACCTCGTATCGAACGCCATTCGGCATACTCCCCATGGACAGAGCGTGCGCGTATCGCTGGCAACGCACGGCGGCCAGGCCCTCGTTACCGTCGAGAACCCGGGCCCCGAAATCCCGGCCGAGCACCTCCCCAGACTGTTCGACCGCTTCTACCGGATCGACCCCTCGCGTCAGCGCAAAGGCGATGGCGCCGGGCTGGGACTCGCCATCGTCAAGTCCATCGTTGACGCGCATGGTGGTTCAATCAAAGTGGTGTCCGCCAATCAAACGACACGATTCCAACTCGCCTTGCCTGCGTTGGCGGAATGATGTTCATCCCCCTGTCTGCCGATCGTGGACCATCCCGGGTTCAGCAGGCATCCCGTGCCCATGAGGTTGTGCGTCCGTCTGGCCGGAAACCGGCCGTTCATGTCGCGCATTCCGGCTGTCCGATCCGGGTTTTTTCTGTTGAAAAACCGTTGTGAGGCCGTCCCTGCGGGACATATCTTTGTGCCTTTGTGGTTCAAATGCGGTTTTTAAGTTCAACGATCGTCAATCGGTCGATGTTTGATGATCCCCAAGCTCTGCGGGAAATGACCTTCAAGGAATTTTTCAACGAAACAGATCGAAACCAGCCACACCAAACCGCGTTTGATCGAGTGCCGGCGATTAACCTTCTTCCAGCGCACAGGTGCGCGATCTGTGCCGCTGGGCGCTTTTCTGCGCCGCCCGCAGGCGGGTTTCGTTTTGCCGGCTGACCTTGGTGGCGGGCGGGCAGGTGGGGGCTGCAAGTGTACCGCCGTGCCCGCGGCGCACCCGGCACGGGCGCATGGCCGCTGTCCGAGCGCGGTTGTTATTGCCTGCGGGGGCGCGGTATGCTTTCAGGCGTTTCGCTGACCCTGACGGGATCGGCCGCCGTGCCCGGCGACCGGCTGATGCTGCGGCGCGCGCTCAGCAACCTCGTATCGAACGCCATTCGGCATACTCCCCATGGACAGAGCGTGCGCGTAT
>JAMCVR010000204.1:6133-13887 GCA_023475455.1 Thermoplasmatota archaeon | reverse complement strand
CATGGCGGTGATGGGCGGCTATCAGGTGGCGGTGCTGGTGCCGACCACGCTGCTCGCCGAGCAGCATTTCAACAATTTCTCCGACCGCTTCTCGCCCTGGCCGGTGAAGCTCGCCGAGCTTTCACGCTTCAGGACCGCCAAGGAGCAAGCCGAGGCGCTCGCGGCACTGAAGGAAGGCAAGATCGACATCGTCATCGGCACCCACCGGCTGATCCAGAAGGACGTCAAGTTCGCCCGCCTCGGCCTGGTGATCCTCGACGAGGAACACCGTTTCGGCGTGCGCCAGAAGGAGCAGCTGAAAGCGCTGCGCGCCGAGGTCGACGTGCTCACCTTGACGGCCACGCCGATCCCGCGCACGCTGGCGATGTCGCTCGAAGGCATCCGCGACTTCTCGGTGATCGCCACCGCACCGCAGAAGCGGCTGGCGATCAAGACCTTCGTCCGGCCGTTTTCCGGCGGTCTGATCCGCGAGGCGGTACTGCGCGAATTGAAGCGCGGCGGCCAGGTGTACTTCCTGCACAACGAAGTCAGCACCATCGAAAACATGCGCGAGCGGCTGGAACAGCTGCTGCCGGAAGCGCGCATCCGCGTCGGCCACGGGCAGATGGGCGAACGCCAGCTGGAACAGGTGATCCGCGACTTCTACCAGCAGCGCTACGATGTCCTCCTGTGCACCACCATCGTCGAGACCGGCATCGACGTGCCCACCGCCAACACCATCCTGATCAACCGCGCCGACAAGTTCGGCCTGGCGCAGCTGCACCAGTTGCGCGGCCGCGTCGGCCGCTCGCACCACCAGGCCTTCGCCTATCTGCTGGTGGACGAGGACCGCACCCTCACGTCGCAGGCCAAGAAACGCCTGGAAGCGATTCAATTGATGGAGGAACTCGGCTCGGGCTTCCATCTCGCCATGCAGGACCTGGAAATCCGCGGCGCAGGCGAAGTGCTGGGCGAAAAACAGAGCGGCGAAATCCTTGAGGTCGGCTTTTCGCTCTACAACGACATGCTGGCCGGCGCGGTGGCGAGCCTGAAGGTCGGCAAGGAACCCGACATGAGCCAGCCGCTCGGCGTGGTCTCCGAGATCAACCTGCACCTGCCCGCGCTGCTGCCGGTGGACTACTGCCCCGACGTTCACGAGCGGCTGGTGCTGTACAAGCGGCTGGCGAGCGTCCACGACGCGGAGGAACTCACCCGGTTGCAGGAAGAGCTGGTCGACCGCTTCGGCCAGCTGCCCGACCCGGCGCGCGCGCTGCTCGACACCCACCGCCTGCGCCTCGCCGCCAAACCGCTCGGCATCCTGAAGGTCGACGCCAGCGGCGACGCCATCCTGCTGCAGTTCGTGCCGCAGCCGCCGATCGATCCCGGCCGAATCATCCAGCTCCTCCATATCCGGCGCGACCTCAAGCTGGCGGGCGAGAACCGGCTGCGCTGGAACACCGGTTCGCCTGCGGAGACGCGCGCCGCCAACGTCATTACCCTTTTCAACCTGTTGAAATAACTAAACAAAATGAATCTGATCGTTCAGGGAAAGGATATCCCCACCCCCAGCCTCAAACAGCTCGCCAAACTGACCGGCGCGCGGTCGATTGAAGCCGTGTCGCCCACCGCATTCCGGCTGGTGGCGGCCGATCCCGGCCGGCGTGACGAAGTCGCCGCATTCTGCGAGGCGAATGCGCTCGATCACGGCTGGGTGCCGGCCGGGCGCCGCATCGGCGACTTCGGCCTGCTGGTGATGGACATGGATTCCACCCTCATCACCATCGAGTGCGTCGACGAAATCGCCGACATGCAGGGCCTGAAGCCGCAGGTGTCGGCGATCACCGAGGCCGCCATGCGCGGCGAGATCGACTTCGCCGAAAGCCTGCGCCGGCGGGTGTCGCTCTTGGCCGGACTCGATCAGTCCGCCCTGCAGCGGGTGTACGACGAACGGCTGCAGCTCTCGCCTGGCGCCGAGACCCTGCTGGCGGCGGCGCGCGCGGCCGGGATCAAGACCCTGCTGGTGTCGGGCGGCTTCACCTTCTTCACCGAGCGGCTGCAGCCCCGGCTGGGGCTGGACTACACGACGGCCAACACGCTTGAGGTCGCCGACGGCAAGCTGACCGGGCGCGTGCTCGGCGACATCGTCGACGCCCAGGGCAAGGCCGACTGGCTCAACCGGGTGCGGACGCAGCTGGGGTTGAGGCGCGAGCAGGTCATCGCCATGGGCGACGGCGCCAACGACCTGAAAATGATGGCCGAAGCCGGCGTCAGCATCGCCTACCGCGCCAAGCCGGTGGTGCGCGCGCAGGCCAGCTACGCGCTGAACCAGGTCGGGCTGGACGGGGCGATTCCGCTGCTCGGCGAAACCGGCCGCGGCGGCTAAAGAAAAGCCGTCGGCCGCCGATAAACCATTGAGTACCCAACCTGTCATAAGATCGACCACCCGCGACCAGGATCCCCCGTGAAAATCGACAAGCGCATCACCCCGCCCGCCGCCTCCAAAGTGTCTTCTGCCAAGGGCAAGGGTGCGGGCAAGCCATCCACCCCCGGGGGGGGCGGCGATTCGCTGACGCTGACCGAATCGAGCACCCGCATCCGTTCGCTCGAATCCGAACTGGCTGCGGTCGACATCACCGATGCCGGCAAGGTGGAGGCGGTCAAGGCCGCGCTCGCCGACGGCAGCTTCACGGTCGACGCCGAAGTGGTGGCCGACCGCCTGATCGACCACACCAAGGAAACCCTGCGCAAACGCCCGCGCAAGAAGTAATCCCGCCCGGATCGACAGGCCCGCGGCTGCAAACCGCGGGCTTTTGTTTTTCAGCTGGAATAGAATCGGGTACTGAAATTTTTTTCGGGGTTCAGCATGAACGAAATCGTTCTGGCCGTCACCGGCATGACCTGCGGCGGCTGCGTCGACAGCGTACGGAAAGTCCTGGCGGCCGTGCCGGGGGTGCGAAGCGTCGAGGTCACGCTGACGCCCGGCCGGGCGCGCGTGGTATGCGATCCCGCCCGGGTCGACCGCGCAGCGCTGGTGCGGGCCATCGTCGACGCGGGATTCGGCGTGGGCAACTGACCCCGCCCGTACCACGCCCTCAGCCACCGCAAAGCGTTTCCAGCGGCTCGGGGCAATGCACCCCGTTGCCCTGCACATAATCCACGCCGATCTGGCGCAACAACGCCAGGATCAGATCCGATTCGACATATTCGGCCACCGTTTTCAGCCCAATCTGGTGGCCTATGCGATGGACCGCCTCGACCATCGAGCGATCGATGGCATTGCTTGCGATGTCGCGCACGAATGCGCCGTCGATCTTGAGGTAATCCACCCGCAGATTCTTCAGATAGGTGAAGGACGACAGGCCGCTGCCGAAATCGTCCAGCGCAAAGCTGCAACCAAACTCGCGCATGGCATCGATGAACTCGTTGACGACGGCCAGGTTGCCGATGGCCGCCGTTTCGGTGATTTCAAAGCACAGGTGCGGACCCAGCGCGGGATTGCCCTGCAGGCGCGCCAGCAGCATGCGGCGGAACGCCGGGTCCTTGAGCGATGCGCCCGACAGATTCACCGCAAACAGGCAATGCTGCTCGCGCCCGGCTGCCAGATACCGCTGGCACAGGCGCAGCGTCTCCTCGATCACCCAGCTGTCGAGCGAGGGCATGATGGAATAACGCTCGGCTGCCGGGATAAATGCCATCGGCAGGATTTCGCTGCCGTCGTCGTCCACCATCCGCAGCAACAGTTCGACATGGCGGACCGGCTCCACTGCGCCGTCGGTGCGGCGGATTTCCTGCCACGACAGACGCAGGCGATGTTCTTCCAGCGCCCGCTGGATGCGCGTCACCCACTGCATTTCGCCGCGATGGCGCGCCAGATCGATGTCGCGGCTCACATAGACGTGAATCTGGTTGCGCCCACGGTCCTTGGCCACGTAGCACGCGGCATCCGCCGCCGACAGCAGGCTCGCTGCAGTGCCGCTGTCGCGATTGATCGCCACCATGCCCACGCTCATGCCGACCGCGAAAATGCGATCCCCCCACTTGAAGCGGAAGCGCTGCACCTCGGCGCGGAAGGTATCCGCCACTTCCAGCGCGTCGGAGATGCTGCAATTTTCCAGCAGCAGGGCGAATTCGTCGCCGCCCAGGCGGGCCAGGGTATCGCGTTCGCGCAGATTGCCTTTCAGCAGCAAGGCCAGCTGGCGCAGCAGTTCGTCGCCCGCCGCGTGGCCGCAGGAGTCGTTGATCACCTTGAACTGGTCGAGGTCCATGTAGCACAGCGCATGCTCGCGGCCCTGCTGCAGAGCCGACAGCAGCAGCCGTTCCAGCCGCTGTTCGAACTCGCGGCGATTGATCAGCCCGGTCAGCGCATCGTGGCTGGCCTGATACACCAGACGCGCGGTGGCCTGGTCGATCGTTTCCTGCATCCGGTCCTGCATCGTCTGCAGATGGGCGGCCATGTGATTGACGCCGCGCTGCAGCATGCCCAGTTCGGCCTCGCCGGTTTGCGCCACCCGCTCGTCCAGATGGCCTTCTCCGATGCGGCTCACCGTGTGGGTCAGGGCCAGAATCGGCCGCGTGATCTGACGTCCGATGCGCCAAGCAAGGTAGAGACTGGCGCTCAGCCCGCCCAGCAGGATGAGCAGGCTGCGCAGGATCGCATCGCGCTGGCTCTGGATGGTGGCGCTGCGCGAGACCTCCAGGCCGACCCAGCCCAGCAGCCGGGTCTGATTGTCCGACTGCGCACCGCGTTCGTCGAACGGATTGAAATCGTCCACCACCACCTCGGTCCGGGTGATCGGCGCGTAATACACCAGGCGATCCGGGTATTCGATCTGCTGAATGCGATCGCCGGGCAGCTGGCCCCGGGCGGATTCCGTCCAGGCCCCGAGGCCGACTTGCGCCAGCCGCTCGCCGTTGTCGGCGAACACCGCCACCCCGCGGATATCGGGCTCGATGGCCGCTTTTTCGAGCAGCGTCTGCAACACCCCGATATTGCCGGAGGCGACGCCGTATTCGGCCGCCGGCGCCAGCTGGCGGACAATCGCCACGGAACGGGTGCGCAGCGACTGGTCGAGATCGTCGATTTTCCCGGTGATGAGCTGAAACATCAGCAACACCCCGATGATGGCCACCGGCAGCATGACCAGACCGATCACGCGGCCGCGTATCCCCAACGGAATTGCCATCAGCGCACTCCTCCCAAACGCTTTTCCAGTTCGGCTTCCGGCGGCAAAGCGAAGTCGAGCGAGCGCGCCACCTGTTCATTGATTGAAATGCTGAAATACGCAGGATGCGCAGGCGGCGGCAGGCGCACCGGCGCGCCGTCCAGCGCGTGGTCCACCCATTCGGCGGTCTGGCGGCCGATTTGCGCGGGGCTGGAATGCAGCGACAACAGCGCGCCCGCCCGCGTCAGCGAACGCGAATAGCCCAATACCGGGACACGGTAGCGGTAGGACGTCAGAAACAGGCTTTGTGCCGTGTTGCGGTTGAACACCAGCGGATCGGGCACCGCCAGCAGCAGATCGGCTTCCGACAACACGTTTTCGAGGGGCGCAATCAGCCGTTCCCCCCTGTCCACCGTGCCATGCGCCAGCCCCAGCTGCTGCGCCCGCAAGGCCTCGTCCAGTTCGCCCGCCAGGCCGCTCTGTTCGGCACCCAACAACACGCCCACGCGCCGCACCTCGGGGAAGGCGAGACGAATCAACTGCGCCTGCCGCTCGAACGGCTGATCGAGGTAGATGGCCGACGCGCCGCGGCGACCGCCGTCGCTCAGACGGGCACGTCCGGTTTTGACGTACCAGATCCGCGGAACCAGCACCGCCAGCAGGGGCGTGCGGAGCGGCAGCGCCGCCAGCGATTCGGCAGCACGCACCCCCACCGCCACGGCCAGGCGCGTTTCACTCAACGCTGCGGCTTTTTCGAGCAGCGTCTGCAACACCCCGATATTGCCGGAGGCGACGCCGTATTCGGCCGCCGGCGCCAGCTGGCGGACAATCGCCACGGAACGGGTGCGCAGCGACTGGTCGAGATCGTCGATTTTCCCGGTGATGAGCTGAAACATCAGCAACACCCCGATGATGGCCACCGGCAGCATGACCAGACCGATCACGCGGCCGCGTATCCCCAACGGAATTGCCATCAGCGCACTCCTCCCAAACGCTTTTCCAGTTCGGCTTCCGGCGGCAAAGCGAAGTCGAGCGAGCGCGCCACCTGTTCATTGATTGAAATGCTGAAATACGCAGGATGCGCAGGCGGCGGCAGGCGCACCGGCGCGCCGTCCAGCGCGTGGTCCACCCATTCGGCGGTCTGGCGGCCGATTTGCGCGGGGCTGGAATGCAGCGACAACAGCGCGCCCGCCCGCGTCAGCGAACGCGAATAGCCCAATACCGGGACACGGTAGCGGTAGGACGTCAGAAACAGGCTTTGTGCCGTGTTGCGGTTGAACACCAGCGGATCGGGCACCGCCAGCAGCAGATCGGCTTCCGACAACACGTTTTCGAGGGGCGCAATCAGCCGTTCCCCCCTGTCCACCGTGCCATGCGCCAGCCCCAGCTGCTGCGCCCGCAAGGCCTCGTCCAGTTCGCCCGCCAGGCCGCTCTGTTCGGCACCCAACAACACGCCCACGCGCCGCACCTCGGGGAAGGCGAGACGAATCAACTGCGCCTGCCGCTCGAACGGCTGATCGAGGTAGATGGCCGACGCGCCGCGGCGACCGCCGTCGCTCAGACGGGCACGTCCGGTTTTGACGTACCAGATCCGCGGAACCAGCACCGCCAGCAGGGGCGTGCGGAGCGGCAGCGCCGCCAGCGATTCGGCAGCACGCACCCCCACCGCCACGGCCAGGCGCGTTTCACTCAACGCTGCGGCGGTCAGATTCGCCGCATAGACCCGGCTGATCTCATGGCCGCTGTCGTCCAGGTAGGCGCGAACAACCTGGTAGACCTCCTGATACGGCGCCGAATCGTCGCTCAACACGACCGCCACCCGCGCGGCGGCAGCCTGTTGCGACACCAGGAGCAAACAGACGCACGCCGCCCCCAGCCGCACGATGCGGCGCAGTTCAGCCCACCCGCGCGACACGCCAGCCGTCAAACCACCTCCTGCCCCGCACCCCACAGACAGGCGCCCTTGCTTTCCCTGGCGATGGCTTCGAGCAGGCCGGCATGCGCGTCCAGTTCCTCGCCGGACGCCTGCAGCAGGACAGGCTTCGGCCGCGTGCGTGCGGCTGCCCGATCGGCCTCGACGCTGCGCGCTTCCAGCCCGATCGACAGGCTTTCCTGGCCGCGCGTCAGCGCGAGATACACCGCCGCCAGCAGTTCGCAGTCGAGCAATGCGCCGTGCAGCGTGCGCGCCGCGTTGTCGACGCCATAGCGCTTGCACAGCGCATCCAGATTGTTGCGCTGGCCGGGATGCAGCGCCTTGGCCATCGCCAGGGTGTCGGTCACGCCGTCGCACCAGTTCACCAGCGGCGCCATCTCCAGCAGGCGCAGTTCCATGTTGAGGAAGCCGACGTCGAACGGCGCGTTGTGAATGATCAGTTCGGCGCCCCGGATGAAGTCGACGAATTCCTGCGCGACGTCGGCAAAGCGCGGCTTGTCCTGCAGGAATTCCGGCGTGATGCCGTGCACCTGCATCGCCCCGGCGTCGATGTCGCGATCCGGGTTCACGTAACGGTGCAGATGGTTGCCGGTCAGCCGGCGGTTGACCATTTCAACCGCCGCCACCTCGATGATGCGATGCCCCTGGTTGGGGTCGAGGCCGGTGGTCTCGGTGTCCAG
>JAMCVR010000204.1:0-5795 GCA_023475455.1 Thermoplasmatota archaeon | reverse complement strand
GGTGGTGTTGGGCTCGCCGCCGCTGATTTCCTTGCGGTGTCCGCCCGCCACCAGCAGCGCGCCCCAGCCGCCCGCGCCGGGATTGCCCTTGCAGGCGCCATCGCTGTAGATATGAATGGTGTCAGCGTTCACGACGTACCCGATACTGTTTGAGGTTGACCACTTTGGCTGCGGGCGATAATAAACGCTGTGTCACCGGTGTTTTCCACTGCGGCAAAATAATACTCATGCCCTGCACGCGCTTGACCGCCTGCAGGAAATAGACGCCGCCGCCCATCGCCCACCAGCGGTCGCCCGCCGGCTCCATGAAGCGCATCCGCCGCAGCCAGTTTTCGCGGTTGATCGGCGGACGGTAGCAGCACATGCTGCCTGCCGCCACCTCGAGCCCCAGCAACTCCATCCAGTCCTTCACCCGAGAAATATTCAGAAAGTTGCCGCTCCACGGATAGCCGCGCTCGCCGCCCTGCAGGACGCGCGCCAGCCCCCACAGGCTGCGCGGATTGAATCCGGCCAGCACCAGGCGGCCTTCCGGGCGCAGCACGCGCTCGGCCTCGCGCAGCACCTGGTGTGGATTGGCGCTGAATTCGAGCACATGCGGCAGCAGCAGCAGGTCGAGCGACTGGCTCTCGAACGGCAGGAACATGGGGTCGGCACGCACCTGGGTAGGCGTTTCCACCGCGCAGGTCACGCGCAGCGGAATGCGGCTGTTGCGCAGGAAATCGATCTGCGGCAACCCGACCTGCACGGCGTTGAAGCCGAACACATCCGACACCGCATCGTCGAAGTAACGCCGCTCGCGAAACAGCAGATGCTGCCCCAGCGGCGTTTCAAACCATTCCGTATTCAGCTTGGATAACATAGCCATTCCCTCCTGTCCGGCAGCCCTCTCATGTTGACGCTCACTCCCCTGCCCGCGTTCGAAGACAACTACATCTGGGTGTGGCACGACGACCGCCACGCGGTCGCGGTCGACCCCGGCGATCCCGCGCCGCTGATCGCCTATCTCGACGCGCATCGGCTTCTACTGACCGCCGTGCTCATCACCCACCACCACCGCGACCATACTGGCGGCAACACCCTCCTGCGTCAACGCACCGGCTGCGCCGTCTACGCCCCGGACAACCCGCGCATCGCTGCCATCACCCACGTCCTGCGCGGCGGCGATTCGGTATACCTCGCCGAACCGGATCTGCACTTCGAGGTGCTGGCCACGCCGGGCCACACGCTCGACCACATCAGCTATGTCGGACACGGCTGCCTGTTTTGCGGCGATACCGTTTTCGGCTGCGGCTGCGGGAAATTGTTCGAAGGCAGCCCGGCGATGATGGCCGCCAGTCTCGACGCCATTTTAGCGCTGCCCGATGCTACCCGGGTCTGCTGCGCGCACGAATACACCCTGAGCAATATTGACTTTGCCAAAACCATAGCCGGCGACAATCCCGCGCTGTTTGAGCGCGAACGCGCCGACCGCGCCCTGCGCGCGCACGGCCGCCCCACCCTGCCTTCCACCCTGGCGCTGGAAAAAGCCACCAACCCCTTCCTGCGCTTTCACGAGCCCGACATGACGGCCTTTGCCGCTCATTTTTTGAATCGTCCGCATCCCCGTCCGGACGAGGTGTTCGGCGCCATCCGCGCCGCCAAGGATGGCTGGGACGGTTGACCGTTGCCATTCCGCCACCTAGGATGGGAGCTTGTTGAGTACGGGAGACCGTCTTGCCCGGAATCAAATTGGCCGACTTTCGATTCAATCGGCTCAGCCTGAGTATGCTGGCGCTGTTCCTGAGCCATCCCGTTGTGGCCGCGGAATCCGCTCCCGGCATCCATACGCTGGAATGGAGCAGCGGCGCTGCCGACGGCACGCCCGATCACGCCTCAGCCGAAGCCAGCCAGGACGATGTCTGGCAACGCATCCGCAGCGGCTTCAGGATCGACGACGCGGCGCAGCCGAATCCCCTCGTGAGGGTCCATGAATCCTGGTTCGCCGCGCGGCCTGAAAACGTGAAGCGCCTGGCCGAGCGCGCGCGCCCTTATCTCTACCATATCGTCGAGGAAGTCCAGCGGCGCGACATGCCGATGGAAATCGCGCTGCTGCCGATGATCGAAAGCGCATTCGTACCCACCGCGCTGTCGCCGTCCGCCGCCTCCGGCATCTGGCAGTTCATCCCCTCCACCGGGAGCCATTACGGCCTGCGGCAGGACAACTGGTACGACGGCCGCCGCGATTTCACTGCGGCAACGAATGCCGCGCTCGATTACCTGGGCAAGCTCTATCTGGACTTCGGCGACTGGCAGCTGGCGCTTGCCGCCTACAACTGCGGCGAGGGCTGCATCGCGCGCGCGATCCAGAAAAACGTCCAGCTGGGCCTGCCCACCGATTACGCCAGCCTGTCGCTGCCGAACGAAACCCGGCATTACGTTCCCAAGCTGCTCGCGATCCGGAATCTGATCCGCGAGCCCGCGCAATACGGCATTGCCATCGACGCCCTGCCGAACCAGCCTTACTTCAACCAGGTCAAGGTCCATGCCAGCATGGACGTCCATTCCGCGGCGCGCCTGGCGGACATGAGCAGCGATGAGTTCATGGCGCTAAACGCCGCCTTCCCGCGCAAGCTCATCCGTTCCGACACGCCGGTGAATCTGCTGGTGCCGGTCGCCAAGGCCGACACCTTCCAGCGCAATCTGGAAAGCGGCAGCTGGGACTCCTGGCAGCCCTACACCGCGCAAAAAGGCGACCGCCCCGAGGCCATCGCCAAACGCTTCGGCATCAGCGTCGACCGCCTGCTGGAACACAACCCGATCCCCCTGAAGCGCGGCAAGCTCCAGCGCGCACAGACCATCCTGGTTCCGGTCAATCGGCACGGCGACAGCACGGCCGGAGCGCACGCATCGGATGCAAGCAGGCACGTCGTGCAGCGCGGCGACACCCTGTTCGGTGTCGCCCGCCGTTATGGGCTCTCCGTCGCCCAGTTGAGCGCGGCCAATCCGGAGCTCGCTAGCCGGATCCAGCCTGGCCAGACCATCCGGCTGACGTCGACCGAGCCGGCCAGTCGCGACACCCGCGCCATTCAGCCCATCAGCCTCAATGCCGGCACTGGAAAGCCTGCCGGTCCGGTTCATTACACGGTCCGGCGTGGCGACACCCTGTCCGGCATCGCCCAGCGTTTCGATGCCAGTCTGGCGGACATCAAGGCATGGAATCCGGTTCTGGACCGGCGCAGCACAATCCGCACAGGGCAGACCGTGGTCGTCAACCAGCCCTGATCCGCTCCAGCCCGCACCGCGCCCTGGAAGGCAGCGATCAGTCAGGCGCAGGCGGCTCGCCGCTCTTGTCCGACATCACCAGCGCCATGCCCACGGCGGCCAGCAGCATCCACAGCACCGCCGCCCAGATGCCCAGCGCGTCCGACAACGGCCCCATGAAAAACAGCGTCAGCATCGCCACGGCCAGCACGCCGTTGCCGATCCAGAAATTGCGACTGTGTTTGCCGGTATTCACTCAACACTCCTTGCGGAAAAACCGTGTCCCGCCACCCAGTGGCAGCGCACCCAGTGCCCGCCGCCCAGATCGGTCCGCTCGGGGTAGGTTTGCCGGCACACTTCCATTGCATGCGGGCAACGCGGATGAAAGTGGCAGCCGGCGGGCGGGTTGAGCGGCGAGGGCTGGTCGCCCGTCAGCCGGATGATGCCTGTGCCGGCGTGCGGCTCGATGCGCGGCACCGCGCTCACCAGCGCCTGGGTATAGGGATGGCGCGGCGCGCGCAGCACGTCCGCCGCGGTGCCGTGTTCGACGATGCGGCCGAGATACATCACCGCCACCTCGTGCGCCAGATATTCGACCACCGCGAGGTTGTGGGTGATGAAGAGGTAGGCCAGCCCCAGATCGTTTTGCAGGTCCTTCAGCAGATTCAGGATCTGCGCCTGCACCGACACGTCGAGCGCGCTGGTCGGCTCGTCGCAGATCACCAGCCGCGGCGACACCGCGAGCGCCCGCGCGATCGCAATGCGCTGCCGCTGGCCCCCCGAAAACGCATGCGGATAGCGGCCACCGGCATCGTCCGGCAGTCCCACCTGGCGCAGCAGTTGCGCCACCGCGTCGCGCCGCCGACCGGCCGCGCCCACAGCCAGCGCGTCCATGCCTTCGAGCAGGATGTCGGCCACCCGCATGCGCGGGTTGAGCGAACTGAACGGATCCTGGAACACCATCTGCGCCTGCCGCCGCAGGGTGGCGGCATTCTTCGCGGTGATGGCCTCGCCGCCCAGCACGATGCGGCCCGCCGTCGGTTCGATCAGCCGGAGCAGGGCCTTGCCCACGGTGGTCTTGCCGCAGCCCGATTCGCCGACCAGCGCCAGCGTGCGGCCCGCCTGGATGCTCAATGCCACGTCGTCGACTGCCCGCACGTGGCCGACCGTGCGCTGGATCAAGCCGCGCCGGATCGGAAAGTGCACCTTGAGCCCCTCGACCTGCAGCAGGGGCTGCGGCATGTGCACTGACGCGGCCTGCGCAATCCGCTCGCGCTCGCCGTGCGCCGGCAATTGCCCGGCCAAGTGGCAGCGCACGCGCTGACCGTTGATTTCCTGCCAGCCGGGCGATTCCTCGCGGCAGCGCGCAAAGGCATGCGGACAACGCGGCGCAAAGCGGCAGCCGACGAGCGATCCGTCGAGTGGCGGCACCTGTCCGGGAATCGTGGTCAGCCGGCCGCCGTCGCCGGAGTGCCCTAAAGGACTCCGATCCGCTACGGGCTGAAGCCCGTGCGGAATCGTATGCGGCAGCGCCTCGAACAGCATGCGGCTATACGGGTGTTGCGGGGCGGCAAAAAACGCGTCGCGCGCGCCCTCCTCCACCAGTTCGCCGGCATACATCACGCCGACGCGGTCGGCGTTTTCCGCCACCACGCCGAGGTCGTGCGTGATCAGCAGCATGCCCATCTGCCGCTCCGCCTTGAGCCTGCGCAGCACGTCGAGCACCTGCGCCTGGATGGTCACGTCGAGCGCGGTGGTCGGCTCGTCGGCGATCAGGAGCCGGGGCTCGCCCGCCAGCGCCATCGCGATCATCACCCGCTGGCGCAGCCCGCCGGACAATTCGAACGCATAGCTGTCGAGCCGGCGCACCGCATCCGGCACCCCCACCGCATCGAGCAGCGTCCGCGCGGCGTCGCGCGCCGCCGGCCCGGCCAGCTTGCGGTGCAGCGACAGCGCTTCGCCGATCTGCTCGCCCACCTTGATGACCGGGTTCAACGCCAGCATCGGCTCCTGAAAAATCATCGCCATCTGGCCGCCGCGCACGCGCCGCATGTCGCGCTCGGGCAGGGCCAGCACGTCGGTTTCGCCGAGCTGCACGCTGCCCGACACGACCTGCCCCCCGTCCGGCAGCAGCCGCATCAGCGACAATGCGGTGATCGACTTGCCGCAGCCGGATTCGCCCAGCAGCGCATAGGTTTCGCCCGCGGAAACCCGGAACGACACGCCGTCGACCACGCGCACGCCACCGATGTCGGTGACGAGATCGCACACCTCGAGCAGGGGCTTCACCGACGGCCTCCCAGACGCGGATCGAAGGCATCGCGCACGCCGTCGGCAAACAGGTTGGCGGCGAGCACCAGGGCGAACATGAAGGCAAAGGCGGCCCCGAGTTGCCACCAGACGACCGGCTCGCGCGCCAGTTCGAGGCGCGCGCCGTTGATCATGTTGCCCCAGCTGTGCATCGAAGGATCGACGCCGACGCCGACATAGGACAGCACCGCTTCGGCCAGCACCAGGCCGGAAAAATCCAGCACGATGGCGATCAGCACCAGGTG
>JAMCVR010000214.1:8244-13990 GCA_023475455.1 Thermoplasmatota archaeon | reverse complement strand
CCGTGCCGGGTCGAGCGCAACGTCGACGTCATTCTCGGCCTGCTCGACGAGGCGGATGCCCGGGCCACCTTCTTCACGCTCGGCTGGATTGCCGAACGCTATCCGCAGGTGGTGCGGCGCATCGTCGCGCGGTCGAGGAATTGCGGATGCTGTCCAACTACCAGAACAACGAACGCTCGCTGATCCAGACCTTCCTGCTGGGCCAGCCGGAATTCCGCGGCATCCTGCAAAGTCCCGACATGCAGCAGTTGCGCCAGCGCGTGGTGGCCTCGTACCATCTGGGACCGCTCGACGCCGACGAGACGCGCGGCTACATCGAGCATCGCCTGCGCACCGTCGGCTGGCAGGGGATGCCGGGTTTCGACGACGCGGCGTTCGCCGCGCTGCACTGCTTCACCGGCGGCATTCCGCGCCGCCTCAACACCACCTGCGACCGCCTGCTGCTGTTCGGCTTTCTCGAAGAGAAATCCCGCTTCGGCGAGGCCGAGGTCAACGAGGTGATCGCCGATCTGAAGAACGAGGTGGCGCACCAGGATTTTCAGGGCGCCGCCGGCGCCGGCAATCCGATGCCGGGCGGCGCGCTGCACAACGATGACCATCAGCGCCTGACCCAGCGCGTCGAGCAGATGGAACGCTCGGTCAACCGCATCCTCCCCATCGTGCGCAAGATTCTCTACACCGTGAGCGAGCGCCAGGCGACGGCTGAAGAAGGCGTGCCGTCCGACGGTCGTGACAGCACGCGCTAAGCCATGACCCAGGTTTTATGCATCGCGGGCGCGCGTCCGAATTTCATGAAAATCGCCCCGGTGATGGCCGCGCTGGCCGAAACCGGCATTGCCGCGCAGCTGCTGCACACCGGCCAGCATTACGACGCGGCGATGAGCGACAGCTTCTTTGCCGACCTCGGCATTCCGCCCCCGGATCACCATCTTGAAGTCGGCTCCGGCAGCCATGCGGTGCAGACTGCCGAGGTGATGAAGCGCTTCGAGCCCGTGCTCGAAAGCGCGCGGCCGCAGGCCGTGCTGGTGGTGGGCGACGTCAACTCGACCCTCGCCTGCGCCCTGGTGGCGGCCAAGCGCGGCGTGCGCGTGATTCATGTCGAGGCTGGCCTGCGCAGCTACGACCGCAGCATGCCGGAAGAGATCAACCGCGTCCGAATTTCATGAAAATCGCCCCGGTGATGGCCGCGCTGGCCGAAACCGGCATTGCCGCGCAGCTGCTGCACACCGGCCAGCATTACGACGCGGCGATGAGCGACAGCTTCTTTGCCGACCTCGGCATTCCGCCCCCGGATCACCATCTTGAAGTCGGCTCCGGCAGCCATGCGGTGCAGACTGCCGAGGTGATGAAGCGCTTCGAGCCCGTGCTCGAAAGCGCGCGGCCGCAGGCCGTGCTGGTGGTGGGCGACGTCAACTCGACCCTCGCCTGCGCCCTGGTGGCGGCCAAGCGCGGCGTGCGCGTGATTCATGTCGAGGCTGGCCTGCGCAGCTACGACCGCAGCATGCCGGAAGAGATCAACCGCGTGCTCACCGACCAGATTTCCGACCTGCTGTTCACCACGGAAAAAAGTGCGCTCGCCAACCTCGTGCGCGAGGGCATCGACCCCGCGCGCGTCGAGTTCGTCGGCAACGTCATGATCGACACCCTGTACCGCAACCTCGGGCGCGCGGTGCCGGCGAGCCAAACCCTCGGCGTCGCGCCGCCGCAGTATGCGGTGCTGACGCTGCACCGGCCGTCCAACGTCGACGACCGGGCCACGCTCGCGGCGCTGCTCGACGTCGTCGCCGAAATCAACCGCGTCCTGCCGGTGGTGATGCCGCTGCACCCGCGCACCCGCGGCAACATCGAAAAATTCGGTTTCACCGCCAAGCTCGACGGCCTGCACATTCTGCCGCCGGTCGGCTATCTGGAGATGCTCGGCCTGATGCGCGACGCCAAACTGGTGCTCACCGATTCCGGCGGCATCCAGGAGGAGACCACCGCGCTCGGCGTGCCCTGTCTCACCCTGCGCGACAACACCGAACGCCCGATCACCCTCGCCGAAGGCACCAATACCCTGGTGGGCCCCAACCCCGATGCGATCCGGGCTGCGTTCAATGACGTCATGGCGAGCGGCGGCAAGACCGGGCGCATCCCCGAATACTGGGACGGCCGCGCCGCGATGCGCATCGCGCACACCCTGCAGGGCTGGCTGCCGCTGCCGAAAGGCAGGAGGACGGCATAAATGGCGTCGATCAGGAACGCCATGTCGGTCGACGTCGAAGACTACTTCCAGGTATCGGCGTTCGCGCCGCACATCCGGCGCGAGGACTGGGACGGCCTGCCGTGCCGGGTCGAGCGCAACGTCGACGTCATTCTCGGCCTGCTCGACGAGGCGGATGCCCGGGCCACCTTCTTCACGCTCGGCTGGATTGCCGAACGCTATCCGCAGGTGGTGCGGCGCATCGTCGACAACGGCCACGAACTCGCCAGCCACGGCTACGGCCACCAGCGCGCAAGCGATCTGACGCCCGCGCAATTCCGCGACGACATCACCCGCGCCAAGCGCATCCTCGAAGACCTCGGCGGGGTTGCCGTGCGCGGCTACCGCGCGCCGAGTTTCTCCATCAATCGAAACAACTGGTGGGCGGTCGGGGAGCTGGAAAACGCCGGTTACGTGTACAGCTCGAGCATTTATCCGGTGCGCCACGATCATTACGGCATGCCCGGCGCGCCGCGCTTCCCGCATCGCCCCAACGGCGAGGCGGGCATTCTCGAACTGCCGCCGACCACCGTGCCGCTGCTGGGCCGCAACCTCCCCGCGGCGGGCGGGGGCTGGTTCCGCCTGCTGCCGTACGAGGTGTCGCGCTGGATGCTGCGGCGGGTGAACGCACAGGACCGGGCGCCCTGCATGTTCTATTTCCATCCCTGGGAACTCGACGCCGGACAGCCGCGCCAGAGCGGCATTTCCGCGAAGACCCGCTTCCGCCATTACGTCAATCTGCAACGCATGCCGGGCAGACTGCGCCAATTGCTGAACGACTTCGAATGGGACCGCGTCGACCGCGTGTTCCTCGCCGGACATTGAATATGCAAGCCGAACCCTTCGCCGTGTCCGGAGCCGCGACGGCCGAGGTCACGGTGCGCGCGCTGGAAGCGCACGAGCGCGCGCGCTGGGACGCCTATGTGAACGCGCATCCGGACGCGAGCTTTTTCCACCGCGCCGGCTGGCAGCGGGTGATCGAGGACGCGTTCGGGCACCGCACCCATTTCCTGCTGGCCGAACGCGGCGGCGAGGCGGTGGGCGTGCTGCCGCTGGCCGAAATCAGAAGCCGGCTGTTCGGCCACAGCCTGGGATCGCTGCCGTTCTGCGCCTACGGCGGCATCCTCGCCGATCACGACGCCGCCTTTCGTGCGCTCGACGAGGCCGCGCAGGCGTTCGCCATGCGGCTCAAGGTCGGCGCGCTCGAATACCGCAACCGGGTCGCCCAGCACGCCCACTGGCCGACCAAGGACCTGTACGTCACCTTCAGGAAAGCCATCGACCCTGAAATCGAGGCCAACATGAACGCCATCCCGCGCAAGCAGCGGGCGATGGTGAGGAAGGGCATCAAGGCCGGCCTGGCGGGCGAGATCGACGCCGACACCGCGCGGTTTTTCCGGGCCTATTCGGCGAGCGTGCATCGTCTGGGCACCCCGGTGTTTTCGCGCAAATTCTTCCGCCTGTTGAAGGACGAATTCGGCGACGACTGCGAAGTGCTCACCATCACCCTCGACGGCAAGGTGATCTCCAGTGTGATGTCGTTCTATTTCCGCGACGAGGTGCTGCCGTATTACGGCGGCGGCGTCGACGCGGCGCGCGCGGTGGCCGGCAACGACTTCATGTACTGGGAGCTGATGCGGCGCGCCTGCGAGCGCGGGCTCAAGGTGTTCGACTTCGGCCGCAGCAAGCGCGGCACCGGCTCGTTCGACTTCAAGAAAAACTGGGGCTTCGAGCCGACGCCGCTGGCGTACGAGTATTTTCTGGTGGCGGACACGGAAGTCCCCGACATCAATCCGCTCAACCCCAAATACCGCCTCTTCATCCAGGCCTGGAAAAAAATGCCGCTGGCGCTGGCCAATGTCATCGGGCCGCACATCGTGAAGAATCTGGGATGAATAAAGTGCTTTTCACCACAGAGGCACAGAGACACAGAGAAAAACCGTTTCCGATCAGCGGGACGAAGATTGTGGTCTTCTCTGTGCCTCTGTGCCTCTGTGGTTGCTGTTTTTTCAAGGCCTGACCCATGGAAGGCCTGCTGTTTCTTGCCCACCGCATCCCGTTTCCGCCCAACAAGGGCGACAAGATCCGCTCGTTTCACCTGCTGCGGCATCTCGCCGCGCGCTATGAGATCCATCTTGGCGCCTTCGTCGACGATCCCGACGACTGGCAATACCGGGATGCCCTGAAGCCTTGGTGCGCGTCGATCAGGTTGCTTCCGCTGCATCCCCGCCGTGCCAGACTGGCGAGCCTCGCCGGCCTGCTGACCGGCGAGGCGCTGACGCTGCCGTATTACCGCAACCGCGAACTCGCCACCTGGGCGAAGGAACTGGCCGCTTCCGGCACGGTGACGCGCGGCCTGGCTTTTTCCTCGGCGATGGCGCAGTTCATGCCGGCGGGCCTTTCCCGCCGCGTGCTCGACATGGTCGACGTCGATTCCGACAAGTGGACCCAATACGCGCCGACGCAGCGCTGGCCGCTGTCCTGGGTGTATGCGCGCGAAGGCCGCAAGCTGGCCGAATGGGAAGCGCGGGTGGCGCAGGACTTCGACGCCACCCTGCTGGTGTCGCGCGACGAGGCTGCGCTGCTGCAACGGCGCGTGCCGCAGGCGCGGCACAAGATCGGCGCCTTCGAGAACGGCGTCGACGCCGACTATTTTTCGCCGGCGCGCGACTACCCGAACCCGTATGCGCCCGACGTGCGGGGCGTTGCGTTCACCGGCGCCATGGATTACTGGCCGAACGTCGATGCCGCCATCTGGTTCGCCGAGCGGATTTTTCCTGCCGTGCGCGAGGCCTTGCCGGCGGCGCAGTTCACCATCGTCGGCAGCCGGCCCACCGAAGCCGTCCTCGCGCTGGCGCGCCAGCCCGGCGTCGTCGTCACCGGCGGCGTGCCCGACGTGCGGCCCTGGCTCGCCCATGCCGCCTGCGCGGTGGCGCCCCTGCGCATCGCGCGCGGCGTGCAGAACAAGGTGCTCGAAGCCATGGCGATGGCGCGTCCGGTCGTCGCCAGCGCCCAGGCGGCCGAAGGCATCCGCGCCCAGGCCGGGCGCGACTTCATCCTGGCGCAGGGCGAAGCCGACTTCGCCCACGCCGTCGTGGCCCAACTGCAGCGCACCGCGTGCAACGCGCCGGCGCGCGACCGCATCCTGGAACACTACGACTGGGCCCGCAACCTGAGCGCGATCGACCCTTTGTTCGAAGCGGCGTCGGCCGTTTCGCCCGTTCCGGAGACTTGCCCCGCATGAGTGCCTTGCCCGATTCGCTACCCGCTGCCCCGCGTGCCGCCTGGCTGCTGCCGGGCGCGCTGACCGTCGGCGTCCTGCTGATCCTCGCCGGGGTGTTCTGGCCGACGTTCCACTCGATGATCGAAGTGTGGGAGCGCTCGGAAACCTTCGCTCACGGCTATCTCATCTTCCCCATCGGCGCCTGGCTCATCTGGCGCAAGCGCGATGTGCTGGCGCGGGTGCGGCCGCTGCCCGACCTGCGCGGGCTGATCCTGCTGGCC
>JAMCVR010000214.1:5448-8165 GCA_023475455.1 Thermoplasmatota archaeon | reverse complement strand
TTGCGGCCGCGTGGGCCCTGCTCGGCTGGGCCTTCGTGCGGGCAACGTTCTTTCCGCTGATGTTCCTGTTTTTCGCGGTGCCGGTGGGCGAATTCCTGATCCAGCCGCTGATGGGGATCACCGCCGATTTCACCGTGGCGATGCTGCAGGCCACCGGTATCCCGGTGTACCGCGAAGGCATGTTCTTCAGCATCCCCAGCGGCGACTGGTCGGTGGTCGAGGGCTGCTCGGGCCTGCGCTATCTGATCGCCTCGGTCACGCTCGGCGTGCTGTACGCCTACCTCACCTATCGCTCGTGGAAACGGCGGCTGCTGTTTTCCGTCGCCGCCGTCGTGGTGCCGATCTTCGCCAACAGCGGGCGCGCCTACATGATCGTGATGATCGCCCACCTGTCCGACATGAAGCTGGCGCTCGGCGTCGACCACTACATCTACGGCTGGGTGTTCTTCGGCATCGTCATGCTGCTGCTGTTCTGGATCGGCAGCTTCTGGCGCGAGGACGACCAGCCCGAGCCCGTGGATGAAAAGACGGTTGCACTGGCCGCAGGCAGGGCGCCTGCGCGCCCGATCCTGCCGGTGGCGTTGGCCGCACTGGCGGTCGCGGGCCTGTGGCCGGCTTATGCCGGCTGGCTCAAGGCACGTCCGCTTCCGGCCATGCCCGATTTGCAGGTCGAGGCGCAGGGCGGCTGGCGGCCCGCCGAATCCTTCACCACCTGGGTGCCGCACTGGGTCGGCGCCGACAGGCAATTGCGCCAGTCCTACCGCCAGGCCGGACGCAAGGTGCTGCTGGAACTGAATTATTACGTGACCCAGCGGCAGGATGCGGAACTCGTCAATTCGCAGAATTTCATGATCCGGCAGAAGGATCCGGACTGGTCGAACGTCGGCGAAGGCGTCGTCACGGTGGAGATCGGCGGCGAAGCGCGCCAGGTCCGGCAGGCCAAAATGCGCGGCGGTAACGGCCAGCGTCTGCTGGTATGGCAGTGGAACCTGATCGACCAGCGCCCCGTGGTCGACGGCCACGTCGCCAAGCTGATCCTGGCGTTCGACCGGGTTCGGCTGGAGCGCGACGACGGTCTGTCGGTGCTGATCGCCACCCCTTACGAGGAAACGGAACTCGAGACCGCCGCTGCCGCGCTGGCGCGCTTTGCCGCCGACATGGAGCCGGCGATCGAACGCACCCTCGACCAGGTTGACGGGCAATGACCGCACACATCGTGCATGTCGTTCACCGCTTCGACACCGGCGGCATGGAAAACGGCATGGTCAACCTGTTCAACACCCTGTCGCCGGAACGCTACCGGCACACCGTGGTGGCGCTCACCGACTACAGCGATTTTCGCCACCGCATCACCGCGCAGCGGGTCGACTTCCATGCGCTGCATCGCGCGCCGGGCCACGGCCTCGGCTGGACGATGCGGCTGTGGAAGCTGCTGCGCCGGCTCAAGCCCGATCTGGTGCACACCCGCAACCTCGCCGCGCTGGAAGCGCAGTTCGTCGCCGCGGCCGCCGGCATCCGCAACACCGTGCACGGCGAGCACGGGCGCGACGTGTTCGACCTGTATGGCCGCAACTGGAAATACAACCTGCTGCGCCGTGCCGCCCGGCCGTTCGTGTCGAACTACATCGCCGTGAGCCGGGACCTCGAAACCTGGCTGCGTCTCGCCATCGGCGTGCCACCGCGCAAGATCCACCAGATCTACAACGGCGTCGACAGCGAAAAATTCCGTCCGCGGGTGGGGCCGCGGCCGGGCTTTGCCCATCCTGAAAGCATCGTGTTCGGCTCGGTCGGGCGCATGGTCGAGGTCAAGGATTACCCCATGCTCACGGCCGCGTTCATCCAGCTGATGCGCCAGCAGCCCGAGCGTTCCGGGCGTGCGCGGCTGGTCATCGCCGGCGACGGTCCTGCGCGCGCGACCTGCCTCGAACTGCTGCAGGGGGCCGGCCTGGCGCACCTGGCCTGGCTGCCTGGCGAGCGCCACGACATCGCGGATCTCATGCGGACGCTCGACGTATTCGTGCTGCCTTCCCGGAACGAGGGCATCTCCAATACCATCCTGGAAGCGCTGGCGAGCGGCCTGCCGGTGGTCGCCACCGCGGTGGGCGGCAACGTCGAGCTGGTGGAAGACGGCGTCAACGGCATGCTGGTGCGGCCGGGCGATGCGGCCGGCATGGCACAGGCCTTGCTCGGCTATCTGGATGCGCCGGCGCGCATTGCCGAACATGGGGCGAATGCGCGCCGGCATGCCGAGCGGCGCTTCGGCATGCCGGCCATGGCCGAGGCCTATGCCGCGGTGTACGAGCGGACGCTGAGGCGCTGTCAGGCGGCCCGAAAAATCGACAGACAAGGGACGGGATAACAAGCATGTGCGGCATCACCGGCATTTTCGATCCCAGCGGCGTGAACGAGGTTTCGCGCGACCTGCTGCATTGCATGAACGAAACCCAGTTCCACCGCGGCCCCGACGAAGGCGGCCTGCATCTGGAAGCGGGCGTGGGACTGGGACACCGGCGGCTGTCCATCATCGACCTGTCGACCGGCCAGCAGCCGCTGTTCAACGAGGACGGATCGGTCGTCGTCGTGTTCAACGGCGAAATCTACAACTTCCAGGAACTGGTGCCCGAACTCGTTGCGCTCGGCCACAGCTTCCGCACCCATTCCGACACCGAAGTCATCGTCCATGCCTGGGAGGCCTGGGGCGAGGCCTGCGTGGCGCG
>JAMCVR010000214.1:0-5219 GCA_023475455.1 Thermoplasmatota archaeon | reverse complement strand
ACCATATTCAAGCGCGTCTACAAGCTGCCGCCGGGATTCACGCTCACCCTCAAACGCGGCCAGATGCGCGCGCTGCCGAAGCAGTATTGGGACATGCCGTTCACGCCGGTTGCGGTGAAGGACGAAGCCGGCGCGATGGACGAACTGGTCGCGCGCATGAAGGATTCGGTCCGCCTGCGCATGATTGCCGATGTGCCGCTCGGCGCCTTCCTGTCGGGCGGCGTCGATTCCAGCGCGGTGGTGGCGATGATGGCCACGCAGTCCGAAACGCCGGTGAACACCTGCTCGATCGGCTTCGACGACCCGGCGTTCGACGAAGTCGAATACGCCCGGCTGGTCGCCGACCGCTACCGCACGCGGCATCACGTCGAAACCGTCGCCGCCGACGATTTCAGCCTGGTCGGCCAGCTCGCCCGGGTGTACGACGAACCCTATGCCGATTCGTCCGCGCTGCCGACCTGGCGGGTGTGCGAGCTGGCGAGGAAGCACGTCAAGGTGGCGCTGTCGGGCGACGGCGGCGACGAGCATTTCGCCGGCTACCGGCGCTACCGCTGGTTCCGCTACGAGGAGCGGATGCGCGCGGTGATGCCGCTCGCACTGCGCCGTCCGCTGTTCGGCGCGCTCGGCAGGCTCTATCCCAAGGCCGACTGGGCGCCCAGGGCGTTCCGCGCCAAGACCACCTTCGAGGCGCTGGCGCGCGACACCGTCGAGGGCTATTTCCACGGCGTCTCGCTGCTGTCCGACGCGCAAAGGAAACATCTGTTCTCGCCTTCGTTCAAGCGCGAACTGCAGGGCTACCGGGCGGTGGAAGTGCTGCGCCGCCACGCCGCGGTCGCGCCCACCGGCGACCCGCTGTCGCTGGTGCAGTATCTCGACATGAAAACCTACCTGGTCGGCGACATCCTCACCAAGGTCGACCGCGCCAGCATGGCGCACGCGCTCGAAGTGCGCGAGCCGCTGCTCGACCACGAACTGATGGGCTGGGTCTCCGGCCTGCCGGTCGATCTCAAGCTGCGCGGCACCGAAGGCAAGTACCTGCTGAAAAAGGCGATGGAGCCCTATTTGCCGAACGACGTGCTGTACCGCAGGAAAATGGGCTTTTCCGTACCGCTCGCCGCCTGGTTCCGCGGCCCGCTCGCCGCCACCATCCGCAGCGTGGTGCTGGGCGAGCGGCTGGCCTCCACCGGCCTGTTCAACCGGGATTTCCTGCGCGGCGTGGTCGAGGCGCACCAGTCCGGCCGCCGCGATTATTCGGTGATCCTGTGGACGGTGCTGATGTTCGACGCCTTCCTCGGCCAGGTGCTGGGCATGGACGAGGCGGAAAGGCAGGCGGCATGAGGAAAACCGTTTCACCACAGAGGCACAGAGTCACCGAGAAAACCGGTTTGGCTTTTACCGGCATGCTTGATGTGCGCTATGGCGGCATTTTTGAACAAGCGGCTCCGATTCAAAAAACCTCTGTGCCTCCGTGTCTCTGTGGTTAATGCATTCCGATGAAGATTCTCCACGTCTTCGACCACACCCTGCCGCTGCACTCGGGCTACACCTTCCGCAGCGCGGCGATCCTGCGCAACCAGCGGAAAATGGGCTGGGAGACGATTCACCTGTCCGGCCCAAAGCAATTGAATTGCACCGTGATGGAAGAGGATGCCGACGGCCTGCATTTCTACCGCACGCCCAAGCCCGCCGGCCTGCTGGCGAAGCTGCCCGGCGGCGATCCGTTCGCGGTGATGGGCGCGATCGAAAAGCGCCTGCTGGGCCTGGCGAAAGAACTGCAGCCCGACGTCATCCACGCACACTCGCCGGTGCTCGACGCGGTTCCGGCGATCCGCGTCGGCCGCACGCTCGGCATTCCGGTCGTGTATGAAATCCGCGCCTTCTGGGAGGACGCCGCGGTCGACCACGGCAGCGCCCGGGAAGGCGGCCTGCGCTACCGGCTCACCCGCGCGCTGGAAACCTGGGCGGTGAAAAACGCCGACGCCGTCACCGTCATCTGCGAGGGCCTGCGCCGCGATCTCGTCGCGCGCGGCATCGCGCCGAACAAGATCACCGTCATTCCCAACGCCGTCGACATCGACAAGTTCGAAATGGGCGGCAAGCCCGACGCCGAGCTGAAAATGAAGCTCGGCCTCGGCACCAGCCGCGTGCTCGGCTTCATCGGCTCTTTCTACGCCTACGAAGGGCTCGATCTGCTGATCGCGGCGCTGCCGGCGATCCTCAGGCAGATGCCCGACGTCAAGGTGCTGCTGGTCGGCGGCGGGCCGCAGGATGCCGCGCTGAAGCAGCAGGTCATGGCGCTCGACCTGAAGGACCGGGTGGTGTTCACCGGGCGCGTGCCGCACGCCGAGGTGAACCGCTACTACGACCTGGTCGATGTGCTGGTGTACCCGCGCCACCCGATGCGGCTGACCAATCTGGTGACGCCGCTGAAGCCGCTGGAAGCGATGGCGCAGGGTCGGCTGATGGTCGCCTCCGACGTCGGCGGCCACAAGGAACTGATCCGGGACGGCAAGACCGGCGTGCTGTTCCGTGCGGGCAATGCGGGCGACCTTGCCAGCAAGGTGGTGGCGCTGCTGAAGTACGAACAGGGCTGGGACGGCATGAAGCGGAACGGCCGCCGGTTCGTCGAATCCGAGCGCAACTGGGCCGCCAGCGTGGCGCGTTATCGCGGCGTCTACGGCAGCCTCGTCAAACCCGGGATGGAGGCCGCGCTTGGCTGAATCGCGCCCCGTCGCCGACCGCATCGACCTGGTCGTGTTCAGCGCGCTGTTCCCCAGCGCGGCGCGTCCCGGCGCCGGGCTGTTCATCCGCGAACGCATGTTCCGCGTCGCGCAGCACCGGCCGCTCGCCGTCGTCTCGCCACAGCCGTGGTTTCCCGTGCAGTCGCTGATCCGCCTGCTGCGTCCCGGCTACCGTCCGCAAGCCCCGGTGCTGGAAATCCAGCAGGGCATCCGCGTCTACCACCCGCGTTTCCTGTCGGTGCCCGGCCTGCTGCGCCGGTTCGACGGCTGGTCGATGGCGCTGGCGAGCTTCGGCTTGATGCGGCGCCTGCGGCGCGAAGGCGCGCGCCTGATCGACGCCCACTTCACCTACCCCGACGGCGAAGCCGCCACCCGCCTGGGCCGCTGGCTCGGCCTGCCGGTGACCATCACCCTGCGCGGCACCGAAGTGCCGCACAGCAAAAATCCCGCGCTGCGTCCCCGTCTGTCCCGAACGCTCCAGGCGGCATCCCGTGTGTTCACTGTCTCCGATTCGCTGCGCCGGCTGGCGATCGAACTCGGCGCCGCCGAAGAGAAAACCGAGGTCGTCGGCAACGGCGTCGACACGACCCGCTTCCATCCCGTCGAGCGCGCCGCCGCGCGCCACAAATACGGCCTGCCGCTGGGTGCCAGGGTACTGGTCTCGGTGGGCGCCCTGGTCGAGCGCAAGGGCATGCAGCGCGTCATCGAGGTCATGCCGGCGCTGCTCGAGCGCCATCCCGACCTGCATTACGCCATCGTCGGCGGCGCCAGTCCCGAAGGCGACAACCGCGCCGAGCTCACTGCGCAGGTGGCGCGGCTGGGACTCGCCGGGCGCGTGCATTTTCTCGGCGCGCTGCCGCCCGACGAACTGAAATGGGCGCTGTCCGCGTCCGACCTCTTCGTGCTCGCCACCCGCAACGAGGGCTGGGCCAACGTGTTTCTCGAAGCCATGGCCTGCGGCCTGCCGGTCGTGACCACCGACGTCGGCGGCAATGCCGAAGTGGTATGCCGCGATGAACTCGGCAGCATCGTGCCGTTCGGCGACGCCACCGCCCTGCAGCGGGCGCTGGATGCCGCACTCGACAAGGACTGGGACCGCACTGCGATCCTCGACCATGCACGGGCCAACCAGTGGGACAAGCGCGTGGCGCAGCTGTTGCGGGCCTACGAAAGCCTCATCGATCGCGTGGCGGCGCAACCGGAGCTGGCAACCAAATGAGCGTCCACGCCTGGTTCGCCCGCAGCGTCTACCGCGCACAGGAAGCGGCGATGCGTCGCCCCACCTTTGCCATGCTCGCCGAACTCGAGCGCACGCAGTGGCTGCCGCGCGAGGGCGTCGAGGCTTATCAGGCGCAGCGCCTGAACACGCTGCTGGCCGGCGCGCTGGCGCACAGTCCCTGGCACGCGGACCGGCTGCGCATGGCCGGGCTGGAAGAGGCCGTCAGGGCGGGTGCGGTGACGCTGGCTGACCTCACCCGCCTGCCGACGATGAACAAGCGCGACGCCCGCGACAACGTCGAGCGGCTGGTCTGGCGGGGGGCGCCGGGCGGGGTGTTCCGGTACACCACCGGCGGTTCCAGCGGCGAGCCGCTGATCTTTTATTTTGGCCGCGAGCGCCAGGCTTCGGACGCGGCCGGGCGGATGCGCGCGCGGCGCTGGTGGGGGGTGGAACCGGGCGAGCGCGAGGCCTATCTGTGGGGCGCGCCGGTGGAGCTCGGCAAGACCGACCGCATCAAGACCCTGCGCGACCGGCTGGTGAACCAGTTGGTGCTGAACGCCTTCGCCATGTCGCCCGGGCGGATGGACGATTATCTTGACGCCTTGCAGGCCTGGCAACCCAAATGCCTGTATGGCTACGCGTCGAGCGTAGCCTTGCTGGCTGCCCGCGCCGAAGCGCGGCAGCGCACGCTGCGTTTGCCGAATCTGCGCGTGGTGTGTACGACGGGCGAGCCGCTGTACCCGCATCAGCGCGAACTCATCGCACGCGTATTCGGCGCGCCGGTGGCGAACGAATTCGGCAGCCGCGACATCGGCTTCACCGCGCACGAGGCGCCGGGCGGGCAGATGCTCTTGATGAGCGAAAGCCACATCGTCGAAGTGCTGGACGAGGCCGGACAGCCGGTGGCGCCGGGGGAGGCGGGCGAGGCCGTGATCACCGGCCTGACTTCAGCGGCCCAGCCCTTCATCCGTTACCGGACCGGCGACGTGCTGCGGCTCTCCGGCGAGCCCGCCGCCGGCGGGCAGGGCCTGCACGTGATCGCCGAAGTGACGGGGCGGCAGACCGATTTCGTCGTCTCCGCCGATGGCCGCGTCATGCACGCGCTGGCCGTGATTTATGTGCTGCGCGCCGTGCCCGGCATTGCCCGGTTCAAGTGCATCCAGCATGCGCTCGACCGCATGGAAGTGCAGATCGTGCCGGATGCCGGCTGGAACGAGGCCGCCCGCCATGCCGTGGTGAACGGGTTGAAGGCCCGGTTG
>JAMCVR010000058.1 GCA_023475455.1 Thermoplasmatota archaeon | reverse complement strand
GAACAAATCTTTATGGATTACGCCGGCACCGCCTCTTCGAACTCCAGACGGACCAGCTCGCCGGCGTCGATGTCGACGGTCACCCGTCCGCCGTGCGCCAGCTTGCCGAACAGCAGTTCGTCGGCCAGTGCCTTGCGGATGGTGTCCTGGATCAGGCGCGCCATCGGCCGCGCGCCCATCAGCGGATCGAAACCGTTCTTGGCGAGACAGGCCTTCAGCGCGTCGGTGAACACCGCCTCGACCTTCTTCTCGTGCAGTTGCTCTTCCAACTGCATCAGGAACTTGTCGACCACCCGCAGGATGACCGGCTCGGACAAAGGCGCGAACGGGATGATCGCGTCGAGACGATTCCTGAACTCCGGCGTGAACATGCGCTTGATTTCGCCCATTTCGTCGCCGCTTTCGCGCGAACTGGAGAAACCGATCGTCGCCTTGTTGAGCATTTCCGCGCCGGCGTTGGTGGTCATGATCAGCACCACGTTGCGGAAATCGGCCTTGCGCCCGTTGGTGTCGGTCAGCGTGCCGTGGTCCATCACCTGCAGCAGCACGTTGAAGATATCCGGGTGCGCCTTTTCTACTTCATCAAGCAAAACAACGGAATAGGGGTGTTTGTTCACAGCCTCTGTCAACAGCCCGCCCTGATCGAAACCGACGTAGCCGGGCGGCGCGCCGATCAGCCGCGACACCGCGTGGCGCTCCATGTATTCGGACATGTCGAAGCGGATCAGTTCGACCCCCAGCACATAGGCCAGCTGGCGCGCGACCTCGGTCTTGCCGACCCCGGTGGGACCGGAAAACAGAAAATTGCCGATCGGCTTCTGCGGGTTGCCCAGCCCGCTGCGCGACATCTTGATCGCGGTGGCCAGCGCGTCGATCGCCGCATCCTGGCCGTACACCACCGCCTTCAGGTCGCGGTCCAGCGTCTTCAGGGAATTCCTGTCGTCGGACGACACGGTTTTCGGCGGAATCCGCGCGATCTTGGCGATGATGTCCTCGATCTCGCGCGGGGTGATGGTCCGCTTCTGCCTGGACTTCGGCAGGATGCGCTGGGCCGCGCCCGCTTCGTCGATGACGTCGATCGCCTTGTCGGGCAGGTGGCGGTCGTTGATATAGCGCGCCGACAATTGCGCCGCCGTGGTCAGCGCCGCCGCCGTGTACTTGACGCCGTGATGATCCTCGAATCGCGATTTCAGGCCGCGCAGGATCGCCACGGTTTCGTTGACCGAGGGCTCCGGCACGTCGACCTTCTGGAAGCGCCGCGACAAGGCGTGATCCTTCTCGAAAATGCCGCGGTATTCGGTGTAGGTGGTGGCGCCGATGCAGCGCAGCTGGCCGGACGACAGCGCCGGCTTCAGCAGGTTGGAGGCATCGAGCGTGCCGCCCGAGGCCGCGCCCGCGCCGATCAGCGTGTGGATTTCGTCGATGAAGAGGATGGCCTTCTGGTTGTCGGACAACTGCTTCAGCACGCCTTTCAGGCGCTGCTCGAAGTCGCCGCGATACTTGGTCCCGGCGAGCAGGGCGCCCATGTCCAGCGCATACACCGTGCTTTGCTCCAGGATCTCGGGCACCGAGCCTTCGATGATGCGGCGCGCCAGGCCTTCGGCGATCGCGGTCTTGCCCACGCCCGCCTCGCCCACCAGCAGGGGATTGTTCTTGCGGCGGCGGCACAGGGTCTGGATCACGCGCTCCAGTTCGTGCTCGCGCCCGATCAGGGGATCGATCTTGCCGGCCAGCGCCTGCGCATTCAGGTTCTGCGCAAAGCTGTCGAGCGGCGAAGCGGCGGGCGCTTCGGCATTGGGCTCGGCCACTTCGTCCGGTCGCGCCGGCTCGCTCTGCGGGGTCTTGGTAATGCCGTGGGAGATGAAGTTGACGATGTCGAGCCGCGTCACGCCCTGCTGGGTAAGGAAATACACCGCGTGCGAATCCTTCTCGCCGAACACCGCCACCAGCACGTTGGCGCCGGTCACTTCCTTCTTGCCGGACGACTGCACGTGCAGGATCGCGCGCTGGATCACGCGCTGGAAACCGAGCGTGGGCTGGGTGTCGACCTCGCCCTCGCCCGCCACCTTGGGCGTGTGCTCCTCGATGAATGCGCCGAGCTGTTCGCGCATCGCCTCGATGTTGGCGCCGCAGGCGCGCAGCACCTCCGCCGCGGACGGATTGTCCAGCATCGCCATCAGCAGGTGTTCCACCGAAATGAATTCGTGGCGCTTCTGCCGTGCGTCCATGAAGGCCATGTGCAGCGTGACTTCGAGTTCCTGGGCAATCATCTAACTTTCCTCCATCGTACATTGCAGCGGGTGCTGATGCTGCCGCGCGAAATCCACAACCTGCTCGACCTTGGTGTGAGCGATATCCCTCGGATACACCCCGCACACGCCTACGCCCTCAGTATGCACTTTGAGCATGATTTGTGTGGCCCGTTCTTGGTCGATGCCGAAAAACTTTCTCAGGACGTGCACCACGAACTCCATCGGCGTGTAGTCGTCGCCACCTTGGGCGTGTGCTCCTCGATGAATGCGCCGAGCTGTTCGCGCATCGCCTCGATGTTGGCGCCGCAGGCGCGCAGCACCTCCGCCGCGGACGGATTGTCCAGCATCGCCATCAGCAGGTGT
>JAMCVR010000117.1 GCA_023475455.1 Thermoplasmatota archaeon | reverse complement strand
CCGTTTTGCGCCTTTTCCTTCATGTCTACCAGCTTCTGCATGTCCTGGATCTGCTTTTCCAGCATGGCCACGCGCTGGTCGGATTCCTGCAGCGCTTTTTCGCGTGCGGTGGCGTCCTCTTCCTGGGCGCGCAGCTTGTCCTGCAGGGCACGGGTTTCGTCGGCCTTGCTCGCCGCAGCCGGCGGCGTCACCTTGGACAGCTTCAACACGTCCTTCTGCGCTTCGGGTGCCGGCTTGGCGCGATCTTCCACCTTGGGCGTGATCTTGCCGCTGGCGGTCTGGCCCGGCGCAGGCTGAGCCGCCGGCGCAGCCCTCACGGCAGCAGCCAGTTTCTGCCGATAGGCACGCCAGTCGTCCGCCTGCAGCTTGAGCTCGCGCACCGCTTCCTGCTGCGGGATGGCGGCCACTTTTTCAGCGGACGGCACGGTGAGGGTCTCGCCAGCTTTCAGCCGGTTCACGTTACCGTCGAATGCCTGGGTGTTCTCGCGGTACAGGCCCAGCAGCGTCTGCTCCAGGCTGACGCCCTCGGGACGCACGCGGCTGGCAATACCCGACAGCGTATCGCCCCGTTTGACCGTCACACGGTCCGGCGTCTCGGCCTGTGGCATGGGCACCGGCTTGCGGGCGGTTGCCGGGGCCGGCGTTGCGGGTGCGGCAGGTGCCGCCGGGGCTGCCGCAGCGGCCGCCTTGGCAACGGGCGCCTGCGCCGGCGTGACCGCCACCGGCGCCACCGTCTGGGCACCGCCCATGCCAGGCGGGTCGAGCAGTACGGTGTATTCGCGGACCAGCCGACCCGAAGCCCAGTTCAGCTCGACCAGCATGTCGATGAAAGGGTCGGTCACCGGGCGGCTGGAGGTCACCTTCAACACCGCCTTGCCGCCGGGTTTTTTCTCGACCGAGAAGCGCAGGGAAGCCAGCACGGGCGCGAATTCGACGCGCGCGTCGCGAAAAGCCTGGTCGGAAGCGAGGCTGGCCGACAGGCTGTCGAGTTCGGCCTTGTCCGCCGCGAACAGTTCGATCTCGGCCGCAAGCGGCTGACCCAGCGCCGAGGTGATCGACAGCCTGCCCAACCCGGCGGCATGCGCCATCTGCGGCACCGCGATCAGGCCGGCCGCCACCAGTTGGGTGGTGAAGCGCTTCAATTTCATCCCGTTTCTCCCTATTCGCCCCGCGCGGCGGGGTTGTTGAATCCTTGACGCCACTATTGACGGCTCGGCAGGCGCAATCTTTAGTGCAACAATCGCACCAGCCCGCGTTCCGCCCCTTGTCTCCCCCGATCCTCTCAGGCTTCCAGCAGGATCCGCAGCATGCGGCGCAGCGGCTCCGCCGCCCCCCACAACAACTGATCGCCGACCGTGAACGCGGTCAGGTACTCGGGGCCCATGTTGAGCTTGCGCATGCGTCCGATCGGCACGGTGAGCGTGCCGGTCACCGCCGCCGGGGTGAGTTCGCGCATGGTGAGCTCGCGGTCGTTCGGCACCACCTTCACCCATGGGTTGTGCGCGGCGATCAGGCTGTGGATGTCGGCCAGCGGCACGTCCCGGGTCAGCTTGACGGTGAGCGCCTGCGAATGGCAGCGCATCGCGCCGACGCGCACGCACAGGCCGTCGATCGGAATCGGATTGTCGCTGCGGCGCATGATCTTGTTGGCCTCGACCTGCGCCTTCCATTCCTCCTTCGACTGGCCGGATTCGAGCGCGACGTCGATCCACGGAATCAGGTTGCCCGCCAGCGGCACCGGCCAGGCGTCGACCGGGTAGCGGTCGGAGCGGATGAAGTCGGCCACCTTGCGGTCGATTTCGAGAATCGCCGAGGCCGGGTCGGCGATCAGGTCCATCACTTCCGTGTGCACCGCGCCCATCTGCGCGATCAGCTCGCGCATGTTGCGCGCGCCGGCGCCCGAGGCCGCCTGGTAGGTCATCGGCGACACCCATTCCACCAGCCCGGCGTCGAACAGCCCGCCCATCGCCATCAGCATCAGCGACACCGTGCAGTTGCCGCCCACGTAGGTCTTGACGCCGTTGGCGATGCCGTCCCGAATCACGTTGCCGTTGACCGGGTCGAGAATGATGATGGCCTCGTCCTTCATCCTGAGCGTCGAGGCGGCGTCGATCCAGTAGCCGCTCCAGCCGGCGGCGCGCAGCTTCGGGTAAATCTCCTTCGTGTAGTCGCCGCCCTGGCAGGTGATGAGGGTGTCGCAGGCCTTCAGCTCGTCGATGCTGTTGGCATCCTTCAGCGGCGGCGGCTCGCGGCCGATGTCGGGCGCTTTCCCCCCAGGATTGGAGGTGGTGAAGAACACCGGCTCGATCAGGTCGAAATCGCGCTCTTCGCGCATGCGCCCCATCAGCACGGACCCCACCATCCCGCGCCAGCCGATCAGTCCTACTTTCATCATTTTGGTCTCTCCGTGTGAGGAGCCAGGAACTGGGGGCTAGGGGCTAGAAACCCCGTCACCCTATCCACCCCTAGCCCCTGGATCCTATTTCCTAAATCCTAGAGTGCTGCCACCACCGCGCCGCCCATCTCGCTGCACGACACCTTCCGCGTCCCTTCGGTCCAGATGTCGCCGGTGCGCAAGCCCTGCGCGATCACCTGCTTCACCGCACCCTCGATGCGGTCGGCGGTCGCCGGATC
>JAMCVR010000084.1 GCA_023475455.1 Thermoplasmatota archaeon | reverse complement strand
TTCCGGCGCGCATCCGCGCATCCGTTCCTATGTACTGCGCGCCGGGCGCGTCGGCTCCGGCCAGGCGCGCGCGCTGGCCGAACTCGGGCCGCAGTTCATGCTGCCGTACCAGCCTGCCGTGCTCGATCTCGATGCCGTGTTCGGCCGTGCCGCACCGCGCATCCTGGAAATCGGTTTCGGCATGGGCGAAGGGCTGGCCGAGATTGCCGCAGCCCATCCCGAAAGTGACTACCTCGGCGTCGAGGTGCACACGCCCGGCGTCGGCGCGCTCCTGAAGCAGATCGGCGAGCGGGGTCTCACCAACGTGCGCGTCGTCCAGCACGACGCGGTCGAGGTACTGAGCCACATGCTGGCGCCGGCCAGCCTGGCCGGCATCCACATCTTCTTCCCCGATCCCTGGCACAAGAAGCGCCACCACAAGCGCCGCCTGATCCAGCCGCCGCTGGTGCAACTCCTGGCCAGCCGCCTCAAGCCGGGCGGCTATATCCATCTGGCCACCGACTGGCAGGACTACGCCGGGCAGATGCTTGCGGTGCTCAGCGCCGAGCCGCTGCTCGGTTTACGGTGGCGGGATTACGCGCCGCGCCCCGACACCCGGCCGCTCACCAAATTCGAGCAGCGCGGCATCCGGCTGGGGCACGGGGTATGGGATCTGGTTTTTCGCCGGATCTGATTCGCGCTGTCATGCGGCTATGATGTAGCGCATGGACATCCTCGAACTCGTCAAGGCGGCATTCGCGCTGTTTGCCATCGTCGACCCGGTCGGCGTGATTCCGATTTTTCTCCTCGCCACCCGCGGCTATACCCTGGCGCAAAGCCGCGCAGCGGCACGGATCGCAGCGCTGACCGTGCTGGGCGTGCTGACGCTGTTCACCTTTGTCGGTGAGCCCATGCTGGCGTTTTTTGGCATTCGCCTGGCGGCGTTTACGGTGGCGGGCGGTTTGCTGCTGCTGTTGCTGGCCCTGTCCATGGTGCAGGCGCACGTCAGTCCGCAGCGGCAGACACAGGACGAGGCGCTGGAGGCGGAGGAAAAGGATGCGGTCGGCGTGGTGCCGCTCGGCATTCCGCTGCTGGCGGGGCCGGGTGCGATCACGCATGTGATCGTGGCGGCCGGCGCGGCCCGGGGTGACGTGCTGCAGCAGGGCTTGTTGCTGATTCCGGTGGCGCTGGTGGCCCTCTCGGTGTGGCTGGCGTTTCGCGCGGCGCCGATGATCGCGCGGCGGCTCGGCAAAACGGGAATCCATGTCGTCACCCGCCTGATGGGCCTGATCATCGCGGCGATTTCGATCGAAATGATCGCGGGCGGACTCGGTACGCTGTTTCCGGGTCTGCTGGCCTGATCCGGTGCATCACGCACCGGCTTGGCGCGAGCCTGGCCCAAAGCGCCTGTCATCCGTGCGTTCTATCATGCATTTACTGCTGGCGCGATCATTGCGTCGGCTCCATTGATTTCAATACGGGAGCACGACATGGAATTCGGACTCGTCGGACTCGGCCGCATGGGCGGCAACATGGCGCGGCGGCTGGCGCGCAAGAACGTCCGCATCGCAATGAACAATCGCAGCCACGAGGTCAGCGAAGCCATCGCGGCGGAAACCGGGCACCTGGCCTGCGCCACGCTGGTTGACCTGGTCGCCGCATTGCAGGCTCCGCGCATCGTCTGGCTGATGTTGCCTGCCGGCGAGGCGACCGAGGCGGCGCTGACCACGCTGCGGCCCCTGCTGAGCGCCGGCGACCTGGTGGTCGACGGCGCCAACGCGTATTACAAGGACGATCTGCGCCGCGCCGACCTCTTGGCGGCGCGGCAGATCGAGTACGCCGATGCCGGCGTCTCCGGCGGCGTGTGGGGGCTGGAGAACGGCTACTGCATCATGTTCGGCGGCAGCGACGTGGCGGCGTCACGGCTCAAGCCCTACATGGAAGCGCTCGCGCCCACCCCGACGGATGGCTGGCTGCATACCGGCCCGGTCGGTTCAGGCCACTTCGTGAAGATGGTCCACAACGGCATCGAGTACGGCATGATGCAGGCCTTCGCCGAAGGCTTCGCGCTGATGAAGAACAAACCCGGCTTCGATCTCGATATCGGCGCGATTGCCGAACTGTGGCGGCACGGCAGCGTGGTGCGTTCCTGGCTGCTGGATCTGTCGGCGGATTTCCTGGCGCAGGATCAGGCGCTGGCGTCGATCGAACCGTTCGTCGCCGACTCGGGCGAGGGCCGCTGGACGGCGCTGGAAGCGGTCGAACAGGGCATTCCCGCGCCGGTGATGTCGCTGGCGCTGATGATGCGTTTTGCCAGCCAGGGCAGGAACGACTTCGCGGCGAAAATGCTCGCCAAGATGCGGCAGGGCTTCGGCGGCCATGCCGTCAGGGAGGAAGGCAAATGAACGCCGGCCTCGAAGCGTTGCTGCCGTGCACCTTCGTCATCTTCGGTGCCACCGGCCACCTTTCCACCCACAAGCTCCTGCCCGCGCTGTATCACCTGGAAGCGGCGGCCCGCCTGTCGGAATCGCTCAACATCGTGGCTTTCTCGCGCAGGCCGTGGAATGACCAGGACTGGCGCAATCACATGCGCGAGATCCTGGCCGACAGGGTCGGCGACAAGATCAATACGCCGGTGTTCGAACGATTCCTGGCGC
>JAMCVR010000196.1 GCA_023475455.1 Thermoplasmatota archaeon | reverse complement strand
CCCCGGGCAGGCGAGGTTCAATACGGGTCCGGTCATTTCAGATAGGGGGCCAGCGCCGCGTCCAGCGTGCCCTGCGCGCGCATCAGGAATTCGCAGGCCTCGCGCACCGCGCCGCGGCCGGCTTCGCGCGCGGTGGTGTAGTGGCTGTAGGCTTTCACCAGTTCGGGCGCGGCGGGCACGGTGATCGCCAGCCCGGCGCGCCGCATCACCGGCAGGTCGACCACGTCGTCGCCCATGTAGGCGGTGGCTTCGCAATCGATGCCGAGTTCGCGGCAGAGCGCCTCGTACACGGTCAGCTTGTCGTGCGCGCCCTGGTGGACGATCTCGATGCCGAGATTTCTGGCGCGGTGTTCCACCACGCGCGAGTTGCGCCCGGTGATGATGGCCAGTTCCACGCCGCTGCCCTTGAGCATTTTCAGGCCGTGGCCGTCGAGCGAATTGAAGCCCTTGTATTCCTGGCCGTCGTCGGCCAGGAACAGGGTGCCGTCGGTCATCACGCCGTCGACGTCGAAGGCGATCAGGCGGATTTTCTGCGCGCGTTCGATCAAGGTTGGTTTCAATTTAAATCCCTCACCACGGAGGCACAGAGGCACAGAGAAAACCTGGCAGCTTGACCTGGCTTTTCACGCGCCCCTTTGTTGACTGGACTTTCTCTGTGTCTCTGTGCCTCTGTGGTGAGAATTGAGATTTTCAGGTTTGTCATACCACTCCCGCTTTCAGCAGGTCGTGCATGTTGAGCGCGCCGACCAGGGTGTTGTCGGCGTCGACCACCAGCAGGCCGTTGATTTTGAGGGTCTCCATCTGTTCCACCGCCGCGACGGCGAGTTCGTCCGCGCCGATTGTTTTCGGATTCCCGGTCATCAGGTCGGCTACCCGCGCCTGCTGCAGGTCGAGCGCATGCTCCAGCGCCCGCCGCAAATCGCCGTCGGTGAATACGCCGGTCACCTTGCCGGCGGCGTCGACCACGGCGGTCATGCCGAGTCCCTTCTTCGTCATTTCGAGCAGGGCGACCTTGAGCGAGGCGTCGAGGCCGACCTTCGGCAGTTCGTTTCCGCTGTGCATGACGTCGCGCACGTGCACCAGCAGGCGACGGCCGAGACTGCCGCCGGGATGGGTGCGCGCGAAGTCGTCGGCCGAAAAGCCGCGCGCGTCGAGCAGCGCCACCGCCAGCGCGTCGCCCAGCGCGAGCGCCGCCGTGGTACTGGCGGTGGGCGCCAGGTTGAGCGGGCAGGCTTCCTTGTCGACCGCGGCATTGAGGTGGGCGTCGGCCTCGCGCGCCAGGGTCGAGCCGGGGTTGCCGGTCATCGCGATGAGCTTGGCGCCGCGCCGCTTGATGAGCGGCACGATGCTGACGATTTCGCTGCTCTCGCCCGAGTTCGACAGCGCCAGCACCACGTCGTCGTGCGCGATCATGCCGAGGTCGCCGTGGCTGGCTTCGCCCGGGTGCATGAAAAACGCCGGGGTGCCGGTGGACGCCAGGGTGGCCGCGATCTTGCCGCCGACATGCCCCGACTTGCCCATGCCCGACACCACGACGCGGCCCTTGCACGCCAGCATCAGGCGCACGGCGTCGGCAAAGCCGGAATCGAGGCGATCGGACAGGGCGCGCAGGGCGTCGGCTTCGATGTCGAGCACCTGGCGTGCAAGCGTGAGCAAATGTTCGGAAGGGGAGGGTTGGGGACGCATGGTCGGCAAGTATACTAAAGCCTGCCTGTCCAACCGCGTTTTCCTCGATGTCCCACAAAGGGGGACTCCGACTTTGAATATGGGCTGAAGCCCATGAAAGATCGTATGCATACCAGCCTCCAGCTCGTCCTGATCCTGCTTGCAGTGGCCGTGCTGGTGGCCGCGGCCGCGCGCGCGTTGCGCCTGCCGACCCTGCTCGGCTACCTGCTGACCGGCATCGCCATCGGCCCGTTCGCGCTGGGCTGGATCCCGGACAGCGAGGAAGCGCGTTACCTGGCCGAATTCGGCGTGGTGTTCCTGATGTTCTCCATCGGCCTGGAATTCAGCCTGCCGCGCCTGATGACCATGCGCATGACGGTGTTCGGTTTCGGCGGCGCGCAGGTCGTGCTCACCATCGCGCTCACCGCGGCCGTCGCCCGGCTGCTCGAACTGCCGCTGCTGGCGGCGCTGGCGCTGGGCGGCATCCTGTCGATGTCGTCCACCGCCATCGTGTCGAAACTGCTGGCCGAGCGGCTGGAGATCCAGACGCCGCACGGGCGCCAGATTTTCGGTGCGCTGCTGTTCCAGGACCTGGCGGTGGTGCCCTTGCTGATCCTGATTCCCGCCTTCGCCAAGGAGTCGGATGCGATGGCGGCCACCCTGGCGCTGGCCATGTTCAAGGCGGTGGTGGTGCTGGGCTTTTTGCTGTTCGTCGGCCAGCGCATCATGCGTCCGTGGTTCCAGTGGGTGGCCGGACGCAAGTCGCCCGAACTGTTCACCCTGAACCTGCTGCTGTTCACTCTGGGGCTCGCTTTTCTTACCCAGAGCGTCGGCCTGTCGCTGGCGCTGGGCGCCTTCCTGGCCGGCATGCTGATCTCCTGCTCGGCTACCTGCTGACCGGCATCGCCATCGGCCCGTTCGCGCTGGGCTGGATCCCGGACAGCGAGGAAGCGCGTTACCTGGCCGAATTCGGCGT
>JAMCVR010000005.1 GCA_023475455.1 Thermoplasmatota archaeon | reverse complement strand
CAGTTTCGCTCCACGCTTCCTCCCCACACCCGGTCACCCTCATGCAGTTGCGCTTCGCTTCGTTCGTCGTGATCAACTTACGGTGGGACTTCCACCCACAAGAGTGCGCCCGTGCCGGGCGCACATCGAAAAACGGAGCCGCATGGCTCCGTTTTTTATGCCCGACTATCCGAAATCAAATCACCGAGAACCCCACCAGCGCGATCTCGTCGCCGTCCCTGACCGGCGCGGACTTGTCGGCGAACCGCTTGTTGACGGTGATGTTGAGCCTGGGATTGCCGAGCAGCATTTTTTTCCACATCTCGCCGCGTCGGGACAGCACGAACAGCAGGCGCTCGACGTCGGTCACGTCGGGCGGCAGGGCGATTTCGTCCGAAGCCATGCCGAGCGTGTCCACGAGGTCGCCAAAAAACAAAATTTTCACCATCCGTAGCCCTTTATAATCTGTCATTGACCGCCCGATTTTACCCCCGTATGTCCGCCCTACTCGAACACCTGAACCCAGAACAGCTTGCCGCCGTGACGCTGCCGCACGAATCGGCGCTGATCCTGGCGGGCGCCGGTTCGGGCAAGACGCGCGTCCTGACCACCCGCATCGTGTGGCTGATCCAGACCGGGCAGGTATCGCCGCACGGCATCCTGGCGGTGACCTTCACCAACAAGGCGGCGAAGGAAATGATGACGCGCATTTCGACGATGCTGCCGATCAACACGCGCGGCATGTGGGTCGGCACTTTCCACGGGTTGGCCAACCGGCTGCTGCGCACGCATTACCGCGAAGCCGGGCTGCCGCAGTCGTTCCAGATCCTCGACAGCCAGGACCAGCTGTCGGCGATCAAGCGGCTGATGAAGGCGCTGAACGTCGACACCGAGAAATACGAACCGAAGAAGGTGCAGTGGTTCATCAACGGCCACAAGGAGGCCGGCCGGCGCGCGCGCGACGCCGAGGCCTACGACGAATATTCGATGCGCATGGCCGAGCTGTATGAGGCCTACGACGCGCAATGCCAGCGCGAGGGCGTGGCTGATTTCCCCGAGCTGCTGCTGCGCTCCTACGAGCTGCTGTACCGCAACGAGCCGCTGCGCCAGCATTACCAGGATCGTTTCAAGCACATCCTGGTCGACGAATTCCAGGACACCAACACCCTGCAGTACCGCTGGCTGAAGCTGTTCGCCGGCCCGCACACGGCGCTGTTCGCGGTCGGCGACGACGACCAGTCGATCTACGCCTTCCGCGGCGCCAGTACCGCCAACATGGCCGAGTTCGAACGCGAGTTCGCGCACGGCAAGGTCATCAAGCTCGAGCAGAACTACCGCAGCCACGGCCACATCCTCACCGCCGCCAATACGCTGATCTCGCAGAACGCGCATCGATTGGGCAAGAACCTGTGGACGGCGGAAGGCGAAGGCGAACCGATCCGCGTGTTCGACGCCTACTCCGACCGGGACGAAGCGAGCTTCGTGGTCGACGAGGTGCGCGCGCTCAACCGCGAGGGGGTGAGCCTGTCCGACATGGCGCTGCTCTACCGTTCCAACGCACAGTCGCGGGTGCTGGAACACGCACTGTTCTCGGCGGGCGTGCCGTACCGGGTGTACGGCGGGCTGCGCTTTTTCGAGCAAGGTCATCAAGCTCGAGCAGAACTACCGCAGCCACGGCCACATCCTCACCGCCGCCAATACGCTGATCTCGCAGAACGCGCATCGATTGGGCAAGAACCTGTGGACGGCGGAAGGCGAAGGCGAACCGATCCGCGTGTTCGACGCCTACTCCGACCGGGACGAAGCGAGCTTCGTGGTCGACGAGGTGCGCGCGCTCAACCGCGAGGGGGTGAGCCTGTCCGACATGGCGCTGCTCTACCGTTCCAACGCACAGTCGCGGGTGCTGGAACACGCACTGTTCTCGGCGGGCGTGCCGTACCGGGTGTACGGCGGGCTGCGCTTTTTCGAGCGCCAGGAAATCAAGCACGCGCTGGCCTACCTGCGCCTCCTGACCAACCCGGAAGACGACGGCGCGTTCCTGCGGGTGGTCAATTTCCCCGCCCGCGGCATCGGCGCGCGCACCCTGGAACAGGTGTCCGACAGCGCCGCGCGCTCGGGCGCGAGCCTGTGGCAGGCCGCATGCACCGGCGGCGGCAAGATCGCGGGCTTCGCCAAATTGATCGAGGACATCAAGCAGGCCACGCGCGACCTGCCGCTTGCGGAAGCGATCGACCATGTGATCGAAGCATCGGGACTCGCGGACTACTACCGCGCCGACAAGGAAGGCGCCGACCGCCTGGAGAACCTCAACGAACTGGTCAACGCGGCGGCCTTGTTTTCCGAGGAATCGGAGGAAGGCAGCCTGGATGCCTTCCTCGCCCATGCCGCGCTGGAAGCGGGCGAGCACCAGGCCGGCGCCGGCCACGACGCGCTGCAATTGATGACGGTGCACGCCGCCAAGGGGCTGGAGTTTCACGCCGTCTTCATCACCGGACTGGAAGAAGGGCTGTTCCCGCACGAGCAGAGCGCCAGCGAGGAAAACGGCGCGCGCACCCTGGAACAGGTGTCCGACAGCGCCGCGCGCTCGGGCGCGAGCCTGTGGCAGGCCGCATGCACCGGCGGCGGCAAGATCGCGGGCTTCGCCAAATTGATCGAGGACATCAAGCAG
>JAMCVR010000220.1 GCA_023475455.1 Thermoplasmatota archaeon | reverse complement strand
GTCCGCTCGGTGCTGGAAAAGGTGACCGCGCCGCTCGAGCATTTGCTGCGCAACGCGCTGGCGCACGGCATCGAAACGCCCGAGGAACGCCGCGCCGCGGGCAAGGCCGAGTTCGGCGAAATCGTGCTGTCCGCGCGCCAGTCCGGCAATGAAATGATGCTGACCGTGAAGGACGACGGTGCCGGCCTCAACTACGCCCGTATCCGCGAAAAGGCCGAAGCTGGCGGCCTCTTGCTGCCGGGTGTCGAGCCGACCGAAACCCTGCTGGCGCAGATGATTTTTGCGGCCGGTTTCTCCACCGCCGAAACCATCAGCCAGGTTGCCGGGCGCGGTGTCGGCATGGACGTGGTGAAGAGCGAAATCTCCGCGCTGGGCGGCCGCATCGACATCGCATCGACGCCGGGCGCCGGCACCAGCTTCCACATTTATCTGCCGCTCACGCTGGCGATGACCCAGGCGGTGATGATCCAGGCGGCCAGGCACGATTATGCCCTGCCGACGCCGCTGGTTCAGCAGGTGCTGGAACTCAGGCCGGAAGAGCTTGAAAAGGCGATGGCGGCGGGCGAAGTGACGTGGCGCGGCGCGCGCTACCCGTTCTCCTACCTGCCGCACCTGCTGGACCAGCGGTGTCGGCATGGACGTGGTGAAGAGCGAAATCTCCGCGCTGGGCGGCCGCATCGACATCGCATCGACGCCGGGCGCCGGCACCAGCTTCCACATTTATCTGCCGCTCACGCTGGCGATGACCCAGGCGGTGATGATCCAGGCGGCCAGGCACGATTATGCCCTGCCGACGCCGCTGGTTCAGCAGGTGCTGGAACTCAGGCCGGAAGAGCTTGAAAAGGCGATGGCGGCGGGCGAAGTGACGTGGCGCGGCGCGCGCTACCCGTTCTCCTACCTGCCGCACCTGCTGGACCAGCGGTGTCGGCATGGACGTGGTGAAGAGCGAAATCTCCGCGCTGGGCGGCCGCATCGACATCGCATCGACGCCGGGCGCCGGCACCAGCTTCCACATTTATCTGCCGCTCACGCTGGCGATGACCCAGGCGGTGATGATCCAGGCGGCCAGGCACGATTATGCCCTGCCGACGCCGCTGGTTCAGCAGGTGCTGGAACTCAGGCCGGAAGAGCTTGAAAAGGCGATGGCGGCGGGCGAAGTGACGTGGCGCGGCGCGCGCTACCCGTTCTCCTACCTGCCGCACCTGCTGGGCGATAGCGAAGCGGTGCACGAAGTGCAGCGCTACAACCCGGTGGCGCTGCTCGCCAGCGGCTCCAGCCAGGCGGCCGTGCTGGTCGACGCGATCGAGGGCACGCGCGAAATCGTGGTCAAGAACATCGGACCGCAGATGGCGCGCATCACCGGCGTGGCCGGCGCCACGGTACGCGGCGACGGGCGCGTGATCCTGATCCTCAACCCGGTGCCGCTGGCGCTGCGCTGGGCCAGCCTGCCGCGCACCGCGGCGGAACGCACGGCACCGGCCGGGGCCGCCGAAGTCAGCGCCGCCCTGCAGCCGCCGCTGGTGCTGGTGGTCGACGACTCGCTCACCGTGCGCAAGATCACCACCCGCCTGCTGACCCGCGAAGGTTTCCGCGTCGACAGCGCAAAGGACGGCGTCGATGCGCTGGAGAAGATGCACGACCTGATCCCCGACGTGGTGCTGCTCGACGTCGAAATGCCGCGCATGGACGGCTTCGAACTGGCCCGCGTGATGCGCAGCGACGCGCGCCTGAAGTCGGTGCCGATCATCATGATTACCTCGCGCACGGCGGACAAGCACCGCAACCACGCGCTGGAGATCGGCGTCAACGTGTATCTGGGCAAGCCGTATCAGGAACAGCAGCTGCTCGATTCCATCGCCGAGCAGTTGGGGCGGGAAGCGACCTTGCCGGCGTAAGGGGAAGTGCTAGAGTTTCAGGCTGGCGAGGTCGCCGCCGGCCAGCGCGTTGAGGTGCGCGTCGCCGCGTGCGGGATCGCGATGGTAAGTGGTCGTCAGCTGCCGCGCCGCATTCAGCCAGTGGGCTTCGGCCACCGCCACCGTGCGGGTCAGTTTGGCGGTGTCGCGGCTGTCGAGCCAGGCTTCATACGCCTGCGGCAGCGCCGGGAACAGCGCGCGGCGGAGGCCCGAAAGATTCGCCAGATGGAAATGCAGCGAACCGATGGCCTCGCGTTCGAGCAGCGTCGGCAGGGTGACCAGACAGTCGGCCAGATGGTCGCGCACCGCGCGCGCCAGCAGTTCGGCGTGCCTGGACGTGAGCTGGCCGAGCATCGCGTTCCAGTCCTCGCCCAGCAGCGATTCGGCGCGCGCCTCGCCGATCTCGTGCAGGATCATGGCCTCGCTCTCGGCCTCGGCCATGCGGTCGAGCCCGCGCTCGATGTCGCGCTCGAAGTCGTAGTGGGCAAAGGCGCGTCCCAGCGCGGTGTCCCTTTCCTTCCATTGCCATTCCTCGAACCTGTTCCACAGCAGGCGGCGCACCGCGTCCATGCGCAGGAAGATGGCGCCGCCGCGCATCGCGGCCGGTGGCGCGATCAGGTCGCGCGCGTATTCGCAGCCGGCCACCAGCACCTGCACGCCTTCGCGCACCTCGGCGCGCTTGAGTTCGGCCAGCACGAAGTGCGGTTTGCGGAAACGTCCCAGGCCGCTGCTGTAGA
>JAMCVR010000174.1 GCA_023475455.1 Thermoplasmatota archaeon | reverse complement strand
TTCTTCGCCAGAATGGTGGTGATCGCCGCGGTCAAGGTGGTCTTGCCGTGGTCAACGTGTCCAATGGTGCCAACGTTTACGTGCGGCTTGGTCCGCTCGAATTTTTCCTTAGCCATTTCAAGTACCCCTCAATTTTGCACAAGTCACAAGTAATGATGCGACGACTCTGACAACTGCTAAATAAACTGGTGCGCCGGTTTAAACAAGCGGCACCCAAAAACCTGGTGCCCATGGGCAGGATTGAACTGCCGACCTCTCCCTTACCAAGGGAGTGCTCTGCCACTGAGCTACATGGGCCTTGGGACTTACTACCAGATAAGCCCATACAAAAACTGGAGCGGGTGAAGGGAATCGAACCCTCGTCTTAAGCTTGGAAGGCTTCGGCTCTACCATTGAGCTACACCCGCAAGGGGTGGGCCGTGGTTGTAAAGCCGCCAAAGCGTCGACAACCTCGCTCCTCCCGCTTCGCCCTGCTCGAAACTGCAAAAAATCTGGTGGTGGGGGAAGGATTCGAACCTTCGAAGGCAGAGCCGTCAGATTTACAGTCTGATCCCTTTGACCGCTCGGGAACCCCACCCAAACGAAGCGCGAGATTATAGGGTCTTTCAGAATCCCCTGTCAAACACCCTCGCGGGAAAGTGAGCGGTTTCACACATTGAACAGGAAATTCAGGACATCGCCATCCTTGACGACATACTCCTTGCCCTCGGCACGCATCTTGCCCGCCTCCTTCGCCCCCTGCTCGCCCTTGCAGGCAATGAAGTCGTCGAACGAGATGGTTTGCGCGCGGATGAAGCCGCGCTCGAAATCGGTGTGGATGACGCCCGCCGCCTGCGGCGCGGTGTCGCCCTTGTGGATGGTCCACGCCCGCACCTCCTTCACCCCGGCGGTGAAATAGGTCTGCAGCCCCAGCAGATCGTAGGCGGCGCGAATCAGCCGATTGAGCCCGGGCTCGTCCCAACCGAGCTCCTTCAGGTATTCCACGCGGTCTTCCGGCGACAGCTCCTGCAGTTCGGCCTCCAGCGCGGCGCACACGGGGACGACCGGCGCCCCTTCCTTTTCCGCAAAGGTCTTGAGCGCATCGAGCATGGGGTTGTCGTGAAAGCCGCCCTCGCTGACGTTGGCCACGTACAGGGTGGGTTTCACCGTCATCAGGCACAGCGGCTTGATCGCCGCCATGCCCTCCGCGTCCAGCCCGGCCGCGCGCGCGGGGCGGCCTTCGTTCAGCGCAGCCAGCACCGGTTTCAAAGCCTCAACGATGACTTTCGCGTCCTTGTCGCCCCCGCGCGCAGCTTTTTCATACCGGATCAACGCTTTTTCAGCGCTTGCCAGGTCAGCGAGCGCCAACTCGGTGGCGATGGTTTCGACATCCGACAGCGGATCGACCTTGCCGGCCACGTGGATCACGTTTTCGTCGTGAAAGCAGCGCACAACGTGGCAGATCGCGTCCGTTTCACGGATGTTGGCGAGAAACTGGTTGCCCAGCCCCTCGCCCTTGGAGGCCCCTGCGACCAGGCCGGCGATATCGACGAACTCGACGATCGCCGGCACGACGCGCTGCGGCCTGATGATTTCGGCCAGTTGCGCCAGACGCGGATCCGGCACTTCGACCACGCCGGTGTTCGGCTCGATGGTGCAGAAGGGATAGTTTTCCGCCGCGATACCCGCCTGGGTCAGCGCGTTGAACAGGGTGGATTTTCCGACGTTGGGCAGGCCAACGATGCCGCACTTGAGACTCATGGTTTTTCCTGGGATAGGGATGACGCGGGTTTGGTGTTGGCGCGCTGGATGGCGGCGTTCCACTCGCCTTTTTCGATCAGCGGCATGAGATCCACCGCACGCTCGATGGCGGCGTCGATTTCAGCCTGCTCCTCGCGGCGCGGCGGTTTCAGCACGTAGTTGACGACCTCGTTGCGGTCGCCCGGATGGCCGATGCCGATGCGCAGCCGCCAGTAATCCTGGGTGCCCAGATGCGAGGCGATGTCCTTCAGGCCATTGTGGCCGCCCATGCCGCCGCCGAACTTGAGGCGCAGCTGGCCGGGCGGGATGTCGAGCTCGTCGTGCACCACCAGGATTTCGGCCGGCGCGATGCGATGAAAGCGCGCCAGCGCGCCGACCGCCTGACCCGAACGGTTCATGAAGGTCTGCGGCAGCAGCATCCAGACGTTTTTCGGGCTGCGCCCGACGATGCCGTGAAAGCGGGATTCATGCGCGAGCGGCACCCCCCAGTCCTGCGCGAGGCGCGCGCAAAACCAAAACCCGGCATTGTGCCGGGTTTCTTCGTAGTCACGCCCCGGATTACCGAGGCCGACAATCAGGCGGGGTGCCGTCATGATGGCTCGCAACGCAGCCACAGCCGGGCTGCGTCAAGACTCACGCTGCGGGTGCAGCAGGCGTCTCGGGCGCAGGTTCGTCTGACTTCATGCCCTTGGGCAGCGTGATCGTCGCCACCGCGGGGTTCTCGTGCTGAATGTGCGCAACGAGTTCCACGCCGGCGGGCAGCGCGAGGTCGTTCGCATGGATGGAATGACCGATCTCCAGCGCGATACCCGCCTGGGTCAGCGCGTTGAACAGGGTGGATTTTCCGACGTTGGGCAGGCCAACGATGCCGCACTTGAGACTCATGGTTTTTCCTGGGATAGGGATGACGCGGGTTTGGTGTTGGCGC
>JAMCVR010000177.1 GCA_023475455.1 Thermoplasmatota archaeon | reverse complement strand
TGCCAAAGCGATGGCAGGGGGCGCAAAAACAAATTCGATCAGCGTCGCCAGCCCGGCGATCAGTCCGCCTGTCGGGCCAAAGGCACGCCGGCTGTACGCGAAGGGGCCTCCAGCATGGGGAATGGCGGCAGTGAGTTCGGTGTAGCTGAAAATGAATGCGGCATACATGCTCGCCACAAGGATGGTGGTCACCAGGAAGCCCAGCGTACCCGCAGCCCCCCAGCCATAGCTCCAGCCGAAGTACTCACCGGAAATCACCAGACCGACTGCAATGCCCCAAAGGTGCAGGGGGCCCAAACTGGACTTCAACTTCGTACCCATGGACAGCTCCTTGTCGAGAGAATCAGGAGCTCAGTAGCAAGAAACCTGCCATCACATAATCCGGCACAATCGTCCCGTTTACGCGGAATTACGCCAGCCACTGGAACAGCGGATGCGCCAGCATTGTGCGAAACACGTGGCCATGCGCCTGCTTTGGTGCAGGCGCGCCATCGATACACTCTTTGCCTGGCAACCCATGCAGCCTGCACCGCCGGATGAGGCATCTATAGTTCAAGGCCAAAGGATGGATTGCCCGCGCAGAACCCAACACACACTCTGATGGGATGGTGCGCCATGCAGGTCTTGGGTATGGGCGTGCGCAGCGGAAAGGAACACGACCATGGAACTGAGTTCGAGCGCATTCGCCCACAATGCCGACATCCCCAGCCTCTACACCTGCGAAGGCCGCGACCAGTCGCCGCCGCTGGCGTGGTCCGGCGTGCCGGCCGGAACCAAAAGCCTGGCGCTGATCGTCGACGATCCCGACGCCCCCGATCCGGCCGCGCCGAAGATGACCTGGGTGCACTGGGTGCTGTACAACCTCCCGCCCGACACCACCGGGCTCGCGGCCGGCGCCTCCCGTGCGAACCTGCCGCCCGGTGCGCAAGAAGGCCTCAACGACTGGCCGCGCGAAGGCTACGGCGGCCCCTGCCCGCCCATCGGCCGCCACCGCTACGTCCACAAGCTGTATGCGCTCGACACCGTGCTGCCGGTGTTGCGCCCGGCGACCAAGGCCGCGCTGGAAAAGGCGATGCGGGGACGCATCCTGGCGCAAGGCGAACTGGTGGGATATTACAAAAAGAAAAACTAGGCGGAAGCGCGACGCCGCGCCCCACCGAGGGAACCCCGCATCGGGGCACGGGTCAGGCATCACAGCCCCTCGGGGAAAATGAATCCAGCTCTTGTTGCGGCCTTCCCCATGGAAAAAATATTTGCCCCTCATTCATCCATGCGCCCGAACAAAAATACCCGGATGCAGGGCTCCGTCTTTGCCGGCTTCAGGCACGTGCTCCGCAAGGGCGCGCTGATCTTCGCGCTCATCATCGCGGCCCTGTTCGCCATGATCGCCTACCAGCACCAGCGCTCGGCCGAGTCCGTGCGCTCGGTGGACCACACGCGCCAGGTCATCGCCTACATCGACGCGCTGCGCACCTATCTGCTCAACCTCGACACCGCGGTGCGCAAATATGCCGAGTCGCAAGACCCCGCCCAGCTCGACCAAAGTCTGATCTGCCGGCAATCGCAGTGCCCGAATGCCAGCCAGCTGATCGTTCTGGTCGGTGACGACGCCGCCCAGGCGGCCCGCCTGGCGCCCCTGCCCGCCCTGCAGTCGGCATTGGAGACCGGATTCAGCGCGCTGCAGCAAGGCGTGGAAACGGGCGGCGGCGCCGCGCCGCCGGAACGCGGGCTTGCGGGCTTCGACAAGTCCGCCATCGAGCAGATTCACCGCATCCTGATCGAGGCGGGGCGCGCCCAACTGCACCAGCTGGACACGCGCGAGAAGGCGCGCGTCCGGGACCAGAACCTGATGTCGGCGCTGCTGGGCCTGGCCGGGCTGTGGACGGGACTCGCGCTGCTCGGGCTGTACCGGGAAACCGTGCGCCTGATCGGGGCCGGCGTCCACGCCGAGCAGACGATCCGGCAGCTCAGCCTGCGCGACCCGCTGACCGGCCTCGCCAACCGACGCTTTCTCGACGAAAACGAAAAACACCTGATCGCCAGCGCGAAACGCGCACAGAAACGCCTGGCAGTGCTGGCCGTCGACCTGGACGACTTCAAGGCAGTCAACGACCGCCTGGGGCATGCAGCCGGCGACGAAGTGCTTGTGACCTCGTCGCAACGCATGCAGCAACTGCTCCGCGAGTCGGACATGGTCGCCCGCCTCGGCGGCGACGAGTTCGTCATCGTGCTGGGCCAGGTCGACGATGCGGAAGCCGCGCGCGAAGTCGCCCGCCGCGTCGTCGGCAGCCTGAGCCAGCCCGTGCCGCTGACCAGCGGCGGCACCGCGCAGATCGGCGCCTCGGTCGGCATCGCCCTGAGCTGCGCCGACGGCGAAACGCTGAACGACCTGCTCAAGCAAGCCGACGCGGCGCTGTATGCGGCGAAGCGCGAGGGGAAGAACACGTTTCGGGAGGCGGGTGGCGCGGGAGGGTGAAGGTGGCCCGTAACTGCAGGGCTGAAAACCGGCCAGAAGCGGAAGTTCAGGCCGAGGTAGCGACCGTCTCTTGTTCGGCGATTCTGTTGAAAAACTCGATGTCGCAGCGGGTTCGGCTTGCACCAAGGCTAGAATTTCGGAGCATTGTTATTTTTCAGGCTTCAACCGGGTCCAGATGCCCGGTTTTCTTGTTGATCCTG
>JAMCVR010000251.1 GCA_023475455.1 Thermoplasmatota archaeon | reverse complement strand
GCAGGCCGCGTTCGCGCAGCGCCGCCTCCAGCGCGGAGCGCTGCGCATCCGCCGCGGCCGGATCGGCCGCCGCCCGCAGGTGTTTGAAGTAGCTGGCGAGCAGCGCCATCATCGGGCCGTCCGCGGGCGAGAAGCCCAGGTCGTCGTAGGTCATTTCCTGCTCCCCCATGCGCGCGAACCCCAGCATGTTGGGATAGGCCAGGTAGGCGCGGTAGGTGAGCGTGCCGCTGGCCGGCGACTGGAGCGTCACGTCCAGGGAGGGGCCGACGTCGCGCAGCACGGGCTTGTTGGGATCCGTGGACATGTTGATGACGTTGTGCTGGCGCAGTTCCTTCACCATCACCTTGTTGCCCAGCGCGTCCTCCAGCGTCTTGTCCACGTTGGTGTCGACCGTCTGCTGCGAAAACTCGGGTTTGCTCAGATCGGTCAACACGAAAGTGACCGGCGAGCCGGCATCCCCGAACGAGGCCTGGTAGAAAGTGATGCCGCCGTAATGCAGCGGCCGGTTCACCATAATCCGCGCGGACGCCAGCTTCCGGTCACCCTGCAGCAGGGTGAGGTCGCTGCGGTAGTCGCTGGGCATGCCGGTGTTGTAAAAATCGATGGCGAAGGCGTCGTTGCGCACCTTGAAGGGAAGTTTGAGCTGCCGGTAGGTGTCTCCTTCCTGCACGTAGACGATGTCGTCGGCACCCGCCTCGGGGATATTCATCGCGCCGCGGAAGCCGAACTGGGACGTTATCAGTCCCCCCACGGCGATCACGATCACGCCGCCGTGCAGGAGAAAGAACCCCAGCTTGGACAGCCGGCCCTTGCGGGCGAACACCCGTTGCGCGCCGTTCGGGCCGGTCTCGCGCAGCAGTTCGCGAAAGCCCAGGCCGCGCAACGCATGCTCGACGCTGTCGGCATTCAGGCGGGCGGCGTCGCCTTCAAGCGTGAACCCCCCTCCCGTTTGCGCGGGAGCGGGGAGCGCTTGCAGCGGACGAGTCTGCTGCCAGATGCGGGGACCGTGACGCACCAGCGCCAGCCCCACCGACAGCATGAGGAAGACCAGCACGCCGACAAACCACCCGGAATCGTACATGTTGTACAGGCCGAGGGCGGCGAACGTCTTGTACCAGAACGGCCCGAGCATGGCCAGGTAGTGGTCGGCCGGCCGGTTCTGTTCCAGCACCGTGCCGATCATGCTGGACAGCGCCACCACGGATAGCAGGACAATGGCCACCGGCATGGAGGAGAGGAAGTCAAAGCCGCGGCGCACCAGGTTTTTGGGGGGGGACGGTGACACGTATACTCCGTTTTCGATGGAGGGATTAAGACGCGATGGCGTGAATCGCCCTAAAACACCCTGTGGCAAGCAAGTTCAATGCCACCACTCGGCCGCAACGGGGCCGGAAAGCCGATGCACCTGTCGCACGGGGCGGGAAAACGAAGATTGAGGCGGACAAGCTTCAGGCTATGCCATCTTTGTGCTTCTGCGGGACAAGAGAAATGCATGAATCCAGCTTCCGTTTCGGATTTTTCAACTATTCTCTTAATCATGAAATTCTCATTTATGAGAATCGTTTGATTCACTTTCCATTTTCAGAAAATCATCGCCCCGCTTACGTCCCAACGCTTTTTCCCATTCCCATAAGGCGGCGCGGGCCTTGCGCACATAGGGGTCGTCCGGACGGGACCGGTGGATGTAGCTGCGCATGGCTCCCAGGGCGCCTTCCAGGTCGTTCAGTCCCTCCAGCGCCTCGGCCAGCCCGTAGTAGGCATTGACCTGGGCCGGGCGCAGGTTGATGGCGGCCTCGAAGAAATCGCGCGCGGCGCGGTAGCGTTTCAAGCCGATCATGGCGAAACCCATATTGACGTGGGCCTCGGGCAGGCCGGGGGCAAGTTCCAGCACGCGGTGCAGGGCGGTTGCGGCGTGCCCGTATTGTTTCGCGTGCAGCATGGCGACCGCCTGCTTGAAGCGCGCATCGATCTCCGCCGCCCGTGCCTGGCGCGCGTGCAACTCCGGATCGCGCGCCGGGTTCGCGGAAGGCGCGGGCACGGCGGCAGCGGGTTTGCCCGGCGTCACGGTGCGGGCGCTCAGCATGAAGCCGATTCCGCCCGCGACGAAGATCGCCAGCGCCAGCAGCAACAGGCGTTTTTGCGCAACCCTGTTCATATCGCTCCCTTGTGGGGCGAGTTGCTGAGGAAGGGCACGCCGAAAAAAGTCAGAAAGGCCAGCACGAATATCCCCAGGATCATCGCCGCACCCAGCCAGGGCGGGACACGGAAGGTCGTCCGCAGATGCAGCGCCGCGGCCAATGCAAGCCAGGTGAGGAAGGCCCAGACCTCGATCGGATCCCAGGCCCAGTAGCGGCCCCAGGCATCCTGCGCCCACACCGCCCCGGCGATCAGCATCAGGCTCTGGAACACCAGCGCCACACCCATGAAACGCCACGCCAGCGGGTCCAGCGCGGCGTCGGCCGGCATGGCGCGGAAGCGGCGCGCAAAGCCGGCGCGCCGCAGCAGCGTCACGCCGGCGAGGCCGAGTGCGACCAGACAGATGCCGAGAAAGACCTTGCCCGTCGCGACGTGAACCCATAACCAGGGGGTGTCGTAAGTGGGCGGCAGATGGCTGTCGGCCGGGCTGACGGCCAGCAGCCACAGGCTAGGCACCAGCATCGCCGGCATCACCACCGCGGC
>JAMCVR010000043.1 GCA_023475455.1 Thermoplasmatota archaeon | reverse complement strand
TACCTCAACTGCAATTTTTCCGGGCGAAGACCGTGCGCCTGTGTGGCATCCGGACGTCAAGTTCTACACGCTCTCCGACCACACCGGCCAGCGCATCGGCCAGTTCTATCTGGATTTGTACGCGCGTGCCTCCAAGCGCGGCGGCGCCTGGATGGACGACGTCATCACCCGCCGCAGGAAGGACGGCGGCATCCAGACGCCGGTGGCCTACCTCAACTGCAATTTTTCCGGGCCGGTGGGGGACAAACCCGCGCTGTTCACCCACGACGAGGTCATCACCCTGTTCCACGAGACCGGCCACGGCCTGCACCACCTGCTGACGCAGATCGAGGAACTCGGCGTCTCCGGCATCAACGGCGTCGAGTGGGATGCGGTCGAACTGCCGAGCCAGTTCATGGAAAACTTCTGCTGGGAATGGGACGTGCTGAAGCACATGACGGCGCACGTCGACACCGGCGAGCCGCTGCCGCGCGCGCTGTTCGACAGGATGCTGGCGGCGAAGAACTTCCAGTCCGGCCTGCAGACGCTGCGCCAGATCGAGTTCGCCAGCTTCGACATGCACCTGCACGACGACTTCGACCCCAGCGGCAGCCGCACCGCGCTGGATCTGATCAATGACATCCGCCGGCAGGTCGCGGTCATCGTCCCGCCCGCCTACAACCGCTTCCCCAACAACTTCTCGCACATCTTCGCCGGCGGCTACGCGGCCGGCTATTACAGCTACAAGTGGGCGGAAGTGCTGTCGGCCGACGCCTACGCGCTGTTCGAGGACGAGGCCGAGGGCTACGGCGGCGTGCTCAATCCGGAAGTCGGCCACCGCTTCTGGAGCGAGATCCTGGCCCAGGGCGGCGCCCGCCCGGCGCTCGAATCGTTCAAGGCCTTCCGCGGCCGCGAACCGACCATCAACGCCCTGCTGCGCCACAACGGCATGGCTTAAAGCTTCGTCCGACAACGGCCGTTAGAGCGAAGGATCGGGTCTTTCGGGAGAGCACGTCATGAAACCAGGATTCATCGTGATGGCGGTTTGCCTGGCCGCGGCAAGCGCGCCGCTGGCCGCGGCCCGGTTGTATCAATGGAAGGATGCGCAGGGCCGCATGGTCTACAGCGACCAGCCGCCCCCGCCCAACATCCGCAACGCCCAGCAAAAGTCGTTCAAGGGCAGCGTCATCGAAGGCGGCGAGTCCTACGCCGCCAAGAGCGCGCGCGAAAAATATCCGGTCACCCTGTACGCCAGCGCCTGCGGCGCGCCCTGCGACCAGGCGCGGCGGCTGCTCGGCGAACGCGGCATCCCCTACAGCGCCAAGGACCCGCAGGCCAGTCCCGAGGCGCAGGCCGAACTGCAGAAGCTCACCGGCCAGCTGCGTGTGCCGGTGCTGGTGGTCGGCAGCGACAAGATCGACGGCTTTGAAACCGGGCAGTGGCAGGCCATGCTGGATCGCGCCGGCTACCCCAAATCCGCCCTGCCCGGCCGCAAACAGGTTCCTGCAGTTGCGCCCGCCCCTGCACCTGCTGCACCCGCCGCAGCCCAGCCCTAAGTACTTCCCCCACGCGCTAAGCGCGTACAGAGTCATAGGCCCGAGCCTGCCGCGGTCCGGGTGGCTGCGGTACACTCCGCGGCATGAAACTCGCCGCCTGGAACGTCAACTCCCTCAAGGTCCGCCTGCCCCAGCTGCTGGACTTTCTCGCCACCCGCCAGCCCGACGCGGTGTGCCTGCAGGAAACCAAACTCACCGACGAAAATTTCCCGGTCGCCGAACTGGAAGCGGCCGGCTACCGCGTCGCCCTCGCCGGGCAGAAGACCTATAACGGCGTCGCCATCGTCAGCCGTGCCGAGCTGAGCGACGTGCGGGTCGGCATCCCGGGGCTGGAGGACGAACAGAAGCGCGTCATCGCCGCCACCGTCGACGGCGTGCGCCTGGTGTGCGTCTACTGCCCCAACGGGCAAAGCCTCGATTCCGACAAGTATCCGTACAAGCTCGCCTGGTTCGACGCCCTGACTGCCTGGCTGAAAGACGAACTGGTTCGCCATCCCAAACTCGCCGTGCTCGGCGACTACAACGTCGCCCCGGAAGACCGCGACGTGCACGATCCTCAAGCATGGGAAGGCTGTGTGCTGGTGTCGGAGCCCGAACGCGAACGCTTCCGGAATCTGTTGGCGCTGGGCCTGAAAGACAGCTTTCGCCTGTTCGACCAGCCCGAAAAGAGCTTCAGCTGGTGGGACTACCGCATGATGGGCTTCCGCCGCAACCACGGCCTGCGCATCGATCACATCCTGCTCAGTGAGCCGCTCGCCGCCGCCTGCACCGCCGCCAGCATCGACCGCGACATGCGCAAGCTGGAGCGACCGTCGGATCATGCGCCAGTGGTGGCGGAGATCGGTGCGAACCCCTGAGAGAAACTTACGGCCAGATAAGAACAGGCTTTGCGCTGAGAAGCTGCTGCCGATGTGGCAGATACGCGACCGACCATCCACGGCAGCGGGGTTTCGTAACGTTCGGCGAGTTCCTTCACGCGCCGGGTCAGCGCCTGGCTGATGCGGTCCATTTCGCCGTGGATGTCACTGCTGTCCGGTTAAAACGCGAACAGATTCAATTGGTTGTTGATGGTGGTATTGTCGGAACTGGAGTCGCTGCCCGGAAAGGCTTGCTGCAAGGGCATCTTCTCGAAGAGAGTGACCGACAATAT
>JAMCVR010000187.1 GCA_023475455.1 Thermoplasmatota archaeon | reverse complement strand
GGTTCGAGCGTGGCCATCGTCGGCACCGGGCTCGACCGCATCTATCCCGCGCGCAACAAGGCGCTGGCGCACCGGCTGGCGGAAAACGGGCTGATCGTGTCGGAATTCGCGCTCGGCACGCCGCCGCGATCGGGGCCGATTTCGCGCTGCTGTCGCCGGTGCTGCCCACGCCCACCCACCATCAATCCATTTCGAAATTAGTAGCGCATCCTCGGAATGCGTCGGCTCTGGAAAAGACCATCGCGCGCCAATATCGGAACGAAAACCGAGGCCGTCGGCGTCCAGTTCGAAGGGCTTGCCGTCGCGGTCGAGCGCCCGCACGGTGACGCGCTCGGCGCGCGTCACCGATTTCGCTGAGCGACGGATCTTTTTCCTGGCAGTCGGCGAGCTTGCCCGGCAGGCCGAGGCCGTCCATCACGCCCTTGCGGCGGGTGATTTCGCCGAAGCCTTCGCCCACGCGCTGTCCGACGCCGGGCTCACCATCGTCAGCGGGCTTGCGCTCGGCATCGACGCGGCGGCGCACCGCGGCGGGCTGGCCGGCGCCGGTTCGAGCGTGGCCATCGTCGGCACCGGGCTCGACCGCATCTATCCCGCGCGCAACAAGGCGCTGGCGCACCGGCTGGCGGAAAACGGGCTGATCGTGTCGGAATTCGCGCTCGGCACGCCGCCGCTGCCCGGGCACTTTCCGCGCCGCAACCGGCTCATCAGCGGTCTCTCCCGCGGCGTGCTGGTGGTGGAGGCCGCCCCCGACAGCGGCTCAGTGGATTTTTTGGTAGCGCCCGCCGAACAGGGGCGCGAGGTGTTCGCCATTCCCGGTTCGATCCATTCGCCGCTTTCGCGCGGCTGCCACGCGCTGATCAAGCAGGGCGCCAAGCTGGTCGAATCCGCCGCCGACATTCTCGACGAACTGGCCTGGCAGCAGCGGCTGGCTCCGCCGGAGCTGCGCCAAGACCGCCCGCAGGGCGAGTGTCTGGCGGCGTACCCCTCGCGGGTGCTGGTCGAAGCCCGGTCCGACCCGGTGCTGGATGCGCTGGACGGGGCGCCGAGCGGCCTCGATACCTTGGCACAAAGAACCGGGTTGACGCTGGAAGCGCTTTCGGCGAAGCTGTTGACGCTTGAACTGGACGGGCGAATCGCATCCTTGCCCGGCGGGCGCTACCAAAAAATCCACTGACCCTATGCTCGACATCCTGGTTTACCTCTACGAAAGCTTCCGCATGGCGGAGCTGGCGCCCGACCGCGACGCGCTGGAAAAACGCCTGTTTGCCGCCGGCTTCGAGGAAGCCGACATCAACGCCGCGCTCGACTGGTACGCCAACCTCTCCGGCTGCGCCAGCCACGAACGGCTTGCCCTGGCCTATACCCGCCATTACGCGCCCGAAGAGTTGGAGCGCCTGAACGACGCCTGCCGGGCCGAGCTGGCCTATCTGGTCGGCGCCGAAATTCTCGACCCCGAATCGCGCGAATGGGTGATTTCCGGGCTGATGGCGCTGGGCGGCGAGGACATCGAGCCCGACCATGTGCGCTGGATGACGCTGATCGTGCTGTGGAGCCGCGGGCTGATCGAACATTTCACGCACTTGGAAGACATGCTGCTGAACCACGAGCCGGGACGTCTACATTAAGGAAATGCCGAACAAGTCCACTTTGTCATTCCGGCGAACGCCGGAATCCAGCCAAATCAAGCATCTGGACCCCGGCATTCGCCGGGGTGACGACTTGTTCAGTGCTTCTCCAAATTAAACAACCATGTCCAAGCTCGTTATCGTCGAATCGCCGTCGAAATCCAAATCGCTGAAAAAATACCTCGGCGCCGACTACGACATCCTCGCCAGCTACGGCCACGTGCGCGACCTGGAGCCGAAGACCGGCGCGGTCGATACTGAAAATTTCAGCATGAAATACCAGATCATCGAGCGCAACGCCAGGCACGTCGAGGCCATCGTCAAGGCCGCCAGGAAGGCCGACGAAATCCTGCTGGCCACCGACCCGGACCGCGAAGGCGAGGCGATTTCCTGGCACATCAGCGAAATCCTCAAGGAGCGCCGTGTCAAGACGCCGATGAAGCGGGTGGCCTTCTACGAAATCACCGAATCCGCCATCCAGGATGCCGTGCGCCATCCGCGCGAGATCGCGTCCGACCTCGTCGATGCCCAGCAGGCGCGGCGCGCGCTGGACTACCTGGTCGGCTTCAACCTGTCGCCGCTGCTGTGGAAGAAGATCAGCCCCGGTCTCTCCGCCGGCCGCGTGCAGTCGCCCGCGCTGCGCATGATCGTCGAGCGCGAGGAGGAGATCGAAGCCTTCGTGCCGCTCGCCGATGCAGGTCGTCGGCGAGACCGAAGGCCGTGGCACCGAAGTGCACCCGTCCGCATTCTTGGGTCGGACGGAAACATGTGACCCTCGCGCATCAGCCCGTGCACCGTCATGGCATGCAGCTCGCGCACGAAGTGCTCGGGCGGGCAATTTGGACTCGCCCTCCTCTTCCTCGTCGTCCTGGTACACCGCGAGGAAGCCGGCGAACGCCAGGGTCTGGCCCCCGATATTGCGCTCTGTCTGACGGAATTCTCCGGCCCAGCGCCAGGCGCAGCGCCCCCGACAACTCGATTTCCATTTCCGAGCGGCTGCTGGGCTGGCCTTGGCAACACCCAGCCGGGCTGTCGCCAGCAGCACCTGCTCCTCCATCTGTGTCACCAAT
>JAMCVR010000139.1 GCA_023475455.1 Thermoplasmatota archaeon | reverse complement strand
GCTCACCCCGGAGCAGGCGGCGAAGAAGGTATTGGCGGTGGCCTCCACCATCCCGCAGATGACGGTGCTGGGCATCGCCGGACCCGGGGACCCACTCGCCAATCCCGAGAAAACCTTCAAGACCTTCGAACTGGTGGCCCAGACCGCGCCCGACATCAAGCTGTGCGTGTCGACCAACGGCCTCGCCCTGCCGGAGCACGTCGAGCGCCTGTCGCAATACAACATCGAAGTCAAACGGCTTTGATGGTTGAGGGCGGGATCACAAGGAGGGCGCGGAGGGCACGGAGGAAACCCTCATGTTGTTTTCTCCGCGTCCTCTTTGTAGACGCCCATGATCCCTGGCCTCTTTCAAGGCTGTAGCCTTCCCGACAATTCCTTTCCCGGCATTTCATATTTGTCGCAACTGCGACAATCGCCTGCTCTGCGCTAAGTGCTTCAATCCTGAGGCATTTCTAAAAATATTTAGAATGGCATGCTTGTTGCTGTACAGCTCATGCAAGAACTCATTTAGCGGGCGATCGGTTTCACGATCGCCATCGGTTGAAGCGGACAGGAGCCAAGTATGGACAATCAGGCGAGTGTGGGAATCGGTCAGGTCAAGTCTATCGACCAGGTCATGCAGCAAGTGGCCGAGCACAAGGGCTGCGGCACATCCGGCGAAGGCGGCAAGGCGAGTTGCGGCTCGTCCGGCGGACCGGAAGACATGGATCCGGCTATCTGGGAGAAGGTGAAGAACCATCCCTGCTACAGCGAAGAGGCGCACCACCACTTCGCCCGCATGCACGTGGCGGTGGCGCCGGCCTGCAACATCCAGTGCAACTACTGCAATCGCAAGTACGACTGCGCCAACGAATCCCGTCCCGGCGTGGTGAGCGAGAAGCTCACCCCGGAGCAGGCGGCGAAGAAGGTATTGGCGGTGGCCTCCACCATCCCGCAGATGACGGTGCTGGGCATCGCCGGACCCGGGGACCCACTCGCCAATCCCGAGAAAACCTTCAAGACCTTCGAACTGGTGGCCCAGACCGCGCCCGACATCAAGCTGTGCGTGTCGACCAACGGCCTCGCCCTGCCGGAGCACGTCGAGCGCCTGTCGCAATACAACATCGACCATGTCACCATCACCATCAACATGGTCGATCCGGAAGTCGGGCAGCACATCTACCCGTGGATCTTCTGGAAGAACAAGCGCTGGAAGGGCATCGAAGCGGCGCGCATTCTGCACGAACACCAGATGCGCGGCCTGGAGATGCTCACCGAGCGCGGCATCCTGTGCAAGGTGAACTCGGTGATGATCCCCGGCATCAACGACCAGCACCTGGTCGAGGTGAACAAGGCGGTGAAGTCGCGCGGCGCCTTCCTGCACAACATCATGCCGCTCATCTCCGCCCCCGAGCACGGCACCGTGTTCGGCCTCAACGGCCAGCGCGGCCCCACCGCGCAGGAACTGAAAGCGCTGCAGGATTCGTGCGAAGGCGAGATGAACATGATGCGCCACTGCCGACAGTGCCGCGCCGATGCCGTGGGCCTGCTGGGCGAGGACCGCAGCGCCGAGTTCACCACTGAGAAGATCGAGTCGATGAACGTTCACTACGACCTGGAAGGACGCAAGGCCTACCAGGCGGCGGTGGAGCAGGAACGCCAGGCCACGGTGGCGGCCAAGCAGGCCGAGCTGGCCGACCTGGAGGCGGAGTTCAGCGATGTGAAGATTCTGATCGCGGTCGCCACCAAGGGCCACGGGCGGGTCAACGAACACTTCGGCCATGCGCAGGAGTTCCAGATTTACGAACTCAGCACCGAGGGTTCCAAGTTCGTCGGCCACCGCCGCGTCGACCTCTACTGCCAGGGCGGCTTCGGCGAGGAAGACACCCTGCCGACCGTGATCCGCGCCATCAACGACTGCGTCGCCGTGTTCGTGGCCAAGATCGGCGGCTGCCCGAAAGACAGCCTGAAAGCGGCGGGCATCGACCCGGTGGACAAGTACGCGCACGAGTTCATCGAACAGTCGGCGGTGAAGTACTTCAAGGAATACCTGGCGAAAGTGAAGTCCGGCGAAATCGTTCACGCCGCCCGCGGCGACGCCGACATCCGCCAGGGCGCCTACATCGCCGCCTGAAATTCGCTGCATTCAATCTATCTGCAACAGCTAGGAGAGCAAGACCATGGCATTCAAGATCATCACGTCCCAATGCACCGCCTGTTCGGCGTGCGAGCCGGAGTGCCCCAACAACGCCATCCGCGAGAAGGACGGTACCTTCATCATCAAGCCGGAGAAGTGCACCGAGTGCATCGGCTACTTCGACGATCCGCAGTGCGTCGCGGTGTGCCCGGTCGACGACACCTGCGTGATCGACAACAGCTACCCGCGCTACGTGGCGGCCTAGGAGATCATGATGGAACTGTCACTCACCCCCGCCGCCCAGAAGTTCGTGCGCCGCATGATCAACTTTGGCGGCGCCGGAGCGAACGCCGGCTTTCGCCTGACGGTCAGCGCCGGCGGCTGCTCCGGGCTCGCCTCCGAATTCACCGTGGAGTCGGTTCCGCTGGCGGGCGATGCGGTGGTCGAGGTCAGCGGCGTCAAGCTCTTCCTGCCGGCGGAGAGCCGTTTGCTGCTGGAAGGCGCGACCATCGATTTCACGGATACGCCGACCAACAGCGGGCTGACCTTCGTCACGCCGAATTCGCCGTCCTGCGGGTGCA
>JAMCVR010000062.1:9647-14501 GCA_023475455.1 Thermoplasmatota archaeon | reverse complement strand
CCGGCGACACGGCCCTGCTGTGCATCGACGTGTGGGAGCACGCCTACTACATCGACTACCGCAACCTGCGTCCCAAGTTCGTCGAGACCTTCCTCGACAAGCTGGTGAACTGGAAGTTTGCGGAAGCGAATTTCGACTGAGACGGGCTCAACGGAAGCCTTGTGCTTCCGAACTGAAAGAAAAACCGGGGCTCTGCGCCCCGGTTTTTCTTTTATGTCCTCGGTAGTCGCGATTCAGCGCAGAGCGCGGAGATCATCAACAGTTGCGGTTTTTCTCTCTTGTTGCCCAACGGCTAGCGCGTTGGGGAGCTTTCGAATCTTTCGATCAGCGAGACAATTCGTTTAGCTTGCTGCGCATACTGCCTGTAACAGTCCTCTACGTTTTCAACCGCCAGTGCATGATTTCCGTTCTCCAGTTTCTGGAACGTCAGATTCGCGAAGTGCCTTGCTCTATCCACGACTTCGGAAGCGATATCAAGCGCGCTCCTGATTTCAAGCAGTGTGCGTTGAGTGTCGTCGTCGAAACTCCAAAGGGCAGAAACCCTCGCATCCAATAGGGGGGTTCCGTATTTTTGCAGGGTAAGACTTCTACCGGGCTTGGACTTCATCCTTAGAAAAAACTGATGGAATTGATCGTCGGATGCGTCAAGAAGCTTCTTGAGAGTTGCACTGACTGCAAGAGCTTCATCGTCTGAGGGGGCCGCGCTCAGTTGGTTGGCAATCCACTGTAGGCTTTGTCTGGTCATAGTGCCTTGGTGCTCGGCAATGGAGTGATATGCGATGGCAAGCTTGACTTTTAGACCTGCTAGCTCGGTCTTGATGGCTTTCCGCCCAAGGTCGTCTTCGCGGCGCCTGTTGATCGCGTTGACTATTACTGGGGCTAGCAGCCCGAGTAGCCAGCCTAAAAACAGAAAGGCGATTTTTTCCAAGGTCTCGTCCTGCATGCTCGCAAAAATATAAGTGTTGGTTGGGAGCGCTATGGTCATCGTGTCCGATATTTTCTAATAATCAAGCAGTTCCCGCATTCTCATCCGCTAGCCGCACAATTTCGTAGTATCCGCCGGCTAGTAAGTATCCCCCGGCAGAGCCGGGGGCTTTAGTTTGTGAGCCGCTCAAAGCGGCTATACGGGGTCGCTAACGCGGCCCCGATTCCATTGGGCCACCTGACGGTGGCCAGTTAACGCCACAGGTTCATCTGTTCCAGGCGCTGGTCTTCTTTCTCCTGGTTCTTGATGTACGCCCGGATCACTTCCTCATCCCTTCCGACCGTCGAAACAAAGTACCCTCGGGCCCAGAAGTGCTGTCCGACGAAGTTCCGTTTCCGCTCTCCGTACACACGGGCCAAATGAATCGCGCCCTTGCCCTTGATGTACCCGATCACCTGCGAAACCGCATGCTTCGGCGGGATCGATATCATCATGTGCACATGATCCGGCATCAGGTGCCCTTCTTCGATCCGGCATTCCTTCCGCTCGGCCAGCTTGCGAAACACTTCCCCGAGATGCTGCCTGAGTTGCTCGTACAGCGTCCTGCGACGACACTTCGGGATAAGTACCACATGGTATTTGCACTCCCACTTCGAGTGGCTTAGGCTCTCAAATTCGTCCATCGTGAAATCTCCTTTTACGTGTGCTTGGCGGCTCACGTTTCGGAGTTTCCTCGATGGACTCCCGTATCTGGCAAACTTTCGTTGCCACCCCGGCAGAGCCGGGGGGTCTCCCGTGGTAGGCTAGAGCAGTGTCGTTTTTGGCGGCCGAAGCGGTCAGAGTCAGTCGCTAACCAACGACCGACATGCTAGATTCGGCCAAGAGTACACGTTCGCCGTGAATTCCTGATCAGTGACTGCTCAAGACCCGCATAGCGGACCAAGTTGGCTCAGAACCCGCCGGCCGCAATGGCCGGATTCTGTTGAAAAACTCCCTTCAATAACGCCGCCCCCGCAGCTATGATTCTCATCATCTAATAAGCGGGGAGCCTAGCGATGATGGGGTGTCAGACAGGTAGCCAAGATCGACTTTTCTACTCGTTCAACCTCGACGAACACATTCCCCAGAATCATCTCCTGCGTGGCATCGAACGCTGCCTTGATCTGAGTGAATTGCGCCAGCACCTGGCGGACTACTACAGCCACACCGGGCGTCCTTCGATCGATCCCGAACTGATGATCCGGATGCTGATCGTCGGGTACTGCTACGGCATCCGTTCCGAGCGGCGCTTGTGCGAGGAAGTGCATCTCAACCTGGCCTATCGCTGGTTCTGTCGCCTCGGCCTGGAAGATGCCGTGCCTGATCACTCCACCTTCTCCAAGAATCGCCATGGGCGCTTCCGTGCCAGCGGTACCTTCCGCTGGGTGTTCGACGAGGTGGTCCGCAGCTGCATGGCTGCCGGTCTGGTCAAGGGTGAAGGCTTCGCGGTGGATGCCAGTCTGATCGCGGCCGACGCGAGTCACCAGCATAGCGTGCAGACAGGTGAGACGATCGACTGGACGAGCCCAACGCTCGGCAACCGTGCCGTGCGCGAGTATCTGGAAGCACTGGATGATGATGCCTTTGCCAAGGTGGTGCCTCGGAAGACCTCGCTGTCCGATCCGCAGTCACGTTGGACTGCCGCCACCGGCGGCATCGCCTTCTTCGCTTATTCGACTAACTACCTGATCGACACTGCCCATGGCGTGATTCTCGATGTGGAAGCGACACCGGCTCACCGCACAGCGGAAGTCGAATCCACCAAGGTCATGGTTGATCGGGTCGAAGCGCGCTTCGACATCACGCCGCAGCGGCTGATTGGGGACACCGCTTACGGGACAGCGCCAATGCTCGGCTGGATGGTCAACGAGAAAGGCATCGAACCGCACACGCCTGTTTGGGACAAGACCGAGCGCAAGGACGACACCCTCTCAAGCGGTGACTTCGAGTGGAACGAGGAGGCGAATCAATACCGCTGCCCGGAAGGACACGCATTACGCAGCAACTGGCGCCCATTCAAGACCCCGCGCCTACACGTCACGAAGGCCGACACCATCATCTATCGGTCGAGCCAGCACGACTGCCAGGGCTGTCCGATGAAACACCGGTGCTGCCCGAACACCCCGTTTCGCAAGATCACCCGCAGCATCCATGAAGCCGCACGTGATGTGGCCAGGCGTATCGCAGGGACCCCCGAATATCTGCGATCACGATGCGAACGCAAGAAGGTCGAGATGCTGTTCGCCCACCTCAAGCGCATCCTCAAACTGGATCGGTTGCGACTACGCGGACTCAGCGGCGCGAGCGACGAATTCACCCTGGCTGCCGCCGTACAGAATCTGCGGCGGTTGGCCAAACTGACCGCGCAAGCGCCACCAATTGACGGGATAGCTGCGTCTGCATGACGCAAAATCAACAGGATCAACAAGAAAACCGGGCATCTGGACCCGGTTGAAGCCTGAAAAATAACAATGCTCCGAAATTCTAGCCTTGGTGCAAGCCGAACCCGCTGCGACATCGAGTTTTTCAACAGAATCGCCGAGGAACGGCCCATCGCAGTGGCCGACATCAGGGTCGGTTCCTGGCCGGTTAGCGTCCTGGCGAGGCGCGATACGCCTGCCTCAATACCCGCGCCGCCGTCACCATATTTTCCAGCGCCGCTTCGGTCTCGGCCCAGCCCCGCGTTTTCAGGCCGCAGTCGGGGTTGACCCAGAGGTTGTGCGGCGGGATGACCTGCGCGGCTTTTTCCAGCAGCCGCGTCATGTCGTCCGCCGACGGCACGCGCGGGCTGTGGATGTCGTAGACGCCGGGGCCGATTTCGTTGGGGTAGTTGAACTCGCCGAAGCCGCGCAGCAGCTCCATGTCCGAGCGGCTGGTTTCGATGGTGATGACGTCGGCGTCCATCGCCGCGATCGCGGGCAGGATGTCGTTGAATTCCGAATAGCACATGTGGGTGTGGATTTGCGTCGCGTCGGCGACGCCGGAGGCGCTGATGCGGAACGCGCGGCTCGCCCAGTCGAGATAGGCCGGCCAGTCCGCGCGGCGCAGCGGCAGGCCTTCGCGGTAGGCGGGCTCGTCGATCTGGATGATGCCGATGCCGGCGGCTTCGAGGTCGACGACTTCGTCGCGGATCGCCAGCGCGATCTGCAGCGCGGTGGTCGCACGCGGCTGGTCGTCGCGCACGAACGACCATTGCAGGATGGTCACCGGGCCGGTCAGCATGCCCTTCATCGGCTTGTCGGTCAGCGACTGCGCGTAGGCCGTCCAGCCCACGGTCATCGGCTGCGGGCGCGACACATCGCCGTAAATGATCGGCGGCTTGACGCAGCGGCTGCCGTAGGACTGCACCCAGCCGTTTTGCGAAAACGCGAAGCCGGCGAGCTGTTCGCCGAAATATTCGACCATGTCGTTGCGCTCGGCCTCGCCATGCACCAGCACATCGATCCCCAGGCTTTCCTGTTTTTCGACGGCGGTGCCGATCTCGCGCTGCATCGCGGCGGTGTAGCCTGCCTCGTCGAGTTCGCCTCTTTTGAAGCGCGCGCGTGCGTTGCGGATGTCCGCCGTCTGCGGGAACGAGCCGATGGTGGTGGTGGGGAAAGCGGGCAAGCCGAAGCGCCTGCGCTGCGCGGCCTGACGCACGGCAAACGTGCTGTTGCGGGCGTCGTGCGTGGCGGTGAGCGCAGCCAGCCGCGCGGAAACCGCCGCATCGTATACCCGCGTGGACCTGCGGCGCGAGGCCAGCGCGGCGGCGTGATCGGCCAGTTCCGCGCGGCGCAGCGGCAGGCCTTCGCGGTAGGCGGGCTCGTCGATCTGGATGATGCCGATGCCGGCGGCTTCGAGGTCGACGACTTCGTCGCGGATCGCCAGCGCGATCTGCAGCGCGGTGGTCG
>JAMCVR010000062.1:0-9131 GCA_023475455.1 Thermoplasmatota archaeon | reverse complement strand
GCGCAGCCAGCCGCGCGGAAACCGCCGCATCGTGTACCCGCGTGGACCTGCGGCGCGAGGCCAGCGCGGCGGCGTGATCGGCCAGTTCCGCGCTCACCGCCCGGCGCCCCGAATTCAGCGCGCGCGCGAGCGTGGCGAGCGCGGCAATTTTTTCCTCGGCATACGCCAGCCAGCTTTTGATTTCCGTGTCGAGCCGGGTTTCGTTCGCGAGGCTCACCGGCACATGCAGCAGTGAGCACGAGGGCGCGAGCCACAGGCGGTCGCCCAGGCGCTGGTGCAGGCCTTCGAAGCGGTCGAGCACGGCGGCCAGATCGGTCTTCCAGATGTTGCGGCCGTCGATCACGCCAGCCGAGAGGATTTTGGTCGCGGGCAGCCAGTCGATCACCTGCGCCAGCTCGTCGCCGCCGCGCACGCAGTCGACGTGCACGCCGGCCACCGGCAGCTTCAGCGCCACCAGCAGGTTTTCGCGCAGCGGGCCGAAGTAGCTGGCGAGCAGCAGCTTCACGCCCGCGCCATTCAGGCTGTGATAGGCGCGCTCCAGGGCGACGCGCCAGTCGGCGGGCAAATCCAGCGCCAGAACCGGCTCGTCGATCTGCACCCATTCCACGCCCTGCGCCTTCAGCCGCGCCAGAATCTGCGCGTAGACCGGCAGCAGGCGCAGCCAGCCGCGCGGAAACCGCCGCATCGTGTACCCGCGTGGACCTGCGGCGCGAGGCCAGCGCGGCGGCGTGATCGGCCAGTTCCGCGCTCACCGCCCGGCGCCCCGAATTCAGCGCGCGCGCGAGCGTGGCGAGCGCGGCAATTTTTTCCTCGGCATACGCCAGCCAGCTTTTGATTTCCGTGTCGAGCCGGGTTTCGTTCGCGAGGCTCACCGGCACATGCAGCAGTGAGCACGAGGGCGCGAGCCACAGGCGGTCGCCCAGGCGCTGGTGCAGGCCTTCGAAGCGGTCGAGCACGGCGGCCAGATCGGTCTTCCAGATGTTGCGGCCGTCGATCACGCCAGCCGAGAGGATTTTGGTCGCGGGCAGCCAGTCGATCACCTGCGCCAGCTCGTCGCCGCCGCGCACGCAGTCGACGTGCACGCCGGCCACCGGCAGCTTCAGCGCCACCAGCAGGTTTTCGCGCAGCGGGCCGAAGTAGCTGGCGAGCAGCAGCTTCACGCCCGCGCCATTCAGGCTGTGATAGGCGCGCTCCAGGGCGACGCGCCAGTCGGCGGGCAAATCCAGCGCCAGAACCGGCTCGTCGATCTGCACCCATTCCACGCCCTGCGCCTTCAGCCGCGCCAGAATCTGCGCGTAGACCGGCAGCAGGCGGTCGAGCAGGTCGAGGCGATTGAAGCCCGCCGTTTTTTCCTTCGCCAGATGCAGAAACGTGAGCGGGCCGATCAGCACCGGCTTGGGATGAAAGCCTGCGGTTTGCGCTTCGGCCACCTCGTCGAACAACCACTCCGCGCCCAGCTTGAATGGGGTGTCGGGTTTGAGTTCGGGGACAAGGTAGTGGTAGTTGGTGTCGAACCACTTGGTCATTTCCATCGCGTGGCAGGCGTCATTGCCGCGCGCGAGCTGGAAGTATTCCGGCAGGCCGATTGTCTCGCCGAAACCGAAACGCGCGGGGGCGCATCCGAGCAGCGCGACGTGGTTCAGCATCTGGTCGTAGAACGCGAAGTCGCCCACGGTGACGAAGGTCAGCCCGGCTTCGTGCTGGCGCTGCCAGTTGGCCTGGCGGATGCCGCTCGCCACCGCGCGCAACGCGGCTTCGTCGATGTCGCCGCGCCAGAACGCCTCCTGGGCGAATTTCAGTTCGCGGTTCGGTCCGATGCGCGGAACCCCCAATACGTGCGCCAGTGCCATGTGCGTGCTCCCAATGAATGATGGACGCCATGATGCCGGTACGCGTAACATGAAACAAACGAATATTTCTCATAAACAACATGAACAATGCTCATATCGAACTGCGCCACCTGCGGCTGCTGCAGGCGGTGGCGGAAGCCGGCGGACTGACCGCCGCCGCCGAACGCCTGCATCTCACGCAATCCGCCGTCTCGCATCAGTTGAAGGCGCTGGAAGACGGGCTCGGCTTGCCGCTGGTCGAGCGCGCAGCGCGCCCCGTGCAACTGACTGCGGCCGGGCGCCGCCTGCTGGCGCTGGCGCACGCCGCGCTGCCGCAGGTGGAGGCCGCGCTGCGCGATCTGGCCAAGCTGAAGGACGGCGACGCCGGCGAGTTGCGCATCGCGGTGGAATGCCACACCTGCTACGACTGGCTGATGCCGGCGATGGACAGTTACCGCGACGTGTGGCCAGGGGTGGAACTCGATCTGCTGGGCGGCTTCCGGGCCGATCCGGTGGGCTTGCTGCTGGACGGCCGCGCCGACCTCGTCATCACCTCCGAGGCCGCGCCGCGCGCGGGCGTCGTGCACGCGCCGCTGTTCGGCTTCGAGATGCTGGCCCTGCTGCCGCCGGGACATCCGCTCGCCGCCAGAAAATGGCTCTCGCCCACCGACTTCGCCGACCACACGCTCATCACCTACCCGGTTCCGGAAGACCGGCTCGATCTGATCCGCCGCGTGCTCCATCCGGCAGGCATCAAGCCGCCGCGCCGCGAAGCCCAACTGACGGTGGCCATCCTGCAGCTCGTCGCCAGCCGGCGCGGTCTGGCCGCGCTGCCCGCGTGGGCGGTCGCGCCCTACCTCGAACGCGGCTATGTCGTCGCACGCAGCATCGGCAAGCACGGTCTGTGGGCCGAACTGTATGCAACGGTGCGCGAAGCCGAGGCCGCGCGCGCCTATGTGGCCGACTTCATCGAAACCGTGAAGCGCGACAGCTTCGCGCGCCTGCCCGGCATCCGGCCGGCCATTGCCGCGCCCTGAACCGCGCGGTTCACGCCCTGGAATCAGAGCTCGGAAAACAGATACGCCAGCAGCGCGATGCCAAGCAGCACCACCGACAGATTCATCGCCATGCCCGACCAGGTGCAATAGCGCGCGGGAATTTCGACCGGCTTCAGCGTTTTCAGCACGCGCCGGAACTGCACGATGGAAAAACCGATCACCGCCAGGGCCAGCACGATGAAGGCGATGCCGATCCAGAACGACAGATCGCGCCCCGCGCCGCCCGGATCCTCGCGCAGCACGTGCAGGAACAGGCCGAAGCGCTCGAGCACGAAGCCGAAGGCCATCAGCGTGAGGCCGGTGCGGTTCCATGCCATCAGCGTGCGTTCGGCGGCGAAAAAGACGCGCGGGTCGTTGAGGTCGGACATGCTTAGACAGGCTCCACTTCGGCGGGCAGGCTGGCCTTGAGCGTGGCAGCGAGGCGCTCGAAGGTCTCGGGAAACGGCGCGCGGCGGCGCCACGCCAGGCCGATGGTGCGGCCGGGCGCGGGTTTTCTGAACGGCCGGATTTCCACGGCTTTCTTGCTCGCGCGCGGCGCGGCGTCCACCGCCAGTGCCGGCAGCAGGGTCACGCCCAGCCCCATGCCCACCATCTGGCGCAGGGTTTCCAGGCTGGTGGCGCGCACTTCCTCGCGTCCGCTGGAGCCTGTCCCGCACACGTCGAGCGCCTGGTCGCGCAGGCAGTGACCCTCGTCGAGCAGCAGCAGCTTCTCGCTCACGATGTCGGAGACCTTCAGCGTGTCGCGTTTGGCCAGCGCATGCCCGGCGGGCAACGCAGCATGGAAAGGCTCGTGGAACAGCGGCTCGACGCGCAGGCTGTCGTCGGTGACGGGCAGCGCCAGCAGGCCGGCATCGAGCTTGCCGTCCGCCAGGTGTTCCAGGATCTGCGGCGTCATTTCCTCGCGCAGCAGCAGCCGCAGGCCGGGATGTTTTTTGTGCACGATGGTCAAGGCATGCGGCAGGTAGTAGGGGCCGAGCGTGGGGATGACGCCGAGATGGATCGTGCGCGCCATCGGATCCTGCGCGTGCCTGGCCAGCTCGCGGATGCGTTCGGCCTCCTCGACGATGTTGCGCGCCGCCTGCAGGATCTCCCGGCCGATCGGGGTGGGCGTCACGCGCTTGAGGCTGCGGTCGAACAGCGTCACGCCGAGGAATTCCTCCAGCTTCTTGATCTGCGTGGACAGCGTGGACTGGGTGATGAAGCAGGCTTCGGCGGCGCGGCCGAAGTGGCCGTGATCGGCCAGCGCGACGAGGTATTTCAGCTCCTGGAGCGTCATGCGTCACCGTTCGATTCCTTCAATGAATCCATTCTAGACTATTCATGAGACAAATTCTCATTCATGGTCTTTAATGCATTCACTCCGCTGTGGAGTCGAATATCGATAGGAGAAAACCATGTCTGATAGCAAATGTCCGTTTCATCACAAAGCTGGTGGTGGAACGACCAACCGGGACTGGTGGCCGAACCAGTTGCGCCTCGAAATCCTGCACCAGCATTCCCCCCAGTCGAATCCGATGGGGAAAGACTTCAACTACGCCGAAGAATTCCAAACCCTCGACCTTGCGGCCGTGAAGAAGGATCTCACTGCCCTGATGACCGACTCGCAGGACTGGTGGCCGGCGGATTACGGTCACTACGGTCCTTTTTTCATTCGCATGGCCTGGCATAGCGCAGGCACCTACCGCACCGGCGACGGCCGCGGCGGCGCGGGGCACGGCAACCAGCGTTTTGCCCCCGTCAACAGCTGGCCCGACAACGTCAACCTCGACAAGGCGCGCCGGCTGCTCTGGCCGATCAAGCAGAAGTACGGCAGGAAAATCTCCTGGGCCGACCTCATGATCCTGGCCGGCAACGTCGCGCTCGAATCGATGGGCTTCAAGACCTTCGGCTTCGGCGGCGGCCGCGAGGACATCTGGGCGCCTGAGCTCGACGTCTACTGGGGCAGCGAGAAGAAGTGGCTGGACGACAAGCAGCGCTACTCCGGCGAGCGGGAACTGGAAAATCCGCTCGCGGCCGTACAGATGGGCCTGATCTACGTCAACCCGGAAGGCCCCGGCGGCAACCCGGATCCGATCAAGTCCGGACGGGACGTGCGCGAGACCTTCGCGCGCATGGCGATGAACGACTACGAAACCGTCGCGCTCACCTGCGGCGGCCACACCTTCGGCAAATGCCACGGCGCCGGCGACGCGTCGCTGGTCGGGCCCGAGCCCGAGGCGGCCCCGATCGAACAGCAGGGTCTGGGCTGGAAGAGCAAACACCTCAGCGGCAAGGGCGCCGACCAGATCGGCAGCGGGCTGGAAGGCTCGTGGACGCCGACGCCGACGAAGTGGGACATGAGCTACCTCGACATGCTGTTCGGCAACGAGTGGGAGCTGACCAAGAGCCCGGCGGGCGCCTGGCAGTGGACGCCGAAGCAGGCGAACGAAAGCAACATGGCCCCTGCCGCTCATGATGCCTCGAAAAAGGTGCCGATCATCATGACCACCGCGGACATGGCGATGCGCATGGATCCGGCCTACGAGAAGATCGCGCGTCACTTCCACCGGCACCCGGAGGAATTCGCCGACGCCTTCGCCCGCGCCTGGTTCAAGCTCACCCACCGCGACATGGGCCCGCGTTCGCGCTACCTGGGGCCGGAAGTCCCCCAGGAAGACCTGATCTGGCAAGACCCCATCCCAGCCGTCGACCATCCCTTGATCGACGACAAGGACGTCGCCGCCCTCAAGGGCAAGATCCTGGTGTCGGGCCTTTCGCGTCGCTGGTCGGGCCCGAGCCCGAGGCGGCCCCGATCGAACAGCAGGGTCTGGGCTGGAAGAGCAAACACCTCAGCGGCAAGGGCGCCGACCAGATCGGCAGCGGGCTGGAAGGCTCGTGGACGCCGACGCCGACGAAGTGGGACATGAGCTACCTCGACATGCTGTTCGGCAACGAGTGGGAGCTGACCAAGAGCCCGGCGGGCGCCTGGCAGTGGACGCCGAAGCAGGCGAACGAAAGCAACATGGCCCCTGCCGCTCATGATGCCTCGAAAAAGGTGCCGATCATCATGACCACCGCGGACATGGCGATGCGCATGGATCCGGCCTACGAGAAGATCGCGCGTCACTTCCACCGGCACCCGGAGGAATTCGCCGACGCCTTCGCCCGCGCCTGGTTCAAGCTCACCCACCGCGACATGGGCCCGCGTTCGCGCTACCTGGGGCCGGAAGTCCCCCAGGAAGACCTGATCTGGCAAGACCCCATCCCAGCCGTCGACCATCCCTTGATCGACGACAAGGACGTCGCCGCCCTCAAGGGCAAGATCCTGGTGTCGGGCCTTTCGGTTTCGGAACTGGTATCGACCGCCTGGGCTTCGGCGTCCACCTTCCGCGGTTCCGACAAGCGCGGCGGCGCGAACGGCGCGCGCATTCGTCTCGCGCCGCAGAAGGACTGGGAAGTCAACCAGCCGGACCAACTGGCAAAAGTGCTTGGAAAGCTCGAAGGCATCCAGCGCGAGTTCGGCAGCAGCGGCAAGAAGGTCTCGATGGCCGACCTGATCGTGCTGGCGGGGTGCGCCGGCGTCGAGCAGGCCGCCAGGAACGCCGGCCAGGCCGTGACGGTTCCCTTCACGCCGGGCCGCATGGACGCCTCGCAGGCGCAGACCGACGTGGAATCCTTCGCCGTGCTCGAACCGATCGCGGATGGCTTCCGCAACTACCAGAAGGCCCAATACACCGTCCCGGCCGAGGAACTGCTGCTCGACAAGGCGCAGTTGCTGACGCTCTCCGCACCCGAGATGACGGTTCTGGTGGGCGGCATGCGCGTCCTGAATGCCAACTTCGGACAGTCGCAGCATGGCGTCTTCACCCGGCGGCCTGGGACGCTCACCAACGACTTCTTCGTCAACCTGCTCGACATGCGCACAAGCTGGAAGCCGGTGTCGGGCGCCGAGGATGTGTTCGAGGGAACCGATCGCTCAACGGGCGAGCGCAAATGGACCGGCACCCGCGTCGATCTGGTCTTCGGTTCGAATTCCCAGCTCCGGGCTTCGGCCGAAGTCTATGGAAGTTCGGACGCACAGGAGAAGTTTGTCCGCGAGTTCGGCAGCAGCGGCAAGAAGGTCTCGATGGCCGACCTGATCGTGCTGGCGGGGTGCGCCGGCGTCGAGCAGGCCGCCAGGAACGCCGGCCAGGCCGTGACGGTTCCCTTCACGCCGGGCCGCATGGACGCCTCGCAGGCGCAGACCGACGTGGAATCCTTCGCCGTGCTCGAACCGATCGCGGATGGCTTCCGCAACTACCAGAAGGCCCAATACACCGTCCCGGCCGAGGAACTGCTGCTCGACAAGGCGCAGTTGCTGACGCTCTCCGCACCCGAGATGACGGTTCTGGTGGGCGGCATGCGCGTCCTGAATGCCAACTTCGGACAGTCGCAGCATGGCGTCTTCACCCGGCGGCCTGGGACGCTCACCAACGACTTCTTCGTCAACCTGCTCGACATGCGCACAAGCTGGAAGCCGGTGTCGGGCGCCGAGGATGTGTTCGAGGGAACCGATCGCTCAACGGGCGAGCGCAAATGGACCGGCACCCGCGTCGATCTGGTCTTCGGTTCGAATTCCCAGCTCCGGGCTTCGGCCGAAGTCTATGGAAGTTCGGACGCACAGGAGAAGTTTGTCCGCGACTTCGTGGCGGCATGGACCAAGGTGATGAATCTGGATCGCTTTGACCTCGGCTGATCGGGAGGCGAGGTCCCGAAGGGCTTTTGCAGGACGATTTCAACTGCCTGTTGAATGACCGGGATACGGTAAAGCCGCGAGGGCTTTGCCCTGGGGCCTGACGGAAGCCCGTGCGAAAAACAAGGACGGCGTTTCGGGAAAATCCGAAACGCCGTCTTTTATTTTTCAGGATCGGGCTTGCATCTGAAGCCATGGCTGTCCAAGACCAGCCAAACACCAACGCCGCATGGGGCTGGGCTTCGGGTGTCATGCATCGTTGTTCGATTTTATCAATCATTCTGTTCAATACTATTCATGAGACAAATTCTCATTCATGGTCTTAAATGCACTCATTCCGTTGTGGAATGGAACATCGACAGCCTGCGCGGCCGCATCAAGTACCTCTGAACGGAAAGGGAACGAAACCATGATCGAAAACTGGCGAAACAACCTGATTGCGGCGCTGTCCATGCTGGGCGCCGGCTTCGAGGGCGTCACGGTGGAGATGCCGTCTTGAGCACCAGCGAACCGGAGCGTGCGCCGATGAACGCGATCCGCATCCGGCAGGCCCAAGCCGGGGATCTTGCCGCACTCAACGGCGTTATCGAGCGCGCCATCATGGCCTGGCAACTCCCCGAGCGCGTGAAACGCCTGAGCCTGCCGAGCTTCCGCTATCGCGCGCACGATCCGGAGCATCTGCGCATCGTGGTGGCGGAGGATGCCGATCACGCCATCATCGGCGTCGCGTCATGGGAGCCCGCCAGCCCGCGCGACCTGCCTGCGGGGCAGACCGGCTTGCTGCTGCACGGGCTCTACGTCGACCCGGCGCAGCAACGCCGCGGCATCGGCAGCCGGCTGCTCGATGGCGCGGCGGCCGCTGCAAGGGAGCAGGGAATGGACGGCGTGCTGGTCAAGGCCCAGGCCGGTGCCGATGGGTTTTTCGCTGCATGCGGATTGCAGCGGTTGCCGGTCGAAGACCCGGTACGCGATTATCCGCATCGCTACTGGCTCGCCGCGCATCCGGCCGTCGCAGCCATTGATATTGGCAATCGAGACCTTTGATTATTTTCATTTTTCAAACAGCCCGACATGCCGTTCAATGAACGCAAGATACTGGGCGTCGAGGCAGTCAAACCCGGATCCGGCTTCCATCAACATACAGGAGAGCGATCATGGCATTAAGCTTGTACAGTATTTATTGCAACTGGCGGCGCGAGGTCGCAGCCGAGCGTACTGCCGCAGCGTACGGCGAGGACGTGCCGCTCGGCATCGGTTAACCGGAACCTGGTCACGATTGCCCATGGAACTTGCACAACGGGAACAAACCGCCACCTGGCGTGCGACCTGGCTGGCCCAGGCGCACGCGCACCCCTACACCAGCGTGGGACTGGGCCTGGCCCTTGCGGTGGTCGCCTGGCTGCTGCTGGCCAGTATCTGGCGCGTGGCCGCAGGCGGGGCCGATACCGCGTTGCGGCTGGGCCTGCTGGGCGGCCTGGCGGGCTTTGCCGCCACCGCGGCGGGCGCGCTGCCCGCCCTGTTCCTGCGCAGCCT
>JAMCVR010000092.1 GCA_023475455.1 Thermoplasmatota archaeon | reverse complement strand
TATTAATGAGGATATCGAGCCGACCCAACTCGGCGACGGTCTGCTCCACAGCCGCCCGGACGGCGGCAGGATCGGCGTTGTCCGCGGCGATCGCCAGGCCCCGCCGGCCAGTTCGCTCGATCTCGGCATGGGCACGTGCTCGGCCAGGTTGCTGCCGATCGTGATAATTCGGCCGCCCTCGCCCATGTAGGCGGCGGCCGCCTGGGAGGCGACGAACACGGCCCGCACATTGATGGCAACCGTGCGGTCGAAGTCGTCGATCGTCAGAGCATCGAGTGGCTTGACGACGAAAATGCCGACGTTATTAATGAGGATATCGAGCCGACCCAACTCGGCGACGGTCTGCTCCACAGCCGCCCGGACGGCGGCAGGATCGGCGTTGTCCGCGGCGATCGCCAGGCCCCGCCGGCCAGTTCGCTCGATCTCGGCTATGACAGTGCGGGCCTTGTCGCCCGCACTGATGTAGGTCAGTACGACGTCCGCACCCTCGCGCGCCAGACGCCCGGCGATCGCGGCGCCCATGCCCCGGCTCCCGCCGGTCACCAGCGCCACCTTGCCTCTCAATCCAGTCATGTCAATTCTCATTTATGTGTCGAACGATACAGAATATAATCTCCCAGCGAACTTCGATCAAGATATTTATTTGTCGATCGACACAGAAAAGGAACTTATTCGTGACAGTGCGAGGCCGACCGCGCAGCTTCGACCGCGCAGCCGCCCTGCGGCGGGCGATGGAGGTGTTCTGGGCGCAGGGGTATGACGGCACGTCCATGTCGGATCTGATAGCCGCAATGGACGTCAATTCGCCTAGCATCTACGCCGCCTTCGGCAGCAAGGAGGCGCTATTCCGCGAAGCGGTGGCGCTCTATCGCGCAACCGAAGGCGGGCGAATCTGGGGCGCCATGACGACTGCGCCGTCCGCGCGCGCGGCGATCGAAACCGTGCTGCGCGCAAGCGCCGTAGAATTTACCCGGCCCGGCAAGCCACGCGGCTGCCTCATTGTGCTCGGAGCGCTCAATGCCGACGACGGAAATGAAGCCGTGCGCCGAGAGTTGCAAGAGCTTCGTGCGGAAAACATGAAAATGCTCCTCCGCCGCCTCAAGCGAGGCGTCGCCGAGGGCGAGTTACCGAACGGTCCGGACTGGCGGGCAATCGCCACTTTCTACATTACGGTTCAGCAGGGTATGTCGATCCAGGCACGCGACGGCGCTTCGCGCAAAGCCCTTCTCGCTGTTGCTGACTGCGCCATGGCGGCGTGGGACGGCCTCGTCTCTTGTCGTCGCGACGGGGAGGCCTTGTGATGGAAGACGCCGAATTCGCAAAGCGGCGCGCCGTTCCCACCTGCAGGGAACCAACGGGATGCGGCTGCAATAGCCCGCGTAGGTTGGGCTGAATGAAATGAAGCCAAACATATCCCAACCTACGATGTCTGGCGCGGCGTCCCGCGCGGGTTACAATTCCTTGCATGCATCAACTCGTCGGAGATGATTATGAATTTCAGTATCGAGTGTGAAGAAGAAGTCGACGGTCGCTGGATTGCTGAGGTGCCTCAGCTTCCTGGCGTCCTGTGCTACGGTCAAACAGCCGAGGAGGCCATGGCCAAGGCGGAAGTGCTCGCCCTTCGTGCGATGGCCGAACGCCTTGAGCACGGCGAGTCGAAGCCTGTCGATATCCGTATTTCCATTTCGCTCGCGGCATGAGCCAGTGGCCATCCGCCAAGGCCAAACGTGTTCTCGCTGCGCTGTATGGAATCGGATGGAGCCTTAAGCGGCAGTCTGGTTCGCACCGTACGCTGTCGCGCGAAGGCTGGCCTGATTTTGTTTTCGCTTTTCATGACGGTGAGGAAATCGGCCCTCGGATGCTTGCCAGGATAGCCAAACACACAGGCCTGACGCCTGAGGATTTGTAGCCAGGACGTCAAATAAAAAACGGGGCCGCAGCCCCGTTTTTTTATTCCCTGCAACAACCCGATCAGCTCAGCACTTCGGCCCAAATGTTTTTCGACCACGAGACGGCGTACTTGAAGTTGGGTTCGTCGCCTTTGGCGGTGGCGCCGCCTTCGGGTGCGCTGACGTAGCCCTTGCCGGCCTCGAAGCGGTACACGTTGGCGACGTGGCCGGCGGTGGTTCCGGAAGTGGCCGAGTAGCATGTGTTGGCGACGACCGGGAGAGGGTCGGGCTGACGGCCGGCGAGCAGTTCGACGATGGCGGCGGCGCACACCTTGGCGTGGTTGGTCGCCATGTGGCCGGACTTCGGCAGGCTGGACAGCACCGAGTCGCCGATGATGTGGACGTTGGGGACGGCGGTCGATTCGAAAGTGGCGAGGTTGACGGTGCACCAGGCCTTGCTGCTGTCATCGCGCGCGCCGACCAGGTCGCAGACTTCGCCCGCGCGCTGGCGGGGCACGACGTTGAGCACGTCGCCCCTGACGTCGTCGAACTCGGTGGCGACGGTCATCTTGCTGCCGTCCACCACCAGTGGGGCGTTGTTGGGACGATAATCGATCATGCCCGGATAGAGGGTGTTCCACGCGTCCGTGAACAGCGGTTTTTTGGACACGATGTCGGGGTTGCCGTCGAGCAGGATGATTTTGGACCTGGGCTTGGCCTGCCTGAAGTAGTGGGCCGCCATGCAGGCGCGCTCATAGGGTCCGGGCGGGCAGCGGTAGGGTGCGGCCGGGACCGACATGACGAAGGTGCCGCCGTCGGGCATGGCTTCGAGCTGCTTCCTCAGCAAGGTGGTCTGCGCGCCGGCTTTCCAGGCGTGGACGACCTTGCCGGCGGCTTCGGCTTCCCTGAAGCCGCGCACGGTGTCGGTGAGGATTTCGATGCCGGGGGCGAGCACCAGGCGGTCGTAGCCGATGCTGGCGCCGCCGCGGGTCTTGACGGTGCGCTTGGCGGGGTCGATGGCGACGACGCTGTCCTTCACCATCTTGATGCCGTGGCGGGGCAGCTTGTCGTAGCCGTGGGTGATGTCGTCCATGGTCCGCAGGCCGCCGATCACCCAGTTGGAAATCGGGCAGGAGACGAAGGTGTCGTTCGGCTCGATCAGGGTGACGTCGATGTCGGGGCCCCACTGGCGCAGGTATTTGGCGCAGGTGGCGCCGCCGAAGCCGGCGCCGACCACGACGACGCGGGGGCGGGCCCTGGATGCGGACGGGATGGCGCAGCCGCTGAGCGTGACCGTTGCGACCGCGCCGGACATTTTCAGGAAATCGCGACGATTGAGCGTCATGATGTTGTCTCCTCGGTGGCTTACTTCAGGCTGGCAAAGTAGGCGGCCATGGCTTCGATTTCTGCGTCGGTGTAGCCGTTTGCGTGGCGCTTCATGATGGTTCCCGGCTTGGTGCCGGACTTGAAGTCTTTCAGGGTCTGTACGAAGTAGGCTGGTTCGAGGCCCGCCAGGCTGGGCGTGTCGCCGAGGCTCTTGCCGCCGGGGCCGTGGCAGGTCATGCAGGTGGATGCGATCGTTTTGGTGTGGATATCCGCAGCGCCGGCCATGCCGGACAGGGCGAGGCCGACGAAGCCGGCGAGTGCCAGGGTGGTCTTCTTGTGCATAGACGCCTCCAGGGAACGGTAAAACGGAAACGGGGGTCATGGAAGCCCGCAAGGCCATGGTCAGGGGCGGGGGCCGGGAGGCCGCCAGTCCATTCGGACCATGCTGGAAGAGTAGAAAAGCCCTGTCAACAAGCAAGGGCTTATATAGTGCGGTTTTTGCGCGCGCAGAACGGGTTTTTGAGGGGGCTAGCTGCGCGCGCCCAGGTTCAGGGCCAGATTCTTGCCGGTTTGGCGCGCCTGTTCGTCGGCGTCGCGATCCCAGGTGTCGCCGACCCAGCCGCCCAGGTTGTCCAGCGCGATCCGGCCGAGCGCCTCGATCCATTGCGGATGTTCGTTGAGGGCGGGAATGTAGTGAAAGTCCTTGCCGCCCGCCGCGAGGAAGCTGGCGCGGCCTTCCATCGCCAGTTCCTCCAGGGTTTCCAGGCAGTCGGCGGTGAAGCCGGGCGCGACGACGTCGACGCGGTTCACGCCTGCGCGGCCGAGTTCTTCCAGCGTCCTGTCGGTGTAGGGCTGCAGCCATTCGGCGCGGCCGAAGCGCGACTGGAAGGTGAGGCGGAACCGGCCGGCTTCGAGGCCGAGCGCCTCCGCCAGCAGCCGCCCGGTTTTCCGGCATTCGCAGTGGTAAGGGTCGCCCTTGTCGAGCGTGTAGCGCGGCACGCCGTGAAAGCTCATCACGAGCACGTCGGGGCGGCCGTGCATCTGCCAGGCGTCGCGGATGTTGGCGGCCAGCGCGTGGATGTAGGCGGGGTGGTCGTGGTAGTGCTTCACCGTGCGCAGCGCCGGCTGGTTGCGGGTTTTCTGCAGCCAGGCAAACGCCATGTCGAAGGCGGTGGCGGTGCTGGAGGCGGCGTATTGCGGATAGGCCGGCAGGATCAGGATGCGGTCGCAGCCGGCGACCTTCATCCGCGCGAGCGTGTCGGGAATCGTGGGCTGGCCGTAGCGCATGGCGTAGTCGACCAGGAAGGGCGTGGCGATTTTTTCGCCCAGCCAGCCTTTCAGCAGCTTGGCCTGTTTTTCGGTATGGACCTTGAGCGGCGAGCCGTCGGCGGTCCAGATCGCGGCGTATTTCGCGGCCGATTTTTTCGGCCGGGTGCTGAGGATGATGCCGTTGAGGATAAGCCACCACACGGCGCGCGGAATTTCCACCACGCGCGGGTCGGACAGGAATTCCTTGAGGTAGGGGCGCAGCGCTTTGGCGGTGGGCGCCTCGGGGGTGCCGAGGTTGACCAGCAGGATGCCGGTTTTGGACTGCTGGCCGTGGGCGTATTCAGGCTCTTTCAGATAGCTCATCAGTGGTGGGACAGCGCGCTCGATAACAGTTTGGCGGTGATGTCGACGATCGGCACCACGCGCTCGTAGGCCATGCGGGTGGGGCCCACGACGCCGAGCGTGCCGACCACCTGGCCGTCGATGGAATAGGGCGCGGTGACCAGGCTGCATTCGTCGAGCGGCAACAGCTCCGATTCGCCGCCGATGAAGATCTGCACGCCGGCGGCGCTGCGCGACTGGTCGAGCAGCTGCAGCAGCCCGGTCTTCTGCTCGAAGGCGTCGAACAGGCGGCGCAGGCTGCCCATGTTGCTGGAGAGTTCGTGCACGTCGAGCAGTTTGCGGCTGCCGGACACCACCACGTTTTCCTGGCTGGCGTCGAGCGCCTGACTGCCGGCATCCACCGCGGCGGTCATCAGGCGGGTGATGTCGTCGCGCATGCGGCCCAGTTCGTCGCGCAGCTTCGCGCGCACCTGGTCGAAACTGTGGCCGGCGAAGTGCTGGTTGAAGTAGTGGGCCGCCTCGGTCAGCGCGGAGGCGCTGTAGGGCTGCTCGGTAAGGATGACGCGGTTCTCGACCTCGCCTTCCATGGTGACGATGATGAGCAGGATGCGCTTGTCCGACAGGCTGAGGAATTCGACCTGGCGGAACGCCGGGCTGCGGCGTGGCGTCATCACCAGTCCGGCGAACCGGCTGAGGTCGGATAGCAGGGTGGACGCCGCGGTCATCAGCCGCTGCGGATCGGACGGCGTGAGACTGGTCTCGAGCTGGCTGACTTCGACCTGTTCCAGAGGCCGCACCGTCAGCAGCGTGTCGACGAAGAAGCGGTAGCCGCGCGGCGTCGGCACCCGCCCGGCCGAGGTGTGCGGGCTGGCGACGAAGCCCATGTCCTCGAGGTCGGCCATGATGTTGCGGATGCTGGCCGGCGACAGGTCCAGTCCGGCGTGCTTCGACAGGGTGCGCGATCCCACGGGTTCGCCCTCGCGGATGTAGCGTTCCACCAGGGTTTTCAGCAGGATGCGGGCGCGGTCGTTGAGCATGGGGACATTATAAGGGGCTGGGAGCTAGGAACCAGGAGTGAGGGAATGAGCGGCCGGAGGCCGCGAACTACCAGTCCCTAGCCCCTGGTTCCTAATTCCTGGCTCCTGAATCCTCGCCCGACCCCTATATAATCGCCCTTCATGCAAACCCCTTTCCACACCGTCGGCCTCGTCGGCAAATACGATAATCAGGGCATGGAAGCCTCCGTGCGGGCGCTGGCCGAATTTCTGCATGCGCGCGGGCATGCGGTCCTGCTGGCCTGCCAGACCGCCGAACATTTCGGAATCAAGGATTTCCCCACCCGCAACCTGCACGACTTGGCGACCGAAAGCGATGCCGTGGTGGTGCTGGGCGGCGATGGCACCATGCTGTCGATCGCGCGCGAGCTGGCGCCGCACGGCGCGCCGCTGATCGGCATCAACCAGGGGCGGCTGGGCTTTCTCACCGACATCACGGTCGACGGCATGTTCGATGCCGTCGCCGAAATTCTCAGCGGCCAGTATGTGGCGGAGGAACGCATCCTGCTCAACGGGCAGATCCGCCGCGGCGGCGAGCGCGTGTTCGAGTCCACCGCGTTCAACGACGTGGTGGTGGGCAAGGGCGGATCGGGCCGCCTCATCGACCTGGAAATCGCCATCAACAGCGAATTCGTTTACAGCCAGCGCGCCGACGGCCTGGTGGTCACCACGCCGACCGGCACCACGGCCTACGCCCTGTCGGCGGGCGGCCCGATCGTGCATCCGACGCTGGAGGCGGTGGCGCTGGTGCCGATCTGCCCGCACACCCTGTCGGCGCGTCCCATCGTGGTGAGCAGCCATTCGCGCATCGAGCTGCATCTGATCTATGCCGACGATGCGCGCGTCCATTTCGACGGCCAGCATCATTTCGATCTGCACAGCGGCGACCACGTGTGGATCACCCGCGCCAGCCGGCCGGTCACCCTGCTGCACCCGCATTCCTACAGCTACTACGACACCCTGCGGCAGAAGCTGCACTGGGGCAAAAAGCTTTGAACCTGGAAATCGAAACCCCTTCACCACAGAGGCACAGAGGCGCAGAGAAAACCCCTATGCAGCGTTTTTTCTTGCCTGCCAATGGGGATCGACCGGCGCGATCGCAATCTGATGTTTCTCCTCGGTGCCTCTGTGCCTCTGTGGTTAAACGGTTTTTCCCAGGCTGAGCTGGTCATGCTCGCTCATTTGTCCATCCGCAACTACCTGCTGGTCGAATCGGTCGAGCTCGACTTCGCGCCGGGGCTGACCGTGCTCACCGGCGAGACCGGCGCGGGCAAGTCCATCCTGGTCGACGCGCTGGCGCTGGCCCTGGGCGACCGCGCCGAGGGCGGGGTGGTGCGACAGGGGGCTGCGCGTGCCGAAATCGCCGCCGAATTTGCGATCGACGGCCTGCCGCAGCTGGCAGCCTGGCTCGACGAGGCCGGCTTCGCATCGGACGGCGGCACGCTGATCCTGCGCCGCGTGATCGACGCCGGCGGCCGCTCGCGCGCCTTCATCAACGGCAGCGCCGCGCCGCTGACGCAATTGAAGGACGCCGCCGAATTCCTGCTCGACATCCACGGCCAGCATGCGCACCACGCCTTGCTGCGCCCGCCAACCCAGCGCGAGGTGCTCGACGCCTACGCCGGCGCGCTTCCGCAGGCCGCCGCCGTGAGCGCGGCCTGGCACGCCTGGCAGGCCGCGCGGCAACAGCGCCTGGACGCCGAAACCCACGGCCAGGCGCGGCGGATCGAACGCGAGGGCCTCGCGCTTGCGGTGGAGGAACTGCGGGCGCTGGGCAACGACCTTGCGCGCTGGGACGAGATCCAGACCGAACACGCGCGGCTGGCGCACGTCACCACGCTGATCGAAGGCGGCCAGGCGCTGATCGAGGGACTCGACGAGGGCGAGGCCGCGGTGTCTGGCCGGCTCGGCGAAATGGGCGCACGGCTGGCCGCCATGCAGGCGGTGGACGACAGCCTGGGCGAGGTTGCCGCGCTGCTGAATTCTGCCAGCGCCGATCTGGCCGAGGCGGTGCACGCGCTGCGCCGCTACGCCGACGCCCTGAATCTCGATCCCGAACGCCTCGCCGAGCTCGACCGCCTGCTTGCCGACATGCACCGCCTGGCGCGCAAGCACCGGGTGCAGCCGGAGTCCCTGGCCGGCCTGCTGGAGCAGTTCGAGGCGCGGCTGGCCGAACTCGCCGCCGGCGACGATCTCGACGCGCTGCAGGCAAAAGAAAACGCCGCCTGGGCGCATTACCAGAGCGAGGCGAAGCAGCTCGGCGCGCTGCGCCGCAAGGCCGCTGCCGCTTTGTCGAAGCAGGTGACGGCGGCGATGCGCGAACTGGCGCTCGCCGGCGGCCAGCTCGACATCGTTTTGCAGCCGGCCGGCGAGCCGCGCGCGCACGGCCTGGAAGACGTGGCGTTTCTCGTCGCCAGCCATCCCGGCCTGCCGCCGGGGCCGCTGGGCAAGGTGGCGTCGGGCGGCGAGCTGTCGCGCATCAGCCTGGCGATCCAGACCGCGCTGTCCGGCGTGGCCGGGGTGCCGACGCTGATCTTCGACGAGGTCGACGTCGGCATCGGCGGCAGCGTGGCGGAAGCGGTCGGGCGACGGCTGGCGAAGCTGGGCGAAACCCGGCAGGTGCTGGTCATCACCCACCTGCCGCAGGTGGCGGCGCGCGGCACCCGGCACTTGCGCGTGGCCAAGCGGGCAAACGGCGGTTTCGTCACCTCCAACATCGAATCGCTCGACGAGGCCGCGCGGGTGGAGGAGATCGCGCGCATGCTCGGCGGCCTGAAAATTACCGCCACCACGCGGCAGCACGCTGCGGAGATGCTCGCGGGTTGAGAACCCTGCTTGCGCTGATCCTGCTGTTCGCCGGTTCGGCCTGGGCGGACACGATGCGGGGCGTGGTCATCGTTGTGATCGACGGCGACACCGTGCTGTTCAAACCCGACCCCTACCATCCTTCATCCCGCGCCTTTCTCAAGGTGCGCCTCGCCGATATCGATGCGCCGGAAGCGAACCAGCCGCACGGCGCAGCGGCGACCCGCGCGCTCCGGGACATGGCGTTGAAGCGGCGCGCGACGCTCGATGTCGTCGCCACCGATCGCTACGGCCGCAAACTCGGGCGTCTCGACGTCGACGGCATGGCGATCAATGCGGAACTGGTGCGGCGCGGGCATGCCTGGACATCGTCGCGCGATGCCGCCGATCCCTTGCGCAGCATGCAGGAAGAAGCGCGCCGGGCGCGGCGCGGGCTGTGGCAGGACGCCGACCCGACGCCGCCGTGGGTGTGGCGGCGCACCCAGCCGGTATCGGCGAACTGAATCAGCCGGCGGCTTCGCGCGGCGTGCCGTCGGGCAGCGCCACGTGGCACTCGCGGAAAATCCGTGCCGTGCAGCTGCGGCAGATCTCGCTGTCCAGCCGCGGGTAGATTGCCTGGATGGCGTCGCCCTTGTGGCGGAAAATCTGGTCTTCTCCGACCGTGTCGACCTGGCCGCTGCGGCGCAGCATCTCGCAGAAATCCGGCTGCACGCCCACCAGGTACAGCCCCCCGCCCAGCTTGCGCCGCCGCGTGGCCTCCTTGGCCAGCAACTCGGCGCCCGCGAGGTCGATGAAACCGATCGCGCGCGCGGTGATCAGCAGGTGTTTCTTCTGCGGGGCGGCCTCGTCGACGTTGCGGAAATGCTGCTGCACGTGCTCGACCGCGCCGAAGAAGATCGATCCTTCCACGCGCAGTATGGCCATCTGCGGACAGGTGGGCGTGTCTGCGGCGGCGGGTACGAACTTGCGGCGCGGGTTGTCGAGCTCGTCGGCGAGCGGCACCAGTTCGCGGATCGACGGCCGCGAAGTGCGATACAGGTAGAACAGCAGCGACACCAGGATGCCGAGGAAGATGCCCTTTTCCAGGTCGACCAGGGTGCCGGCGAAGGTGATCGCGAGCACGATGCGCTCGCGCTTGTGGCGCCTGAAGATTTCGCCGATGTGGTGGAAGTCGATCAGTCCCCACGCCACGATGAACAGGATGGCCGCCATCGACGGCACCGGCAGGTAGGCGGCGAGCGGCGCGACCAGCAGCACGATGAGCAGCAGGAACACGGCCGACAGCGCGGCGGCCAGCGGCGTCTTCGCGCCCGAGGCGTAGTTGACGCCGCTGCGGTTGAACGAGCCGCTGGAGGCGTAGCCGGAGAAAAAGCTGCCGGCGATGTTGGACAGCCCCTGGCCGACGAACTCCTGGTCGCTGTCGATGCGCTGGTCGGACTTGATCGCGACCGAACGCGCAATCGCCACCGCTTCGGTGAGCGCCAGGATCGCGATGATGGTGGCGGGAAACAGGGTCTGCTTGATCGCGGTGAACGAGAAATCCGGCACCGAAAACGGCGGGAACGACGCCACCAGCGCGCCGACGGTGCGGATGCCGGTTTGCCCCGCGCCGTATTGCGCATTGAGGAGGGCCGCCGCCACGCTGCCCGCCACCATGGCGACGATCATGTACGGCAGCTTGGGCAGGTAGTGTTTGGCAAGCATGCCCGACACCAGTGTGACCATGCCTACCGTCAGCACCCAGGGCTGGATGTCCGCGAGGTGGGTGCCGAAGTGGATCAGCACTTCGTGGAAATGCGCGCCGCGCGGCATCTCCAGGCCGAAGAAATTCTTGATCTGGCTGGCGGCGATGAGGATGGCGGCGCCCGCGGTGAAGCCGATGATGACCGTGTGCGAGATGAAGTTGACCAGCGCGCCCAGCCGCGCCAGGCCCATCGCCAGCTGGATCAGGCCGGCGAGGAAGGTCAGCGTGAGCACCAGGCCGATGAACTGCGGGCTGCCGGGTTCGGCCAGCGGGCTGATCGAGGCGAACACCACGATCGAGATCGCCGTGGTCGGCCCCGACACCAAGTGCCAGCTCGATCCCCACAGCGCCGCGACGATGGCGGGCACCATCGCCGCATAGAGGCCGTATTCGGGCGGCAGCCCGGCGATGGTGGCAAACGCCACCGCCTGCGGCAGCACGACCATCGCACCGGTGAGCGCGGCGACGCTGTCGGCCTTGAACGTTTGCGGGGTGACGTGGGGCCACCAGCGCAGGAAGGGCAACAGGCGATACAGCCAGAGCGGGCAGGCCTTGAGATCGATCACGCAAACTCCAGAAGCATATTAGCGAATAATACTATAACTCATTGTCATAAAAGGATTTTTGCCCTGAATGGCGTTCGTCAAACAGGCCGTCCGGTTTTATAATGGGCGGCGAACCCTGCGTCAGACGGGGTCTGACGACAACTCAACCAAAGAGAGCGAGGAAGATGAAAACCACCACGATGACGCTGTGCGCGTCCGTGCTGATGGCGTTGGCCGTGCCGGTACAGGCGGCGGGCGACCCCAAGGCCGGACAAGTCAAAACCTCGATGTGCGCCGGCTGCCACGGCATCGCCGGCTGGCGCACCGCCTATCCCAGCGTATACAGCGTTCCCAAGCTGGGCGGACAGCACGCCGATTATATCGTGGCGGCACTCAAGGCCTACAAGAGCGGCGAGCGCAGCCATCCGAGCATGAAGGGAATCGCGGCCAGCCTGTCCGACCAGGACATGGAAGATCTCGCAGCCTATTACGCGTCGCCCTACAGCGGCCCGGCCAACTAACCGAGGACAGCATCATGAAAAAAACATTGTTCATCCTCGCTGCGGTTGCGCTGGGTTTTTCCCTGCCGGTTCACGCCAAGGGCAGCTATGAAGCGGGCAAGGCCAAGTCGGCCGCCTGTGCCGCCTGCCATGGCGCGGACGGCGTCAGTTCCGTGCCTTCTTTCCCCGTGCTGGCGGGCCAGCAGCGCGATTATCTGTATCACGCCCTCAAGGATTACAAATCGGGCAAGCGCAACAACCCCATCATGGCCGGACAGGTGCAGAACCTGTCCGATGCGGCGAACCCTGCGTCAGACGGGGTCTGACGACAACTCAACCAAAGAGAGCGAGGAAGATGAAAACCACCACGATGACGCTGTGCGCGTCCGTGCTGATGGCGTTGGCCGTGCCGGTACAGGCGGCGGGCGACCCCAAGGCCGGACAAGTCAAAACCTCGATGTGCGCCGGCTGCCACGGCATCGCCGGCTGGCGCACCGCCTATCCCAGCGTATACAGCGTTCCCAAGCTGGGCGGACAGCACGCCGATTATATCGTGGCGGCACTCAAGGCCTACAAGAGCGGCGAGCGCAGCCATCCGAGCATGAAGGGAATCGCGGCCAGCCTGTCCGACCAGGACATGGAAGATCTCGCAGCCTATTACGCGTCGCCCTACAGCGGCCCGGCCAACTAACCGAGGACAGCATCATGAAAAAAACATTGTTCATCCTCGCTGCGGTTGCGCTGGGTTTTTCCCTGCCGGTTCACGCCAAGGGCAGCTATGAAGCGGGCAAGGCCAAGTCGGCCGCCTGTGCCGCCTGCCATGGCGCGGACGGCGTCAGTTCCGTGCCTTCTTTCCCCGTGCTGGCGGGCCAGCAGCGCGATTATCTGTATCACGCCCTCAAGGATTACAAATCGGGCAAGCGCAACAACCCCATCATGGCCGGACAGGTGCAGAACCTGTCCGATGCGGACATGCTTGATCTGGCGTTGTATTTCTCCAAACAGAAAGGCCTGAGCCTGAAGTACTGATTGATGCGGCGCGCTTCGGCGCAGAAAGAACGGGCGTGGCCAGGCGGGTGGGCACGCCCGTTTTTATGTACGATTTACCGGGTGTAGCGTTGCCGGGTGAAGGCCTGGTTGCGTCCGGAATCCTTGGCGACGTAGAGCGCCTGGTCGGCCATGCTGACCAGCGCATCGATGTCGGCGGTGCCGGGTTCGCGCGTTGCCACGCCGATGCTGATCGTGAGGGTTCTTGCCGCTTGCCCGATGGCAATCCGTTTCGCGCTCAGGTTGGCGCGCAGGCGCTCGGCCGATTGCATCGCGGACTTGAGGTCGGTGTTGGGGCAGATGACCAGGAATTCCTCGCCGCCGATGCGGCAGACGCTGTCCTCGCGGCGTGCCGAGGCGCGCAGGATGGCCGCTGCCTCGCGCAACACCCTGTCGCCGGCGGCGTGGCCATAGGTGTCGTTGATGTGCTTGAAATGGTCGATGTCGATCACCATGACCGAAAGCGGCAGTCCGGAGCGCGAAGCGGCACTCCAGGCCTGTTCGAGCTGATCCATCGCAGAGCGACGATTGGGCAAGCCCGTCAACTGGTCGGTCAGCGCGGCGTTGGCCAGCCGCCGGTTGGCTACGGCCAGTTCGGCCGCGATCTGGCGCAGTTGCGCGCGGTCCTTTTCCCAGGCGATCTGCAGCTTTATCAGGCGCTGCGCGGCTAGCAGCCGGGTACGCAGCGCCTGGGCGCCGATGGCGATGGGCACATAGCCGTCGGCGCCCGCCTCGTAGGCACGGGTCAGCTGATCTTCGCCGTGTCCGCTGGCCGTCAGCAGGATGTGCATGCGGCGGCCTTTGTCGGTGGTGCGCAGGGCCTGGCACAATTCCAGGCCGTCGAGCAGCGGCAGGTCGCAATGCGCGATGATGACGTGCGGCAGCACTTCCATCGCCAGCGCCAGCGCGGCGTTGCCGTTCTCGGCCGGGTAGACGGTGTGCTCGCTGTCCTCGACCAGCAGCGCCATGGTGTTGCGGCGGTTGATGGCGTTGCCGTCCGCTACCACGATGCGCAGCGGCGTGTCCGTTTCAGCCGCGTCCTCATCTTCCTCGTGATGGCCGTGACGGATTTCGGCAAACGACGGCAACGCCGTAGCCGGAACTCTCAGCAGTTCGGCCCATTCCCGCCAGCGGTCGATCACTTCGTCGATAAAGGCGCCGGCGGCGTCCGGCGGGATGTCCAGTTCGACTGCCAGCGTTCTCCATTCCTTCAATAGCTGCGGGCGCACATCGGCATTGGCCAGTCCGAGGTCGGCCAGGCGATGCGACAGCCGCAGCATCAGCATCAGGCTGTTGGAGCGGCTATCGTGGGGGTAACACGGGTGCTCAGGGTCTTCGTAGAAGGCAAGCGGCCCGGTGAAGACCCTGGGCATGCCCCAGTCGGACAGCATGACGATGCCGAGTTCGATGTGGTCGATTTCCAGATGTTGCCGCTCGTGCGCGATGATCGGCTGCGCGGGGTCGGCGCGTTGCGCCGTCAGAACTTCAGCGTATTCGTCCGGGTAGACCGTCGCCAGCGCCAGTTTTCCAACCTGCGCCAGCAGGCCGCAGACAAACAATTCGTCCGGCGCGGCCACGTGCACCCGCATGCCCAGGGCCTGCGTGCTCAGCGCCATCAGCAGCGAATGAGACCAGTATCCCTGGTAGTCGAATGCCTGGCATGCGCCGTCGCGGAACTGGTCCACCAGCGAAAAACCTAGCGCCAGGTGGCGCACCGCGGCCATGCCTTGACGCACCACGGCTTCCTGTACGGACACCACCGGGCGCGAGATGTGCGAGGCGGTGTTGGCCAGCTTGATCAGCCGCCCGGACAGCGCGGGGTCGGTCTGTACCACCCGTGCAATTTCGCTCAGCGTCGCATTCTCGCGTTGGGTCAACTCAAGGATCGCCAGCGCGACGCCGCGAGGCGTGGGCAGTTGGCCGCTGAGTTTGAGTTGTTCAACCTGTGTCATCTATCAACCTGTTTCGATGAAGCGAATGCGCCGATGTTATGAATGCGCGTCCCGATCAGACTCGATGACAACAAGGCGTGTCGCGCCTTCGGCTGAATCAGCCGAACGATCAAAAGGCGTGGAAGGACGGGTCTGAACGGGCACGGCGGGTGCCAACGTCACGCGTCCAATAGGGATATCGACAGAATTTCGTCTAAATGAAGGCCGGCATGCGCCGGTCAGTCTGTACCACCCGTGC
>JAMCVR010000073.1:301-2784 GCA_023475455.1 Thermoplasmatota archaeon | reverse complement strand
GCATCGAGCGAGGCGCCCGGCGCCAGATTGAACGACAGCGTGACGGCGGGTTGCTGGCCGTAGTGATGCACCGCGATCGGGCCCACGCCGGCTTCCACCCGTGCCACCGCGTCCAGCCGGGTGATCCCGCCCGATGCGGTTTTCAGGGGAAGCTGGCCGATGATGGCCGGGTTCAGCTGCGCTTCCGGCAGTGCCTTGATGCTCACCGCGTACTGGTCGCTGGCGCCGTAGATTTCGCTGATGCGGCGGCCGCCCAGCGCGTCGTACAGGGTCTGTTGCACCTGCTGCGCGGTGATGCCGAGACGCGCCGCTTCGATCGGATCGAGGCTGACGCGCAGTTCGGGGTTGCGCAATTCGAGGTTGCTGTCGACGTCATCGATCAGCGGCACCGATTCCAGCCGTTTTTCGGCGGCGGCGGAGGCGGTTTTCAGCGCCTCGAAATCACCCGCCGTCAGGGTCAGCTGGTAGTCGCTGCCGGACGCCAGGGCGCCGACGTTGATCGACGCCGGATTCTGGTAGGTGACGTTGATGCCGCCGATCTTGCGCGTCGCCGCGCGCAACGCGTCGATGACCTCATCCGCGCCCGGGCGGGTGTCGCGCGGCGCGAGGCGGATCACCAAGCGCCCGACGTTGCCGCCGCCGATGCCGCCGCCGCCCTGCCCGGCCGAGGACATCAGGCCTTCGACCGCCGGGTGCCGCTGCACGATGGCCGCAAGCTGCTGCTGGCGCTTTGAAAGCTCTTCGAACGGAATGCCTTCCGGGTACTGCACGCTGGCGAAAATCATCCCGGAGTCGACGCGCGGGATGAAGCCCTGCTTGACCTGGCCGGACAGCCAGATCATCGCGCCCAGCACCGCGGCCGAAAACAGCAGCATGGCGCCGCGATGGCGCATCGACGCGCGCAGGGTGGCGCCGTAAAAATCGCGGAAGCGGTGGAAGCCGGCGTCGAACAGGCGCGACAGCGGATTGTTGAGCGGCTCGTGCGTAAGGCCGCGCGCGCACAGCATCGGCGTGAGCGTCAGCGCCACCACGCCGGACAGCAGCACCGCGACGCCGATGCTGACCGCGAACTCCTGGAACAGCCGCCCGATCATGCCGCCCATGAACAGGATGGGCAGGAATACGGCGGCGAGCGAAATCGTCATCGACAGCACGGTGAAGCCGATCTCCTGCGCACCGTCGAGCGCGGCCTGCATGCGGGTCTTGCCCATGTCCAGATGGCGCGCGATGTTCTCGATCACCACCACCGCGTCGTCGACCACGAAGCCGATCGCCAGCGTGATCGCCATCAAGGACAAATTATTGAGGCTGTAGCCCGCCAGGTGCATGAAGGCGAAGGTGCCGAGCAGCGAGCTCGGCAGCACCAGCGCCGCAATCAGGGTGGCGCGCAGATTGTGCAGGAAGGCGAAGATGACGAGGATCACCAGCCCCAGCGCAAGGATGAGGGTGAAGTTGACCTCGCGCAGCGAGTCCTCCACGAATCGTGAGCGGTCGGAATGCACCTGCAGCTTCACGCCGTCGGGCAGCTCCGCCTCGATCTGCGGCAGCATCGCGCGGATGCGCTCGGCCACCTCGACGGTATTCGCGCCCGGCTGGCGCTGCACCGCCAGCACGATGGCGCGGGTGCCGTTGTACCAGGTCCGGCGCTTGTCGTCCTCGACGCCGTCCTCGGCGCGGCCGAGATCCTTCACCCGGAGCGCGGTGCCGTCGTGGTAGGCGACGATGATGTCGCCGAAGTCGGCGGCGTTGGCGAGCGCCACCGGGGCCTTCACCGTATAGGCTCGGGTGGCGCCGTCCAGCGTGCCCGACGGCAGGTTGGCGTTGGCCGTCTGCACCTTCTGGATGACGTCCGCAAAGGTGAGGCCGCGCGCCTGCAATTTGGCGGGATCGAGATACAGCCGCAGCGCGTATTTCTGCGAGCCGAACACCAGTACCTGCGCCACCCCGGACAGGCCCGACAGCCGCAGCGCCACCCGCGAATCGGCAATGGCGTCGAGCTCGGTCAGCGGCAGGCGCCCGGCCGACAGCGCCAGATACAGGATGGGCGAATCCGCCGGGTTGATTTTTCTCAGCTGCGGCGGGTCCATTCCTTGCGGCAGGTTGCGCGCCGCCTGCGCGATCGCGGTCTGCACGTCCTGCGCGGCGGCGTCGATGTCGCGGTCGAGCTCGAATTGCAGCGTGATGCTGGTCGATCCCTGGCTCGACTGCGAGCTCATCGACTCGATCCCGGCCACCGTCGACAACTGCCGTTCCAGCGGCGTCGCCACGGTGTTGCCCATGGTCTCCGGATTGGCGCCGGGCAGCGAGGCGCTGATGCGCAGCGTGGGGAAATCCACCTGCGGCAGGTCGTTCACCGGCAGCTGCGTGTAGGCGAGTGCGCCGAACAGCGCCATCGCCAGCACCAGCATCAGCGTGGCGACCGGTCGCTCGATGAACAGCCGCGACGGATTCATCGGCGGGCGCTTTCGAGCTTGACCTTGCCG
>JAMCVR010000073.1:0-291 GCA_023475455.1 Thermoplasmatota archaeon | reverse complement strand
TGTGCTCTTCCGATCTTGCGCGCCGCCTGCGCGATCGCGGTCTGCACGTCCTGCGCGGCGGCGTCGATGTCGCGGTCGAGCTCGAATTGCAGCGTGATGCATCGATCCCCAGCGCCAGCGCGCAGGGAGAATCCGGCACGGGGCCCGGCGCGCGGACCGGCGTGTCGGGCGTATTTCTGCGAGCCGAACACCAGTACCTGCGCCACCCCGGACAGGCCCGACAGCCGCAGCGCCACCCGCGAATCGGCAATGGCGTCGAGCTCGGTCAGCGGCAGGCGCCCGGCCGACAGC
>JAMCVR010000083.1 GCA_023475455.1 Thermoplasmatota archaeon | reverse complement strand
CAGCGTTTCGATCAGAGACAGGATTCCGGCCATGAACGCCTCGTCGCAGTAATCGGCATCGCGCTGCTGTTTCCCGGCCAGCAGTTCCATCATCTTGCCGCGCGTGGCGGCCAGCAAAAGCAGCGGGCTGGGGTAGGTCGAGCCGCCTTGCAGGGTGAACAGCAGCAGTTGCAGCCAGCGCTGCAACTGCCTGCGGCCGAGCACCATGATCGCCTGCGAGACCGAGGTCATGCTGCGCTGGACGCCGCTTGCCACCGAGTTCACCAGCCGCATCAGGTTGTAGGTCAGATTGGGATGCTGCTTGAAAACCTGTTCGATCTGCCGGGTTTCGGCGTCGTGCATCACCAGCCCCAGCAGCTGGATGAGCGCCAGCTGGCTGGGATCCGCACGCTTGGCGGAGAGGACTGCCGGACGGGCAAAGTAATAACCCTGGAACAGCTCGAATCCGAGTGACTGGCAATAGGCGGCCTGTTCGGCGCTGTCGACTTTTTCGGCCAGCAATTGAACCGGCCATTGCTTGAGCTGCGCGACTATCTCACGCAGCCCGTCACGGCCATGCACCAGCAAATCGACTTTGACGATGTCGACCAGCGCGAGCAGCGGGCGGTAGCGGTCATCGAACACGAAATCATCCAGCGCCAGCGTGAAGCCCCGCTGCTTGAGTACGCGGCAACGCTCGATCACGTCCCCGGTGATGTCGATCGTTTCGAGCAGTTCCAGCACCACCTGCGCCCTGGGCAGCAGTTCCACCATGTCGGACAGCAGCATGTCGGCGCTGACGTTGATGTAGCCCAGTTGCGTGCCCAGTACGGTTTGCACGCCCATTTCGCTGAACGCGTGATGGATGACGCTGGCGGTCGCCTGCATGTCGTCGGTGACGGTCACGCCGGGCGTATCGCCGGTGCGGAACAGCAGTTCGTACGCGACGATGCGCTGGTCGCGGTCGAGGATGGGCTGGCGACCGAGGAAAATATCCTGGGTGGCCATGCTACAGATTCAGGTCCGTCCACAGCGCGTCGACCCGCGCCTTGACCGCCGCGTCCATCACGATCGGCGTGCCCCATTCGCGCGTCGTTTCGCCAGGCCATTTGTGGGTGGCGTCGATCCCCATCTTGCTGCCGAGTCCGGAGACGGGGCTGGCGAAGTCGAGGTAGTCGATCGGCGTGTTCTCCACCAGCAGCGTGTCGCGCGCCGGATCGACGCGCGTGGTGAGCGCCCACATGACCTCCTTCCAGTCGCGCACGTCGACGTCGTCGTCGGTGACGAGGATGAACTTGGTGTACATGAACTGGCGCAGAAAGCTCCACACGCCGAACATCACCCGCTTGGCATGGCCCGGATAGGCCTTCTTCATGCTCACCACCGCCATGCGGTAGGAGCAGCCCTCGGGCGGCAGGTAGAAGTCGGTGATCTCGGGAAACTGCTTCTGCAGCAGCGGCACGAACACCTCGTTCAGCGCCACCCCGAGAATCGCCGGCTCGTCCGGCGGCTTGCCGGTGTAAGTGCTGTGGTAGATCGGGTCGCGCCGCATCGTGATGCGGCGGACGGTGAACACCGGGAAGCTTTCCTGTTCGTTGTAGTAGCCGGTGTGGTCGCCGTACGGGCCTTCCAAGGCCATTTCACCGGGATGGATCACGCCTTCGAGCACGATTTCGGCGGACGCCGGCACCTGCAACTCGTTGCCGAGGCATTGCACCACTTCGGTCTTGGCGCCGCGCAGCAGGCCGGCGAACTGGTATTCGGAGAGCGAATCCGGCACCGGGGTGACGGCGCCGAGGATGGTCGCCGGATCGGCGCCCAGGGCGACCGCGACGGGAAACGGTTCGCCCGGATGCGCGAGCGTGTGCTCGCGGAAATCGAGCGCGCCGCCGCGATGCGCCAGCCAGCGCATGATGAGCTTGTTGGGGCCGATCACCTGCTGGCGGTAGATGCCGAGGTTCTGCCGTTTTTTGTGTGGGCCGCGCGTGACGGTCAGTCCCCAGGTGATCAGCGGCGCCACGTCGCCCGGCCAGCAGTGCTGGATCGGCAGGCGGCCGAGATCGACGTCGGCACCCTCCCACACGATCTCCTGGCAGGGCGCGCTCCTCACTTCCTTCGGCGCCATGTTGAGCACCTGTTTCAGCACCGGCCACTTGTCCCAGGCGTCGCGCAGTCCCTTCGGCGGCTCGGGTTCCTTCAGGTAGGCCAGCAGCTTGCCGACTTCGCGCAGCCGCGCCGGATCGTCCTCGCCCATCCCCAGCGCCACGCGCTTGACCGTGCCGAACAGGTTCGCCAGCACCGGGATGCGGCTGCCCTTCGCGTTCTCGAACAGCAGCGCCGGACCGCCGGCGCGCAACACGCGGTCGGCGATTTCGGTCATTTCCAGCTTCGGGTCGATTTCGACGGCGATGCGTTTCAGCTCGCCCATGCCTTCAAGTTGTGCGATGAAATCGCGCAGGTCGCGGTAAATCATGGATGGCCGATCATGGGCAGCTACGTTCGACGGCGGGCAGCGGCATCAGTTGAGGTATTCAAACAGGGTGACGACCTTGGTCACGCCCGACGTGGTGCGCGCGATCCCGGTGGCGACGTCGGCTTCGGCCTGCGTCACCAGTCCCATCAGGTAGACCACGCCGGTTTCGGTCACCACCTTGATCTTGGTGCCGGGCACGCGCTCGTCGCGCAGCAGGCGCGCCTTGACGTTGCCGGTGATGGCGGTGTCATTGGCTTTGGACGTCAGTGAAGCGAGGCCCGAGATGCTGAGTTCGTTGAACACCGTGCGCACGTCGGGGACGCCCTTGACGACCTCGGCG
>JAMCVR010000038.1:4774-14923 GCA_023475455.1 Thermoplasmatota archaeon | reverse complement strand
TCCCGAGTGGGATACGCCGCATTTCGAGAAAATGCTGTACGACAACGCGCATCTGGCCATGCTCTACCTGCGCGCCGCGAGCGTGCTGCGCCAGCCGCGTTACCGCGACATTGCGCGCAGCACGCTCGATTTCATGGAGGGCGAATTGCTCGATGCGAGCGGCGGTTTCTACAGCAGCACGTCCGCGGTGGACGACGCGGGGCGGGAAGGGGCGACCTATCTGTGGGAACCCGAGGAATTGAAACGGCGCCTGCCGCCGGAGGCCTTTGCCGCGGCCCGGCGGGTGTGGCAGCTCGATGTCCCGCGCAGTTTCGAGGACGGCTACCTGCCCGCGGAATACCGTGCGCCGACGGCGGATGAGCGCCGGCTGCTGGCCGATGCCCTGCGCATCCTGCGGCCGCTGCGCCTGGCCCGCAGTCTGCCCAAGGACGACAAGCTGAATGCCGGCCTGAATGGCCTGGCGTTGTCGGCGTTCAGCCAGGCCATTCAGCTCGATCCGGCTTACCGCGCGCGTGCCGACCGCCTGCAGCGTTTCCTGCTGACCCGGCTGCTCCGGGACGGGCGGCTGCTGAAGGCGATGGCGCGCGGCAAGACGCTGCCGGATGCCGAACTGGAGGATTACGCGTATGTCGCGCAGGGCCTGCTGGATCATGCCGACGCCACCGGCAACGCCCAGTCGCGCGACCGTGCGCGGCAGCTCGCACACGCCGCCTGGACGCTATTCTGGAGCGAAAAGGGCTGGAAACATGAAGCGCGGCCGCTGCTGGCCACGTTGCAGCCCGAGCCGGCGCTGGCCGACGGCGCATTCTATTCGCCGTCCGATGTGCTGATTCTGGCGAGCCTGCGTCTGCACGATCCTGCGTTGCAGCGGCAGGCACGCGCTGCCGCTGCCTGGCGCCTGCCCGCGATGGAACGGGATGCGTACGTCTATCCCACCCGCCTGCGCGTGCTGACGCAGGTGCAGGCGGGCGCGTAATCCGCCTTAGTTGAGCTCGGGGTCCGGTGTGGGCTCCAGCGAGCGCTGCATGGGACGCCGTCCGACCTGGATTTTCAGTTCCAGCGTTTGCTGCTTGCGCGCCACCGTGAGCCGGCTCACGTCGCCCGGCTTCAGCGCGGCGATCAGGTTGAGCAGCGAAGCCGAATCGGACACCTTGTTGCCGTTGACCGCCAGCAGGATGTCGCCCGGACGGATGCCGCCGGCATCGGCGGGGCCGCCTTTCAGCACCCCCGCGATCAGCGCGCCTTCGGCGTTTTTCAGATTGAAGGATTCCGCCAGTTCGGGCGTCAGGTCCTGCACCTCGATGCCGATCCAGCCGCGCGTCACGCCGCCGGATTTGATGATCTGTTCCATCACCTGGCGCGCGATGCTGACCGGGATGGCAAAGCCGATGCCCTGCGAGCCGCCGGTGCGCGAATAGATCGCGCTGTTCACTCCGACCAGGTTGCCGGCGGAATCGACCAGCGCGCCGCCCGAATTGCCCGGGTTGATGGCGGCGTCGGTCTGGATGAAATTCTCGAAGGTGTTGATGCCGAGATGCGTGCGGCCGAGCGCGCTGACGATGCCCGCGGTGACGGTCTGGCCGACGCCGAAGGGATTGCCCACCGCCAGCACCCAGTCGCCGACCTTGAGGCTGTCGGGCTGGGCGAAGGTGATGGCGGGCAGATTGTCGGCATTGATTTTCAGTACCGCCAGATCGGTTTCCGGGTCGGCGCCCACCACGCGCGCGCGCAGGGTCCTGCCGTCCGCCAGCGCGACCTGGATTTCGTCGGCGGCCTCGACCACATGGTGATTGGTGAGGATGTAGCCGTTGGCGCTGACAATCACGCCCGATCCGAGGTTGGATACCTCGCGCGGACGGGAGTCGGGGCGGTCGCCGAAGAAGTAGCGGAAGATCGGGTCCTCCAATGCGGGGTGGGTTGGGGTGCGTACCTTTTGCTGGGTAAAAACGTTGACCACCGATGGAATCACTTTTTGTGCGGCCGGCGCGAAAGACTGGCTGGCGGCGAGTTCGCCCGCAGCCGGCTGCGGTGCCTGCTGAATGGTGAGGTTCTGTTGCTGCGGCTGCCAGCGCAAGAGATCGGGCTTGAACAGGACGACGACGAACAGGACGCCCAGCGCCACTGTGGCGGATTGGGCGAAAAGCAACCAGAGTTTGCGCATAGTGATTAAATTCATGGACTTGGCACGATTCCGCCACGCGGCGATTATAGCCCAAGGGGAGCGGCGCATTGCGCGATCGCCATGACAGGCTTCCGGTGCAGGGGACAAATTGGTTAGAATACCGGCTTTATCGCAACACGTTCAGGTCAGGTAAACATGAGCCAGGAAGTCGATGGGCAAAAAGTGGACACACGTAAACGAAAATTCCTGATCGCCGCGACCAGCGCCGTCGGGGGGGTCGCGGTGGCGGGGGTGGCCGTGCCGCTGGTGATGAGCATGATGCCGAGCGAGCGCGCCAAGGCAGCGGGCGCGCCGGTGGAAGTGGATATCAGCAAGGTCGAGCCGGGCATGCTGCTGACGGTCGAATGGCGCGGCAAGCCGGTGTGGATCGTCAACCGCACCAAGGAAATGCTCGACCTGCTGGGCAAGCATGACGATCAGCTGACCGATCCCCAAAGCGAGGTGCCGCAGCAGCCCGAGTACTGCAAGAACGCCACCCGCTCGATCAAACCCGAATATCTGGTGGCCGTGGGCATCTGCACCCACCTCGGCTGTTCGCCGACCTACCGCAAGGACCTCGGCGCGGCCGACCTCGGCGCCGACTGGCCGGGCGGTTTCTTCTGTCCCTGCCACGGCTCGCGTTTCGACCTCGCCGGGCGCGTGTTCAAGAACGTGCCGGCGCCGACCAATCTGGTCATCCCGCCCCATCAATACCTCAGCGACGCAAAACTGCTGATCGGCGTAGACGCAAAAGGAGCCTGAAAGAATGTCTGCCATGCAAAAGCTGATGGGCTGGATCGACGATCGATTCCCGCTCACCGCAACCTACAAGGCGCACCTGTCCGAGTACTACGCGCCCAAGAACTTCAACTTCTGGTACTTCTTCGGCTCGCTGGCGCTGCTGGTGCTGGTGCTGCAGATCGTCACCGGCATTTTCCTGACCATGAACTACAAGCCGGATTCGGAGCTCGCCTTCGCATCCGTCGAGTACATCATGCGCGACGTCGACTGGGGCTGGCTGATCCGCTACATGCACTCCACAGGCGCCTCGATGTTCTTCGTCGTCGTCTACCTGCACATGTTCCGCGGCCTGATGTACGGCTCCTACCGCAAGCCGCGCGAACTGATCTGGATCTTCGGCGTGCTGATCTATCTGGCGCTGATGGCCGAAGCCTTCCTCGGCTACCTGCTGCCGTGGGGCCAGATGTCGTTCTGGGGCGCCCAGGTGATCGTCAACCTGTTCGCCGCCGTGCCCTTCATCGGTGAAGACCTGTCGATCTGGATTCGCGGCGACTACGTGATTTCCGACGCGACGCTGAACCGCTTCTTCGCCTTCCACGTCATCGCCTTGCCGCTGGTGCTGATCGCGCTGGTCATGGTGCACCTGGTGGCGCTGCACGAAGTCGGCTCCAACAACCCCGACGGCGTCGAGATCAAGAAGCACAAGGATCCGGTGACGCACATTCCGCTCGACGGCATCCCCTTCCACCCGTACTACACGGTGAAGGACATCGTCGGCGTCGTCGTCTTCCTGATGGTGTTCTCGGCAATCCTGTTCTTCGCCCCGGAAATGGGCGGCTACTTCCTCGAGGCGGCCAACTTCGTTCCGGCCGACCCGCTGAAGACGCCCGAGCACATCGCGCCGCTGTGGTACTTCACCCCCTTCTACGCGATCCTGCGCGCGGTACCGCCGTTGTTCGGCTCGCAGTTCCCGGGCGTGGTGGCGATGGGGATGTCGATCGTGCTGATGTTCTTCCTGCCCTGGCTCGATCGCGGCAAGGTCAAGTCGATCCGCTATCGCGGCCCGATCTACAAGATCATGCTGGCCCTGTTCGTCGTGTCCTTCGTCGGTCTCGGCTATCTTGGCCTGCTGCCGGCAACACCGGTGGCGACGATTTTTGCCCAGGTCTTCTCAGTGATCTACTTCCTGTTTTTCCTGCTGATGCCCTGGTATACCTCGATTGACAAAACCAAACCGGAACCGGAAAGGGTGACTGGCTAAATGAAACGCTTGAAGAATTTTCTTTTCCTGCTGGCGGCAGCCCCCGTCGTGGCCTTTGCGTCGGGCGCCAGCGTTCACCTGGACAAGGCGCCGGTCAATCTGGCCGACCAGGAATCGCTGCAGCGCGGCGCCCGCATGTTCGTGAACTACTGCCTCAACTGCCACAGTGCCGGCTCCATGCGCTACTCGCGTTTGCAGGACATCGGTCTGACCGAAGACCAGATCAAGGACAACCTGATGTTCGCCGCCGAAAAACCGGGCGAGACCATGAAGGTCGGCATGACCAAGGCGGACGGCAAGGCCTGGTTCGGCGCCAACCCGCCGGATCTGAGCGTGATCGCCCGTTCGCGCGGCGCCGACTGGCTGTACACCTACCTGCGCGGCTTCTACCGTGACGACACGACTGCCACCGGCTGGAACAACACCGTGTTCGACAAGGTGGGCATGCCGCACGTGATGTGGACCCTGCAGGGCGAGATGGCGCCGGTCTACAGGAAGGACGGCGAGCATGAAGTGATCGAGCGCCTCGAACTGGCCAAGCCCGGCAGCGTGACGCTGGCCGAATACGATGCCATGGTCGGCGACCTGGTCAACTACCTGGTGTGGATGGGCGAGCCTGCCCAGGTCCAACGCAAGCAGCTCGGCCTCATCGTTCTGATTTTCCTGGCGGTCTTCTTCGTGGTGGCCTATTACCTGAAGAAAGAGTTCTGGAAAGACATTCACTGAATCCGGCCACCGCCGTTCGCCAACAGCCGGACCGTGTCCGGCTGTTGGCGTTTTAAGCTTTAATTACACGCAACACCTTAGGGAGCCCCCGCCATGATGACCTTGTATTCCGGCAGTACCGATCCGTACAGCCACCGCTGCCGCATCGTCCTGTTCGAAAAGGACATGGACTTTGAAGTCATCGATGTGGACATGCACAACAAGCCGGAAAGGGTGACTGGCTAAATGAAACGCTTGAAGAATTTTCTTTTCCTGCTGGCGGCAGCCCCCGTCGTGGCCTTTGCGTCGGGCGCCAGCGTTCACCTGGACAAGGCGCCGGTCAATCTGGCCGACCAGGAATCGCTGCAGCGCGGCGCCCGCATGTTCGTGAACTACTGCCTCAACTGCCACAGTGCCGGCTCCATGCGCTACTCGCGTTTGCAGGACATCGGTCTGACCGAAGACCAGATCAAGGACAACCTGATGTTCGCCGCCGAAAAACCGGGCGAGACCATGAAGGTCGGCATGACCAAGGCGGACGGCAAGGCCTGGTTCGGCGCCAACCCGCCGGATCTGAGCGTGATCGCCCGTTCGCGCGGCGCCGACTGGCTGTACACCTACCTGCGCGGCTTCTACCGTGACGACACGACTGCCACCGGCTGGAACAACACCGTGTTCGACAAGGTGGGCATGCCGCACGTGATGTGGACCCTGCAGGGCGAGATGGCGCCGGTCTACAGGAAGGACGGCGAGCATGAAGTGATCGAGCGCCTCGAACTGGCCAAGCCCGGCAGCGTGACGCTGGCCGAATACGATGCCATGGTCGGCGACCTGGTCAACTACCTGGTGTGGATGGGCGAGCCTGCCCAGGTCCAACGCAAGCAGCTCGGCCTCATCGTTCTGATTTTCCTGGCGGTCTTCTTCGTGGTGGCCTATTACCTGAAGAAAGAGTTCTGGAAAGACATTCACTGAATCCGGCCACCGCCGTTCGCCAACAGCCGGACCGTGTCCGGCTGTTGGCGTTTTAAGCTTTAATTACACGCAACACCTTAGGGAGCCCCCGCCATGATGACCTTGTATTCCGGCAGTACCGATCCGTACAGCCACCGCTGCCGCATCGTCCTGTTCGAAAAGGACATGGACTTTGAAGTCATCGATGTGGACATGCACAACAAGCCGGAAGAAATCGCCAGCATCAGCCCCAGCGGCAAGATGCCGGTGCTGGTCGAGCGCGACTTGGTTCTGACCGAGTCCAACATCATCAACGAGTATATCGACGAGCGCTTTCCGCATCCCCAGCTGATGCCGCCGGACCCGGTCATGCGCGCCCGCGCGCGGCTGGTGCTGTTCAACTTCGAGCACGACCTGTTCACCCACGTCAACACGCTGGAGCACAGCCTCGGCAAGGGGTCGGACAAGGCGCGCCAGGAAATCCGCGACAGCCTGTCGCAGCTCACGCCCATCCTCACCAAGCAGAAATACCTGATGAACGACGAGTTCTCCATGCTGGACGTGGCGATCGCGCCGCTCTTGTGGCGGCTCGAGCACTACGGCATCGAGCTGCCGAAAGTGGCGGCGCCGGTACTGAAGTACCGCGAGCGCCTGTTCAGCCGTCCCGCCTTCATCAACGCGCTGACCCCCACCGAAAAGGCGCTGCGCAAGTAAGCGGGCAGGGGCGGTGGCCGAGATTTCAACCAAGCCGTATCTGATCCGCGCCATTTACGAATGGTGTGCGGATTCGGGCTACACCCCGCAGCTTGTGGTGGCGGTGGATGAGCGCACCCGCGTGCCCCCCGGTTTCGTCAAGGACGGCCAGATCGTGCTCAACATCAGCGCCGGGGCGACGCGAAATCTCACGCTCGAAAACGACTGGATCCAGTTTTCCGCGCGCTTCGGTGGCGTCTCGCACGAGATTTCCATTCCTGTCGATCGGGTGGCCGCCATCTTTGCGCGCGAGAACGGACAGGGCCTGCATTTCGAACCCGTCGACGCACCCGGGCCGCCGGAGCGGACGCCACCGCCCGCAACGGGCGCTGCGCCCGCGCCGCCCAAGGGCAAACCCTCGCTCAAAGTCGTCAAGTAACCGATCAATCCGTCGCGCGGCATCGCTATAATGTCGCCCGTCGCCGCTTTAGCTCAGTTGGTAGAGCAACCGCCTTGTAAGCGGTAGGTCGTCAGTTCGATTCCGACAATCGGCACAACAAATACCAATAAAACAGGCGTTTCAGCGATAGCGTTTACTAACGTAAACGGCGGGATCGGCCTGTTTTTGTCCCAGCACTGTCCCCGTATTGTCCCCGTCATGATCGCATGATGTCCGCGTGCTAACCGCATAGATCGTCCCCGTATTGTCCCCGAACTTGCTGGATAACTATTTATCTTCAACGACTTACTTGACACGCGCCGCGAATTGCGCATAATGAACACTCAGTAGCCGCAACACAGCGCGGCAGCACCCGGTGATGCCGGGGCGGGCGGGGAACGGTACGGTCCGATTACTCGTCGAGACAGCGACGCGATAAGTCGTCCACATGGCGTGCCGGAAACGGCGGACGACAGGCACGGGTGCCACGAGCTACGGCCCGAGCCGGCGCAGCAACCATGACACCCCGAGACGGGGCGGACCAGGGCTCTCATGCGTGATCTAATACATCGCGCGGAGACTCGCCGTGTCCGCATACACTTTCACGACGCAGCAGCTCGCTGAGCGCCTGCAAACCCATCCGCACACAATCCGCGCATTCCGCGCTGGCCTGCGCTCGCCTGCGCTGCTGGAAGGCCTGCCAGAGCCCGTGCAGAAGCAGCCGCGTCTGGTCTGGCTCGTCGCAGACATTGAAGCATGGCTCGATTCGCGTCGGACTTTCCGAGTTGACACGCAGCCTCAGCCTGCATACACACCGGCGCCAGCACCTCGGCGCGGGCCGGGCCGCCCGCGCAAGTACGCCGCCGCCGCTGCGCAGGAAGGCGGTGCGCAATGACCGCCTCCGACCTCTTCCCCGAACTGCTTCCCGCCGCCTACGAGGACGACGACGAAGCCCGCGCGCTGGCGTGGGGCCTGGTGTGTGGCTGGTTTGGGACACTTTCGTATCGCCACAGCGAATCTGCACACTGCGAAATTCTTGACAGCCTCGAATCGCCGGCAATGGCTGAGTTCGTTGCCGACGCATCGCTGCATCTTCAAGACGCGCGCATCGATTTTGACATGTTCGCCGCCGGCATTCGTCATCAAGCCCGCCGGGCACGGGCTGCCGGGCTGGTGCTGCCGGACGGAAAGCCGCGCCAGCGGCGAGAGGCAACGCTGAGCGACATGCTCGATGACCCGTGCGAAATCATCGCTGCGGCTGAGACGGTCGCGCGTGCCATCGGCGGCGAGCACGGCGACGACGATGCGCGGTGGCAGAGAATAGATCGTCCCCGTATTGTCCCCGAACTTGCTGGATAACTATTTATCTTCAACGACTTACTTGACACGCGCCGCGAATTGCGCATAATGAACACTCAGTAGCCGCAACACAGCGCGGCAGCACCCGGTGATGCCGGGGCGGGCGGGGAACGGTACGGTCCGATTACTCGTCGAGACAGCGACGCGATAAGTCGTCCACATGGCGTGCCGGAAACGGCGGACGACAGGCACGGGTGCCACGAGCTACGGCCCGAGCCGGCGCAGCAACCATGACACCCCGAGACGGGGCGGACCAGGGCTCTCATGCGTGATCTAATACATCGCGCGGAGACTCGCCGTGTCCGCATACACTTTCACGACGCAGCAGCTCGCTGAGCGCCTGCAAACCCATCCGCACACAATCCGCGCATTCCGCGCTGGCCTGCGCTCGCCTGCGCTGCTGGAAGGCCTGCCAGAGCCCGTGCAGAAGCAGCCGCGTCTGGTCTGGCTCGTCGCAGACATTGAAGCATGGCTCGATTCGCGTCGGACTTTCCGAGTTGACACGCAGCCTCAGCCTGCATACACACCGGCGCCAGCACCTCGGCGCGGGCCGGGCCGCCCGCGCAAGTACGCCGCCGCCGCTGCGCAGGAAGGCGGTGCGCAATGACCGCCTCCGACCTCTTCCCCGAACTGCTTCCCGCCGCCTACGAGGACGACGACGAAGCCCGCGCGCTGGCGTGGGGCCTGGTGTGTGGCTGGTTTGGGACACTTTCGTATCGCCACAGCGAATCTGCACACTGCGAAATTCTTGACAGCCTCGAATCGCCGGCAATGGCTGAGTTCGTTGCCGACGCATCGCTGCATCTTCAAGACGCGCGCATCGATTTTGACATGTTCGCCGCCGGCATTCGTCATCAAGCCCGCCGGGCACGGGCTGCCGGGCTGGTGCTGCCGGACGGAAAGCCGCGCCAGCGGCGAGAGGCAACGCTGAGCGACATGCTCGATGACCCGTGCGAAATCATCGCTGCGGCTGAGACGGTCGCGCGTGCCATCGGCGGCGAGCACGGCGACGACGATGCGCGGTGGCAGAGAATCCGTCAAGAGATCGACATGCCGCGCACGAGCACGGAGATGGCAGCGGCACGGGGAGTGAGTACGCGGCAGGGGCGGCGGGATATGGCGAAGATGAGGGCGCTGGATGTGGCGCAGGCGGGGCTGTTTGATGGGATGGAACTGGGGGTGACGGCATGAGCGGCATTATCCGCGCACCCCGCCCAGCGCGGGGCTGGACAGAGATCCAGAATGACACGCTGCGGGACGGCAGGCTGAGCTATCGGGCGAGAGGCGTGCTGGCCCGGCTGCTGAGCAACGCTGACGGTTGGCGCATGACCGCGCACGAACTTGCGGCTGAGTCGCCGGGAGAGGGCCGGCAGGCAGTGCTAACAGCACTGCGCGAGCTGCGGGAGTCTGGATATATCGTGCAGCGGCGCCTGCAGGGAGAGAAAGGGCGATGGCGCACGGAGACGTATGTCTACGACACGCCCCAGGATTCCACCGAAGTCCGGTTGCCGGACTCCGGTTCAACCGAGGTCCGCTCACCGGACTTCGGTTCACCGGATGCCGGTGGGCCGGATGCCGGGCAGCCCGACCGTATAAGAAGGACCATGGAGAAAAAACAGGAGAACCAACAAAAGAAAAACCAGCACCACCCCAAGAGAGAGAGGGGCGAAGCCCCTCCAGAGGGGGGCAAGCCCCCCCTCTCTCAGGCGAGGGGGAGAAATGCTGCTGTTGTGGTCGAGGACCAGCACGGCATTTGCCTGCAGGCTGGCAACCAGCGTGACGCCGAGGCGATGCGTCGGATCGCGCGGCACGGGAGCGCTGAGATCGCAGCGGCGGTTG
>JAMCVR010000038.1:0-4285 GCA_023475455.1 Thermoplasmatota archaeon | reverse complement strand
CGGTCTGCGGGAGGATCCGAAGTGGGAGGAGCGCAGGATGCGTGAGTTCCGGGCGAAGTATCCCGGCGCACGGTTTCCGGCGGCAGAGCGCCGCGGCGAGTAACCATCTCCCCGGCACTCTATCGAGCGCCACGCATGCGAGCCCGACAGGGCCGCACATTAGGTAGATCGTTCAAAGCGCCGTTGGCCTGATCTATCCCCATCTAACGACCCGCCACGGCTCCCAAACCGTCGCAGGCAACCCGATCCTCGCCCGTCGTGCCTGACAGCACCACGGGCTTTTTAACGCGATCTAGAGGCATGTCCGCGAAAACAGGGGCTTTCCGCCAATCAGTCCTTTCCGAAAGGTATTTCCGATTCCGAAATCCATTTCCGAAACGCCTTTCCGAAAGGTATTTCCGAAACCGCTTTCGGAAAGCGTCACGCGTGACGCCGCGCGCCGAAACGAAATACGGTTTTCGGGGAAGGTGAGATGCTGGATATATCGCAACGATAGGAGATAGAGATGCTGACGTTCGCAAGTTTGGTTTTTTGGGGTGTTGTTCACGGAATCGAGTTTTTGCTGCGCGGGCTGCTTCGGATCGTGCAGCGCGGAGTGGTTGCTGTGCGTCGGATGCGGGAGCCGCGCTGATGAAGCTGCCAGAAGACCTGCGCCGCGCGTTTCACGGCGCGCGCATCGGGGCCCGGCTGAGCCTCGGCCCCGGCCGGCTCGCCGAGCTGCGCCGCCTGACGCTACGCGCGGCGGCTGTCGCCGTGGTGGTGGCGATCGCGGGCCATGAGATTTTTAGGGGGTGAGATGCGGAAAACGGAAACCGAATACCGGGAATTGCGCTGGCGCGCGAAGGGCACGGTCGGTCTGATCGGGTTGGGCGCTTGGATCGGCGCGGCGGGCTGGCTGATGCACGCCGGCGCGGCGGATGCGGCTGCGCTGCTGCGGCTGATCGAGTTGAGCGCGGCAAATATTTATTTTTGGGCCGTGATCGCGTGCTCCGGTGCTCTTGGCGGCTGGGTGGCGATGCTGATTTTTTGGCGGGGCCCGGCGGCTGTCACGAGTGACGAGCCGGGGCCGGGGCTGAGCGGTTTCGATGGTCCGAAATTCTAGGGGTGATAGAGATGATTGCGTTAATTTTGATTTTGGCCGCGCAGGGTGTGGGGGCTGTCTGGTTGTCGCGTTGGTACGCGCGGCGCGTGGATGATGGGCGCTGGGAGTGGGCCGGCTGGCTGCCGCTATTCGGCTACACGAGCATTGCGGTTGCGGCTGCGTTGATTTTCGGGGGGGCGATGTTTGCGGGCCTGTCGGCGGGGCGCTTTCTTGAGGGCTGGGCAAAGTCCAGCTTCGTGCCGTGGGGCGCGTTGATGCTGCTGCGACGGGTCTGGCAGGCGGTGAGCAACTCGGATACGCCTGCCGTCGCGGGCGACGTGCAGGGCGACGCGGCACGCATCGCCGGGCTTGCGGTGCCGCTCGACCCGCAGCCGCTGATCGATAAAGCGATTGGCGGCGCCAGGGTGTTTATGGGCCTAAACGGCAAGCGCGAGCCGGTTTACCTGTTACGCAACGTCATCGACAAAAACCACATCGAGATCCTTGGCGAGTCCGGCACGGGTAAATCCAGCATTGCCGGCGTGATGTTGTCTCAATTGGCGGCGGCGGGCGAGTGCGTCGTAGTTTTTGATCCCAAGGCCGACCGCAATCTGCCCGGCGCGCTCGCGCGGGCAGGCGAGCATCATGGGTATCCGTTCCACGCCCTTGATCTGCGCCCACAGGCGGATTTTCCTCAGGTGAATCCGTTCGCCGGCTGCCGCCGCGATCAAGTCGAAGAGCTGCTGCAGGTTGCGCTCGAACTCGGCAAGACCGGCGACGGCGGAGTAGATTTTTACCGAGGGAAAGACCGGGAAGCCACGGAATTTCTCGCGTCGGCGCTGGCGGACGGCAAGACGGACATGCTGGAAATTCTGCAGAAGGCCGGGCAGGACGAGCGCGTGACCGAACAAGAGAACCTTTGGCGTGAGCTGAAGCAAGTCGCTCGCGTGAAAGCGCTGCACACCGAAGGCGGTCTTGATTTGAATGATGTGCTGTCTCGTCCTGGCGTGCTCTATGTCATCGGCTCGACGACGCGCTTGGAGGTGGTGGCCGCACAAAAGCTCATCCTGCAGCGGATTTTGCAGGCGCTCGACGGGCGGGGCGACCAGAGTCGGCCGGTGGCGCTCTTCCTTGATGAGCTTAAATACCTGCTCTCGCCCGCCGCGCTGCGCGCTGCCGGGACGGTTCGCGACCGGAACTGCCACCTGATTTTTGCTCACCAGTCGCTCGGCGATTTGGACGACTGTGCGGGGCTGAATCCGAAAGCCGTGCGGGGCGCAATTTGGGGGAATACGGGCATTAAGATCGTCTACAGAGTGATGGACGCGAACACAGCAGGCGAACTCTCCAAGATCGCGGGCCATGAGATTTTTCAGGGTCAGAGCGTGATGGAGAACGACAACGGGACAAGCACGACGACCCGCAACGAGAAACGTGAATACATGCCGCCGCACGTGTTCACGCACCTTCCGAAACCGGCGAACGGCGAGGCGAGTGTGGGGGTGGTTTTTGGGCTCGGGCCGGCGTGGTTTCTGAGCACGCGCTACATCGAAAGCGGGCCGATGCCTGAGCCGGTTCGCGCGCCGCATCGGGATGCGCCGCCCCCGGCGCGTGAGATGGAAAGTGCGCCGACGGTGGATTCTGAAAATACGGTTTTCGGAGAAGGTGAGATGCTGGATGTATCTCAATACGCAGACGAGGTTTGACATGGCAGTGATGCGCGACCCGGCCGAGCGGAAAGCGCGGCAGGATCAAAAGCGGCGGCTGATACTCCGTTTTTTGCGTACGGAGATTTTCAGCACGCCTGCGGTGCTTTCGGAACTCATAGGCACCGCCGACCCGCGCACCATCACGCGCACGGCGAATGCGCTGGCGCGTGACGGGCTGGTGGTGCGTGAGGTGGTGACAATTGGATGGCGGAATGTGCATCTCATCGGGATCACCCCGCACGGGCAGGCGATGGCCTGGCGACCTGACGACGGCGAGCCCCTGATCGAGAAAGTGTATGAACGTGGGCGCGTCGGTCTCACGATCATCGATCACACTTTGGACCTGCAGCGGCTCAGGATTCGGCTGTCGCGTGCCGGCTGGAAGGGATGGATGAACGCAGACCAGATTGCACCTGGTGCGCGTGCGAATGCGATGGTTCGGAACAAGGCGTACAAACGGCCGGATGCGCTCGTTAGGCATCCAGAGCGGGGCGTGATTGCGATCGAATGCGAGCGCAGTATCAAGAGCATGAAGCGCTATCAAGCGATCGTCGAAAGTCATCTTGCGGGGATCAAAACCGGGAGCTTTTCGGCGGCTGTCTGGACATGCCCGACGCCCGAGCTTGCAGCCGCTTTGCGGCGGGTTTTGGACAGCATCGGGTACGTGCGCGTGCAGGGTCAGAGCATGAAGTTGGGGCCAGGCGAACGCGCAAAACTACTCGTCACGGATTATGAATCCATCGTCACGCTGTGACAAAAAAGGAGCAGAGCATGAGTAGCAAAATGGTGAGTCAGGAGCAGATCGCGCGCATCGAAGCGGCGATGAAAAACGCGCCGAAGATCGACGGCCCGCTGACCGTTGCCGATGCGGTCAAAAAGCTGTCCGGCAGCATCAAGGCGATGCGCGGCCGGGGATACGATTGGCAGCAGATCGCGGACGTCCTGCGCACGGAAGGCGTCGCGATTTCTGCCGCCACGCTGCGGCGTTACTGTACGCCGAAGCGCACGACTGCTGAGACGAAATTGGGATGAATCGCGGATTTCGTCTTATGCAAACGGCTGGCGGGGGTGCTCCCCGCATAAGCGGCACGCATAAGCCGTATGCACGACGCCCGACGGTCGCCGGGCAGCCCGAAGGGCTGCTATTCCGTCTTGATGGGGGCGGGCAGGCTGCGCCTGCTGTTAACCGCCCCCCTGCGGACGGGGCCGGCCCTGCGGGCCGTAAAGCCCCGTCCTGCGCGGTCTTAGGGGCCACCGGGAGGGCGCGCTTCGCGCGTCCGGCCTGGACGGCCGGCAGACCCTCCCTGGCGCCTGGAGGCGCCTGTCCCCACGCCCTTGCCTCCGCGCTCCCTGTGGTCGCTTGGGGGGGTGCCTTCGCGCCTTCGGCGCTCGGCCACCCCCTTCATGGGGTGATGATCGGCTGCAGGGCGGTCGGCTTTGCCGCCCACCCTTTGCCGCCCCTTCCTCGCTTTGCTCGGTCGGGCATCGGTCGGCC
>JAMCVR010000194.1 GCA_023475455.1 Thermoplasmatota archaeon | reverse complement strand
GTCGCCACCCTCGCGTTCGGCATGGGCATCGACAAGCCCGACGTGCGCTTCGTCGCGCACCTCGATCTGCCGCGCTCGGTCGAAGGCTACTACCAGGAAACCGGCCGCGCCGGCCGCGACGGCGAGCCGGCCGAAGCCTGGATGGCGTGGGGCCTGCAGGACGTCGTCACGCAGCGCCGCTTCATCGACGAAGGCGAGGCCGAGGACGCGCACAAGCGCATCGGCCACGCCAAGCTCGATGCGCTGGTCGGACTGTGCGAAGCCGCCAGCTGCCGCCGCGTCGCGCTGCTTTCCTACTTCGGCGAAGCCAGCCAGCCCTGCGGCAACTGCGACGTCTGCCTCAACCCGCCCACCCTGTGGGACGGCACCGAGGCCGCGCAAAAGCTGCTCTCCGCCGTCTACCGCACCGGCCAGCGCTTCGGCGCCGGCCACGTCATCGACGTACTGCTCGGCAAGACGACGGAAAAAGTCGACAAATTCGGCCACAGCACACTGAGCGTATTCGGCATCGGCGCCAGCCAAACCGACAAGGTCTGGCGCGCCGTGCTGCGCCAGCTCGTCGTGCGCGGCCTGCTCGAAGTCGATCACACCGCCTATGGCGCGCTCAAACTCACTGCCACCGCAAGGCCGGTGTTGAAGGGCGAGGAAACCGTCATGCTGCGCGCGCTCGAAGTGCGGCCTGCCCGCAGCAAGAAGACGCGCCTCGCCGTCGACCACAACGACGAAGACCCGCTGTTCCTTTCCCTGCGCGCCTGGCGCCGCGAAACCGCCAACGAAAAAGGCGTCCCCGCCTACGTCATCCTGCACGACGCCACCCTGCGCGAAATCGCCGCGCGCCGTCCCGCCACGCTGGCGGAGCTGGGCGAGATATCGGGGCTGGGGACGAAAAAGCTGGAAGCCTACGGCGAGGCGGTACTGGCGGTGGTGGCGGAGGGCTGAACACGCGGCGCTCCCGCGCTTACTTCCAGCGCAGGTCGAGCTTACAGTGCGAAGCGGCGCAATCCCGCAGATACAGATTGGCCAGGCTCTGATACGGGATGCCTACTTCTTCCGAAATTGCCTTGAAGTAAGCGATGGTGTCTTCGTCCAGGCGAATGGTGATGTGCTTCTTCAACTGCGAAGCGTGGGGATTTATGCGGGATTGAGCGAAGTCGCATTCCTTGCGCATAGGGGTCACCTTTGCGTTCACATTCCCGATACTATCTGAGTGCTCCAAGCGCTTTTGAAAAGGTGGAATCGTCGAATGCCTTGACCCGAAACAGAGGCAATCCCAACTCGCCAGTAACGATCTTGGCTCGGCTGTTTTCCAACGATTGCAATGCCTTGATTTCATCGAATCCAATTCCACCCCCATCTCGTTGCTTAAGCCTCTCGACGATACTTGAGGGCTTGTCGTGAATCATCACGATCCCGTCGATGCCCAAATCTGCGAAAACCTTGGTCGGTAATGCTTCAGCCTTCCTTGCTGAATTGAGCAGGGCAAGGTGGCCATCAAGCAGCAGAGTTTGCCCCGACTGAGTGATACGACTGACCGCATCAACCAGTAACTCATTTTGCGTAGCGCTGGCGGATACGCTCGAATACCGCATCGCCGGGGACGGCCTCCACGCGGCCGGCGCGCAATTCGTCGAGCCGGCGCTGTGCCACTTCCATCCACGCGGCATCGATCGCGCTTTCAGGTGCATTCAGGCTGCGCAGCAACGTATCCACCACGCGCGCCCGTTCTTCAACTGGCAACGAAACCACCTCGTCGATCAACTCGGCTGTTTTCATCATCGATTCCCTTCAGGCATGGTCAATCGAAGTTTACGCTTGGCAACTTCCGCAGGAAACCCGCCGCTTACACGCCCTGTTTCAAACTCGCCTCGATGAACATGTCGAGGTCGCCGTCGAGCACCTTCTGCGTGTTCGAGGCCTCGACGTTGGTGCGCAGGTCCTTGATGCGCGACTGGTCGAGCACGTAGCTGCGGATCTGGTGGCCCCAGCCGACGTCGGACTTGCCGGCTTCGAGCTTGTCCTGCTCGACCTGGCGGCGGCGCAACTCGGCTTCGTAGAGCCTGGATTTCAGCATCGACATCGCCTCGGCGCGGTTCTTGTGCTGCGAGCGGTCGTTCTGGCACTGCACCACGATGCCGCTGGGCAGGTGGGTGATGCGCACCGCCGAGTCGGTCTTGTTGATGTGCTGGCCGCCGGCGCCGGACGCGCGATAGGTGTCGACACGCAGGTCGGCGGGGTTGATGTCGATTTCGATGGAATCGTCCACTTCCGGATAGACGAACACGCTGGCGAAGCTGGTGTGGCGGCCGCCGGACGAGTCGAACGGCGATTTCCTCACCAGGCGGTGCACCCCGGTTTCGGTGCGTAGATACCCGTAGGCGTAATCGCCTTCGATCTTGATGCTGGCGGATTTGATGCCGGCGACGTCGCCCTCGGATTCTTCCAGCAGCTCGGCCTTGAAGCCCTTGCGTTCGGCGTATTTCAGGTATTGCCGCAGCAGCATCGACGCCCAGTCGCAGGCCTCGGTGCCGCCGGCGCCGGACGCGCGATAGGTGTCGACACGCAGGTCGGCGGGGTTGATGTCGATTTCGATGGAATCGTCCACTTCCGGATAGACGAACACGCTGGCGAAGCTGGTGTGGCGGCCGCCGGACGAGTCGAACGGCGATTTCCTCACCAGGCGGTGCACCCCGGTTTCGGTGCGTAGATACCCGTAGGCGTAATCGCCTTCGATCTTGATGCTGGCGGATTTGATGCCGGCGACGTCGCCCTCGGATTCTTCCAGCAGCTCGGCCTTGAAGCCCTTGCGTTCGGCGTATTTCAGGTATTGCCGCAGCAGCATCGACGCCCAGTCGCAGGCCTCGGTGCCGCCGGCGCCGGCCTGGATGTCGAGAAAACAATTACTCGGGTCAGCCGGGTTGTTGAACATGCGGCGGAACTCCAGCGTCGAGACGTCCTTTTCGATGGCGGCGATGTCGGTCTGCACGGCGGCCAGCGTCTCGTCGTCGTTCTCCTCGCGCGCCATCTCGAACAGTTCGGCGGCATCCTTCAGGCCCGAGGCCACGCGGTCGAGCACCAGCACCACGTCTTCCAGCGACTTGCGCTCGCGCCCCAGTTCCTGGGCGCGGCCGGCGTCGTTCCAGAAGTCCGGCGCTTCGGACAGGCGGACGACTTCTTCCAGGCGATCCTTTTTGTGATCGTAGTTAAAGAAACCCCCTGAGCTGAGTAACACGCTCGCCCAGGTCGGCGAGTTTGGATTCGATCTGATTGAGGCTTTCGGCTTCCATGATGGGCTCGATGACTAAGCGGAAAAACCGTTGATTATAGCCCAGGCCACCACCAGTCCCAGCCCCACGGTCCCCATGCCGGCAATCGCGTGGCGCGCCATGTGCCAGCCGCCAATCGTCAGGGTGAGCGCCGATTTGAAGGCCAGATTGGCCAGTACCGCGAGCGTGACGACGTTGACCACCAGCGTCACCGGCAGCTTGTCCAGGTTGTACAGCCGCAGGCTGGACAGCGTGATGGCGTCGACATCGGTCAGTCCCGCCACCAGCGCCACCGCGTATAGCCCGCGCGCGCCCAGCCAGTCGGACAGCCAGGCCGCGGCTAGCAGCACCACGGCATACAGCAGGCCGAAGCCCAGTGCAGGTCGCAATTCGGTGGGATTACCCATCGCCAGCGCGGGGAGCTCGCCCTGCGGCTGCAGCCGGTACACCCCGTATGCGGCGCCGAATGCGCCGGCGACCAGCCCGCCGATCAGCACCGGCAGCAGCTGCGTCAGCACACCCGGGGCCAGCACCGCGACCAGCACGCCCAGGCGCACCAGCACCACCAGGTTGGCCAGCACGATGACGATCACCGCGACCGGCGCCATCTCGCTGCTGGCGCGGGCGTGGCGGCTGAACGACAAAGTCGTCGCGGTGGACGACACCAGCCCGCCGAGCAGGCCAAGCATCACCGCGCCGCGCTGCTGCCCGACCAGCCGCAGCGCGGCATAGCCCGCCAAGCCCACGCCGACGATCAGCACCACCATCCACCAGATCTGATACGGATTGAGCGCGCCATAGGGGCCGTAGTCCTGGTTCGGCAACAGCGGCAGAATGATCAGCGCCAGCACCGCGAACTGCAGGATCGACAGCAAATCGTGGCGGCTCATGCGCTGGCTGAAGCCGCGCAGCTCGGGCTTGAAGTACAGCAGCATGGTTGCCGCGATGCCCAGCATCACCGCCAACTGGATTTCGTTCTGCCACACCAGCACGCCCAGGCCGTAGCACAGCATCAGCGCCGCCACCGTCGTCGTCCCCGGGTCGCCCTCCGGTTGTTGCGGCGCATGCAGATAGGCCGCAATCATCATCGCGCCGACCAGCAGCAGTCCCACCGCGACCAGCCACAATTCATCCAGCGCCGTTGCCAGATGCGCCGCCAGCACCCCCAGCAGCGCTGTCAGCGCAAAGGTGCGCAAGCCCGCCTTGGCCGCCGGGTTGCGTTCGCGTTCCAGCCCCATCAGCAGGCCGAGCGCCAGTGCCACCACGTAGCGCGGCAGGGAAGCCAGTTCGGCCGGCAGCCAGGCGAGGAATTCGTCCATCTTGAGCCGTTTTTTTTTGTGGGTCGGGCAAACGGATTATCCGTTCGGTATGACAAGTATGCTTGCGCCAGATCAATTCGCAACCGAACCGGTAGGCGGGCCTGCCTACGCGAGTGGCAGACAAAGAAAAACCCCCGGCCGAAAACGGTCGGGGGGCCGGCGGGAATCGAACCCATGTCCATGTAGGCCTTGTGAATACGAGAACATTGTCGTTTTCAAGAAGGTTGGATTTTCAAGGATACCCCCATAAATACCCCCATGGTGTCCCGGAAATCCGGAAGACCCGAATCGACACCCATGCCAGCCCCCGCGGTTATGAGCAGCCCATCCGCGCCGTTGATGACATCGGCTGCAATCCGAATGTTTTCTGAGACCAGGCTCATTTCCGGATTGGCTAAGTGCGCTCCAGTGGTGGCATTTCGACTATCTGCTGCGCATCGTCGTTCCAGGCCACGAGCCTCTGCTGCTGGCATTGATCGAGGCTCGCAGCAAACCAAGGAGCGGTTGTTCGGCGCTTGATTGTAAAATGAGCATTAACCATGCAAAGGAGAGCTGCCATGAGCAACCGAATCCACGATCTGGGCATAGACCGCCTGCCGGTGGACGAACGCATCGCCCTGGCCCAGGACATCTGGGACTCAGTCGCGCAGGAAGCCGGGCTCCTGCCTATCCAGGCGCAAGAACAGGCCGAACTGGAACGGCGGCTGAAGGAAGACAACGCCTCGCCTGACGAGGTAACGGACTGGAACGCCATCAAGCAGGAAGCCCAAGCACGCTGGCGTCGATGACCCGCCGCATCGTCTTTCGAGGACAGGCGCGGGCCGAATTCGATGCCGCCGCCGACTGGTATGAGAAAGAACGCAGCGGCCTGGGCGGCGAGTTCCTGAACGAAATCGAACAGGTGCTGCAACGCATTGCCGCGCAACCCGGTCAGTTTCCCAAGGCGCACCGCGACATCCGGCAAGCCGTGGCGCGCCGTTTTCCCTACTGCGTGTATTTCCGCGAGCGCGGCCCGCTCATCGTCGTTCTGGCGGTGTTTCACAGCGCGCGCAATCCGGCCCTCTGGCGGGGGCGGAACTGATGGTGGAATCGGTAAAGCCCAGTGAAGCCTGTTACCAGCATGCTCGGATGAGCCCTGGACCTTGAGTCAAACCGATGACGACCGGGCGGCACGGCGAGCGGACACGATCCGACGGCGGCTTGGATGGGAGCCCGGCATCCTGAACGGCGGCGGCATTAAGCCCAAGGGCATGCACTGGCGAACCTTCGAGCGCCTGAGGGACGAGCATGACGCCTATGTCCAGCGATCGCTGTTGGGAATGGCGAGACGGTTCCGCTTGCTCGACGACCCTCTGGACTGAATCTGTTTCGCAAAACGGTGCTATGCCACCGCCTTTTCGGGCAACGGGATGACCCTGGCGCCACGTTGGGCAGCGGCAAGCTGCTCCCCCCACCAGTCATAAAGCTTTACCCTTTGATCGAAGCGCTCACCTCGGTCATAGGCACGCGCCACATCGTTGTCGTGGGCATGGTCCAAGGCCAGTTCCACCACCTCGCGGGCGAAGCCGTGGTCGCGGGCCAGGGTGGAAAAGGCGCTGCGCCAGCCGTGGGGCGAATGCTTGCCGGCCAGCCCGAGCGTCACCCGGTAGACCTTTTCGACGGATTCCCGGCCGATATGCTTGCCCCCGGTGGGCGATGGGAACAGGTAGCCGCGTTCTCCGAAAACCTCGCGCCACTGCCGCAGTTCCGCCTCGATCTCGGGGCATAGCGGGACCCGGTGGTCGATGTCCCGGTCGGTCACCTTCATCTTGGCGCGCGGGATGATCCAGACCGGTTGCTCGTCATCGAGACGGAACTCCCGCCATTCCGCCTCTACCACGTTGCCGATGCGCATGGCAGTAAAGGCACACAGGCGATGCGCCATGTGGACGGGCGGCGAAAGCCGGGCCTGGGCGGCGCGGCGCAACAGGTCGCCGAGCGCCTTCCACTCCAGCAGCGCTGGCATGCGTCCGTTGTCCTTCTTGCGGGGCAGCACCTCGCGCGCCGGGGCGGCGGGATTGTCCCGGCACAGACCCTTGGCCTGGGCGTAGCGGAATACCCCATTGAGGTGCTGGAGAATGCGGCTGGCGGTTTCCAGCACGTCCCGCTTGTGGATGGTTTCAACGGCCTTGGCCACGATGGCGGGCGTGATGCTCGCGATGGGCAGGTTGCCGAGGGATGGGTAGATGTCGCGCTCGAAGGCCCGAGACGATTTGGCATTAAGCCCAAGGGCATGCACTGGCGAACCTTCGAGCGCCTGAGGGACGAGCATGACGCCTATGTCCAGCGATCGCTGTTGGGAATGGCGAGACGGTTCCGCTTGCTCGACGACCCTCTGGACTGAATCTGTTTCGCAAAACGGTGCTATGCCACCGCCTTTTCGGGCAACGGGATGACCCTGGCGCCACGTTGGGCAGCGGCAAGCTGCTCCCCCCACCAGTCATAAAGCTTTACCCTTTGATCGAAGCGCTCACCTCGGTCATAGGCACGCGCCACATCGTTGTCGTGGGCATGGTCCAAGGCCAGTTCCACCACCTCGCGGGCGAAGCCGTGGTCGCGGGCCAGGGTGGAAAAGGCGCTGCGCCAGCCGTGGGGCGAATGCTTGCCGGCCAGCCCGAGCGTCACCCGGTAGACCTTTTCGACGGATTCCCGGCCGATATGCTTGCCCCCGGTGGGCGATGGGAACAGGTAGCCGCGTTCTCCGAAAACCTCGCGCCACTGCCGCAGTTCCGCCTCGATCTCGGGGCATAGCGGGACCCGGTGGTCGATGTCCCGGTCGGTCACCTTCATCTTGGCGCGCGGGATGATCCAGACCGGTTGCTCGTCATCGAGACGGAACTCCCGCCATTCCGCCTCTACCACGTTGCCGATGCGCATGGCAGTAAAGGCACACAGGCGATGCGCCATGTGGACGGGCGGCGAAAGCCGGGCCTGGGCGGCGCGGCGCAACAGGTCGCCGAGCGCCTTCCACTCCAGCAGCGCTGGCATGCGTCCGTTGTCCTTCTTGCGGGGCAGCACCTCGCGCGCCGGGGCGGCGGGATTGTCCCGGCACAGACCCTTGGCCTGGGCGTAGCGGAATACCCCATTGAGGTGCTGGAGAATGCGGCTGGCGGTTTCCAGCACGTCCCGCTTGTGGATGGTTTCAACGGCCTTGGCCACGATGGCGGGCGTGATGCTCGCGATGGGCAGGTTGCCGAGGGATGGGTAGATGTCGCGCTCGAAGGCCCGAGACGATTTGGTGTAATGGCCCGCGCTCCATTCCCGCTGCTTCATGGCCAACCATTCCTGCGCCACGGCTTTGAAGGTGTTGTCGGTGGTCGCGGCGGTCGCCGCCCGGTTCACCCGACGCTCTGCCACCGGGTCCTTGCCCTCCAGCAGCAGCGCCTTGACCTCGTTCAGCTCCACCCGCGCCGCCGCCAGCGCCACCAGGGGGTAAGGACCGATGGAATAGATCTTTTCCCGCCCGTCGACGCGGTACTTCACCCGCCACGTGGCGCCCCCAGCCGGGGTGATGAACAGGTACAGTCCACCGCCGTCGGCCAGTTTCTTGCCGCGCTCAGCCTTCGCCACAAATGCCTTGATCGCCTTGTCTGTCAGCCTTCCCGTCCCGATACCCCCAGCCATGATTTATTCTCCAGTTCAATTTATCTAAATACCCCCTTCGATACCCCCATTTGTACTGGATGTGGCGGGATATTGCAAGACCGGCGTGGACGCTAATCGGGTGAAAACGCAAAGAAAAACGCCGTCACGTGGACGGCGTTGGATGATGCTGGGGGTATCGGTGGTGGAGCCGGCGGGAATCGAACCCGCGTCCGCAAGCCCTCTACAGGCAGTTCTACATACTTAGTCCGGTGTTTTTATGCTTTAAGCTTGATCACGCCCGCCGAACAGGCTGGATTTCGCCGAGCCGCCTTGGATTTAGCACCCACCCAAGCGACCCGGATGAGCACGATTTCATGTGAATTAACTCACTGCCGGGTTGCCCCGGCCCAGCCCATGAACAGGCTGGTGTGAGTCCTGGACCTTAAGCGGCCAGGGCGTAGTTTTCGTCGTTTGCGACTAAAGTTTTTCAGTTGGATTTACGAGGTGCTCTGACCCTCGGTATGCCCTACGCTGCTTTGCGACCCACGTCGAAGCCAGGTCGGCCCCCATGTGTTGCTGCAACAAGTGTACCGCATAGAGGGAGCGGCCGGCTGGAAAGTTCCCGCGGTTTACCGGATGAAGGGGAAGGGGTCGTGCGCGACCGCCACCGCCACCATGTAGCCGAACACCAGCAGGGCGGCGACCCAGGCGGCGATGCGCCGGCCCCGGGTTTTGCCGCGCTTGAGGGCAACCGTGCCGAGCACGATATAGAGGATCAGCGCGAACAGCTTGGCGGTGAGCCAGCCGTGCACCAGCGGATATTGCCGGATCAGCACGGCCAGGGCGATGCCGCTGGCGAGCAGCAGGCTGTCGTTGACGTGCGGGACGATGCGCACCCAGCGCGCCCGCAGCCGGGGGGAGTCCGCCATCATCCAGGCGCCGCGCAGGACGAACAGCGCCAGGGTGAGGGCGATGGTGGTGAGGTGCAGTTGCTTGAGGAGGCTGTAGGCCATTTCAGGGCGCCAGGTAATCGAGGGTCTCGAGCGGGTGGCGGATTTGCGCGTGGGCGCCCCAGGTGTGCGGCGCGTCGCTGGCGTCGAGGTAGCCCCAGGCGGCGACCAGCGCCGGCATGGCGGCGGCGCGCGCGGCCTCGATGTCGCGCGCGGCGTCGCCCAGGTACAGGCACTGCGCTGGGGTGGCGCCGCACAGTTCGGCGGCGGCGAGCATGGGCGCCGGGTGCGGCTTGGGCTGCGGGCAGGTGTCGCCGGAAACGATGCAGGCGGCGCGCTCGGCGAGGTCGAGGATGGACATCAAGGGCTCGGTGAAGCGCGCCGGCTTGTTGGTGACCACGCCCCATTTCAGGCCGCGCGCCTCAAGCTCGGCCAGCAGTTCGAGGATGCCGGGGAAGGGGCGCGAGTGGCGGCAGATGTTGTCGGCATAGAGCTGCAGGAATTCCTCGCGCATGGGGGCGAAGCGGGGGTCGTCGGGATGCAGGTCGAAGCCGACGCCCAGAAGGCCGCGCGCGCCGTGCGAGGCCTGCGGGCGGATCACCGCGTCGGCCAGCGGCGGCAGGCCGTGGCGCGCGCGCTGCAGGTTGAGCGCGTGGCCGAGGTCGGGCGCGGTGTCGACCAGGGTGCCGTCGAGGTCGAACAGGACGGCGCGGATGTTCTCAAGCCTCACGTTGCGTCGCCAGCAGGTAATTGACGTCGGTGTCCGCTTCCAGCTTGTAGATCTTGGTCAGCGGGTTGTAGGTCATGCCGATCAGCTCCTGGGTGTCGAGCCCGGCTTCGCGCGCCATGCGGGCGAGTTCGGCGGGCTGGATGAACTTGGCGTAATCGTGGGTGCCGCGCGGCAGCAGGCGCAGGATGTACTCGGCGCCGATGATGGCGAACAGATAGCTCTTCGGGTTGCGGTTGAGCGTGGAGAAGAACACCCAGCCGCCCGGCTTGACCAGTTTCGCGCAGGCGGCGACCACCGAGGCGGGGTCGGGCACGTGCTCGAGCATTTCCATGCAGGTGACGACGTCGAACTCGCCCGCGTGCCGGTCGGCACAGTCCTCGGCCGACATCAGCTGGTAGTCGACGCTGCGGCCGGATTCGTAGAGGTGCAGTTTGGCGACCTTGAGCGCCTTCTCCGAGAGGTCGATGCCGCTGACGGTAGCGCCGGCGCCCGCCATCGCTTCGGCCAGGATGCCGCCGCCGCAGCCGACGTCGAGCACCTTCCTGCCGGCCAGCGGCGCCAGTTTGTCGATCCATTTCAGGCGCAGCGGATTGATTTCGTGCAGCGGCTTGAATTCGGAGTTCGGATCCCACCAGCGGTGGGCGAGCTCGGAAAATTTGGCGATTTCGGCGGGGTCGACGTTGCTCATGACTGTCCTTGTGCGGTGAGTTTGCCGTGCCAGTAGGCGGCGCGCGCGGTCAGGTCGTCGGTGTCGAGGCCGACCAGACGGCGTTCGTTCAGTTTCAGTATGCCGTCGACCCAGACGTGGGTGACGTGCTCGCGCCCGGCAACGTAAACCAGGTGCGAGACGGGGTCAAACACCGGCTGGCTGGACAGGGCATGCAGGTCGACCGCGACCAGATCGGCCCGCTTGCCCGGGACGATGCTGCCGATCTGGCTGTCCAGGTTGAGCGCGCGGGCGCCGTCGAGCGTCGCCATTTGCAGCGCGGCGGCGGCGGGCAGGGCGGCGGCGTCGCCGCTGACGCCCTTGGCCAGCAGGGCGGCCAGGCGCATCTCGGCGAACAGGTCGAGGCGGTTGTTGCTGGCGGCGCCGTCGGTGCCGAGACCGAGGTTGACGCCTGCCCGCATGAGCTGCGTCACCGGCGCGAGGCCGGAGGCGAGCTTCAGGTTCGAGGATGCCGGGGAAGGGGCGCGAGTGGCGGCAGATGTTGTCGGCATAGAGCTGCAGGAATTCCTCGCGCATGGGGGCGAAGCGGGGGTCGTCGGGATGCAGGTCGAAGCCGACGCCCAGAAGGCCGCGCGCGCCGTGCGAGGCCTGCGGGCGGATCACCGCGTCGGCCAGCGGCGGCAGGCCGTGGCGCGCGCGCTGCAGGTTGAGCGCGTGGCCGAGGTCGGGCGCGGTGTCGACCAGGGTGCCGTCGAGGTCGAACAGGACGGCGCGGATGTTCTCAAGCCTCACGTTGCGTCGCCAGCAGGTAATTGACGTCGGTGTCCGCTTCCAGCTTGTAGATCTTGGTCAGCGGGTTGTAGGTCATGCCGATCAGCTCCTGGGTGTCGAGCCCGGCTTCGCGCGCCATGCGGGCGAGTTCGGCGGGCTGGATGAACTTGGCGTAATCGTGGGTGCCGCGCGGCAGCAGGCGCAGGATGTACTCGGCGCCGATGATGGCGAACAGATAGCTCTTCGGGTTGCGGTTGAGCGTGGAGAAGAACACCCAGCCGCCCGGCTTGACCAGTTTCGCGCAGGCGGCGACCACCGAGGCGGGGTCGGGCACGTGCTCGAGCATTTCCATGCAGGTGACGACGTCGAACTCGCCCGCGTGCCGGTCGGCACAGTCCTCGGCCGACATCAGCTGGTAGTCGACGCTGCGGCCGGATTCGTAGAGGTGCAGTTTGGCGACCTTGAGCGCCTTCTCCGAGAGGTCGATGCCGCTGACGGTAGCGCCGGCGCCCGCCATCGCTTCGGCCAGGATGCCGCCGCCGCAGCCGACGTCGAGCACCTTCCTGCCGGCCAGCGGCGCCAGTTTGTCGATCCATTTCAGGCGCAGCGGATTGATTTCGTGCAGCGGCTTGAATTCGGAGTTCGGATCCCACCAGCGGTGGGCGAGCTCGGAAAATTTGGCGATTTCGGCGGGGTCGACGTTGCTCATGACTGTCCTTGTGCGGTGAGTTTGCCGTGCCAGTAGGCGGCGCGCGCGGTCAGGTCGTCGGTGTCGAGGCCGACCAGACGGCGTTCGTTCAGTTTCAGTATGCCGTCGACCCAGACGTGGGTGACGTGCTCGCGCCCGGCAACGTAAACCAGGTGCGAGACGGGGTCAAACACCGGCTGGCTGGACAGGGCATGCAGGTCGACCGCGACCAGATCGGCCCGCTTGCCCGGGACGATGCTGCCGATCTGGCTGTCCAGGTTGAGCGCGCGGGCGCCGTCGAGCGTCGCCATTTGCAGCGCGGCGGCGGCGGGCAGGGCGGCGGCGTCGCCGCTGACGCCCTTGGCCAGCAGGGCGGCCAGGCGCATCTCGGCGAACAGGTCGAGGCGGTTGTTGCTGGCGGCGCCGTCGGTGCCGAGACCGAGGTTGACGCCTGCCCGCATGAGCTGCGTCACCGGCGCGAGGCCGGAGGCGAGCTTCAGGTTCGAGCTCGGGCAGTGCGCCACATGGCAGCCGTGCTGCGCCAGCAACTCGATTTCGGCGTCGTTCATATGCACGGCGTGGACGCCGATGAAGTTCGGGCCCAGGAGGCCCAGCCGCGCCAGCCGTTCCAGCGGACGCACGCCGTATTGCTTGACGCTGTCGCGGATTTCGTCGACGGTTTCGTGAATGTGGATGTGAATGGGCAGGCCGAGCTGTTCGGCCAGGGTGTTGATGCGGCCGAAGCTGGCGTCGGCAATGGTGTAGGGCGCGTGCGGCGCGAAGCTAAAGCTCAACAGCGGCTCGTCCTTCAGTTCGTCGCGCACGGCGAGGCCCTTGGACAGGTAGTCGTCGGCGTCCGAGGCGTAGGCGCTGGGGAACTCCAGCACGATCATGCCCAGCGTGGCGCGCATGCCGGCCTGCAGGAAGGCCTCGCCCGCGGCCTGCGGGAAGAAATACATGTCGTTGCAGGTGGTGATGCCGCCCGCCAGCATTTCGGCGGCGGCAAGCAGGGTGCCGTCGCGCACGAAGGCTTCGGATACGTGCTTGTTTTCGGCCGGCCAGATGCGCTGGTTGAGCCAGTCCATCAGCGGCAGGTCGTCGGCCAGGCCGCGCAGCAGCGACATCGCGGCGTGGCCATGCAGGTTGACCAGGCCCGGGATCAGCGCATGGCCGGGCAAGGCGAGCGTCTGCGCGGCAGCGTAGCGGGCCTGGGCGGCATCGGCGGGCGGGACATCGAGGATCCTGCCGCCCTGCACGACCACGGCATGGCCGGTGAGCGCACCTGCGGGTTCGACGGGCGCCACCCATTGCGGCAGGAGAATAAGATCGGCGGGGGCTTTCATGGTGGCGTGGATTCTCACCGTTTACGATTAGATTGGCAAAGGCGGTCGCAGTTTGGCAAAGTCTGACGGGGCGGGCGGCCATGCTAAAATCACGGGCTTTGAAGCCTGAACAATAAAAGCCGGTTATGGAACAGTTTGCCAAGGAAACCCTCCCGGTCAGCCTCGAGGAGGAAATGCGACGCTCATATCTCGATTACGCGATGAGCGTGATCGTGGGGCGCGCCCTGCCGGATGTGCGCGACGGTCTGAAGCCCGTGCATCGCCGCGTACTGTTTGCAATGAACGAGCTGGGCAACGACTGGAACAAGGCTTACAAGAAGTCGGCCCGCGTGGTCGGCGACGTCATCGGTAAGTACCACCCGCACGGCGACACCGCGGTGTACGACACCATGGTGCGAATGGCGCAGGACTTCTCGCTGCGCTACCCCCTGATCGACGGCCAGGGCAACTTCGGCTCGGTCGACGGCGACAACGCGGCGGCGATGCGTTACACCGAGGTGCGCATGGCGAAGATCGCGCACGAGCTGCTGGCCGACCTCGACAAGGAAACGGTCGACTTCGGCCCCAACTACGACGGTTCCGAGCATGAGCCGCTGGTGCTGCCGACCAAGATACCCAATCTGCTGATCAACGGATCGTCCGGCATCGCGGTGGGCATGGCGACCAACATCCCGCCGCACAACCTGACCGACATCTGCACCGCGCTGTTTGCGCTGCTGGACGACCCCGAGATCGACATCGAGTCGCTGATCAGCATCGTCAAGGCGCCGGACTTCCCGACTGCCGGCATCATCTACGGGCTCTCCGGCGTGCGCGACGGCTACCGCACCGGCCGCGGCCGCGTGGTGATGCGCGCCACCTGCCATGTCGAGGATCTCGACAAGAGCGGCGGCAAGCAGGCCATCATCATCGACGAATTGCCCTACCAGGTGAACAAGGCCAATTTATTGATCAAGATCGGCGAGCTGGTGCGCGACAAGCAGATCGACGGCATCGCCGACCTGCGCGACGAATCCGACAAGTCGGGCATGCGCGTCTACATCGAGCTGAAGCGCGGCGAGAACGCCGACGTCATCCTCAACAATCTGTACAAGCAGACGCAGATGCAGGACACCTTCGGCATGAACATGGTGGCGCTGATCGACGGCCAACCCAGATTGCTCAACCTGAAGGAGATGCTCGACGCCTTCCTGCGCCATCGCCGCGAAGTCGTCACCCGCCGCACCGTGTTCGACCTCAGGAAGGCGCGCGAACGCGGCCATATCCTGGAAGGCCTGGCGGTGGCGCTGGCCAACGTCGACGACATCGTCGAGCTGATCAAGAGTTCGGAAACGCCGGTGATCGCCAAGGAGCGCCTGCTCGGCCGCGCCTGGAAATCGGCGATGGTCGAGGAAATGCTGGCGCGCATCGATCCCGAGTTCTCGCGGCCGGTGAACATCGGGCCGGAATTCGGCCTGCACGCCGACGGCTACCGCCTGTCCGAGATCCAGGCCACCCATTGCGGCAGGAGAATAAGATCGGCGGGGGCTTTCATGGTGGCGTGGATTCTCACCGTTTACGATTAGATTGGCAAAGGCGGTCGCAGTTTGGCAAAGTCTGACGGGGCGGGCGGCCATG
>JAMCVR010000146.1 GCA_023475455.1 Thermoplasmatota archaeon | reverse complement strand
TCATCCTCACCGGCGACGAACTGCTCGACGCCGGGGTGCAGGTGTTCGCCCAGCCGCCCGGCAAGAAAAACGCCTCGATCCACCTGCTGTCCGGCGGCGAAAAAACGCTCACCGCGCTGTCGCTGGTGTTCGCCATGTTCAAGCTCAACCCGGCACCGTTCTGCCTGCTGGACGAGGTCGACGCGCCGCTGGACGACGCCAACACCGAGCGCTACTGCAACCTGGTCAAGGCGATGTCCGGCCACACCCAGTTCCTCTTCATCACCCACAACCGCGTCACCATGGAAATGGCCCAGCACCTGGCCGGCGTCACCATGCAGGAACCGGGCGTGTCGCGCATCGTCGCGGTGGACGTGGAAGAGGCCGTGGGGATGGTCGAGGCGGCCTGAGTCTCGCAGGATCCACCCTCAAAATTCGCATTTCGTCATTCCGGCGCATACCCGCCGCTGTCCGGAATATTTTCATGCGAACAGTCCTGATCCCGGGCTGGAATAGGCAGACAGCGTCCCCCTTCGGGGGGCGAGGAATGAACTCAGCCCCTGGCCTGTCCGGCCTGCTTCAGAATTTCGGCCACCTCGGCATCGTCGACCTGCGGAAAGTCCGCATAGAACTGCCCCACCGCCCGGAAGAATTCCGGCGTCGACAGGCACACCATCTCGTCGGCATAGGGGCGAATCTTTTCCACGGTGTCTGCCGGCGCCACCGGCACCGCGCAGATCAGGCGTGCCGGTTGCCGCGCCCGCAACCCGTGCAGCGCGGAAATCATCGTCGCCCCGGTAGCCAGCCCGTCATCCACCACGATGACGATGCGCCCGGTCGGATCGATCGGCGGCCGCAGCGGCGTGTACTGCGCGCGGCGCCGGCGGATCGTTTCAAGCTGGGCCTGCTTCTCCTGTTCCAGATAGGCGGGCGTGCCGCCGGCCGATTCGGCGTAATCCGCGATGTAGCTCCAGCCCGATTCGTCGATCGAGCCGAGCGCGAATTCCGGATTGAACGGCGCGCGCAGCTTGCGCACCAGCACCACGTCGAGTTCGCCGCCCAGCGCCTGTGCCAGCCGCTGCCCCATCGGCACCGCGCCGCGCGGAATCGCGAGAACCAGCGGATTCCGCCCCTTGTAGGCCTCCAGCGCGACAGCCAGCCGGTCGGCGGCCTGATTGCGATTGGCAAAAATCATGGCGAACTCCTTGCATGTCTATATTTTCATCTTAGGCATGGATCTTCGGCATGGCGGCGAGGTCCGGCCGTTAATGTTCCCGGTGCCAGATCAGTAGGCCGTCCTGATAGACATCCTTGACCCGGTGGAAGGGCACCTCGTGCGTGCAGCCATCGGGATCGGTAACCTGGAAGGAAAAATGGTCGCCCGGGGTCAGCTGAACCCGGCTGAGGGATACCTGGATCACCTTGTCGTCCACGCGGTCGTAATAGCCGATCACGAAACTACCCCGCGCGAACGTCGCGTCCCAGCGTATCCGGTTGAGCAGTTCGTGAATGGGGATCATGCCTTCGTCGGGTTGCAAGAGCCGGGCGGGATTGAATAGTTGAATCCTATGCGATCCTGTGTGGGCGTCCAATGAAAGCGGCGCGCGGAGCAGGCCGGCTCTTAATATGTGCATAAATAACAAATATTGTCTAATATGTGCAATATGCATATATAGCCGTACCGCTGAAAGGAGTTCCGAATGAGCCTCGCAGTCGCACAAGACGCCGACAAGGCCAGCGTCCTGGCTGAAGCCCTGATCAATGCGGGCAGGCATCTGGGCATGAACCAGGCCGACCTTGGCGAGATCATCGGCAAGGATCGCACCGCCATCAGCCGCGGCCGCATCGATCCCGCCAGCAAGGCCGGCGAACTGGCCCTGCTGCTGATCCGCTGCTACCGTGCGCTCTACGTGCTGGTGGGAGGCAACCCCGAGCACATGCGCCACTGGATGCAGACCGAAAACCTCCACACCGGCGGCGTCCCGGCCGAACAGGTGAAAACCGTGCAGGGGCTCACCACGGTGCTTGAATATCTGGATGCGATGCGGGGCAAGCTGTGAGTGAACTCAAAAAACGCAAGTTTCGTCACATCGGCGGAAGCCGGTGTCCAGTTCCTTGAAAGCGCCGGATTCCTAGGTCGGAATGGCGAACGATCCCAGGGAGGGGTTCATGCGCATGACCGACTGGACCCCCATCCTCGCCGCCGCCCGCCCCGTCCGCCTCGCCGGCACGCTTCTCCGCCTCGTCGAAAGCCAGGAACAGGTGGCGACCAACCAGCTGGTCGGCTCGCTCGACCGTCAGGCCCAACTGGAAGAGATGCTGGAAGCCACCAAGCCGCGCCTGCGCAAGGGCAGCGAGCGGCTGCACTATCTGCTCGCCACGCCGTTCCGCTATCCGCCGCTGAAGCACGGTTCCCGCTTCGGCACGCGCAGCGAGCCCAGCCTGTTTTACGGTTCGCTGGAAACCCAAACCGTGCTCGCCGAAGCCGCCTATTACCGCTTCGTGTTCTGGGCCGGCATGGCCCGACCGCCCGCCGGCAAGCTCGACACCCAGCACACCCTGTTCGGCGCGGCCTACCGCACCACGCAGGGCTTGCAATTGCAGGTGCCGCCTTTCGCCCCCCATCGCGCCGCGCTGGCCAGCCCTTCCGGCTACCGCGCCAGCCAGGCGCTCGGCACGGCGATGCGCGCGGCCGGCATCGAGGCGTTCGAATTCGTCTCCGCGCGCGACCCGGAAGGCGGCATCAATGTCGCCCTGTTCACGCCGAAGGCCTTCGCCAAAAAGGAACCCGTCTCGCAGGAAGCCTGGCTGTGCGAGCTCACCGGCGAGCGCGTCCGCTTCCGCCCGGCTCGCGGCCGCGGCATCCACGACTTCCCCCTCGCGCTGTTCCAGATCTCGGGCACGCTGCCGTGGCCGACCTAGCTGTTGAGTTTCAATAGGGTGTTCCCGGCAAGCCGAGAGGCTGGAGGTTTTTTATAGCCGAGGGCCGGGCGCACGGGCGGCACGCTGGCCATGCCCGCCCGCACAGCGAGCCGGCATTGCGCTATCATATGACCAATTGAATGACCAACAGGAGCGAGAGATGGGCACCGTGACCCTGGCCGAAGCCAAGACGCATCTGAGCCACCTGCTCGACCAGGTCGAAGCCGGCGAAGAGGTGGTGATCACGCGCCGTGGTCAGCCGATCGCCCGCATCACCCCGGTCGATAAACCCAGGCAACCCATCCGCTCCCTCGCCGAATTCCGCAGGCAGATGCCGCGCTGGCGCAAATCCAGTGCCGATCTGCTGCGGGAAATACGCGAAGAGGGGCTGTAATTGCGCTACTTCGACACCAGCTTCCTTGCCCCCCTCATCCTGGAAGAAGCCACCAGCGAAAAGGTGGAAGCCTTCATGGCCAAGCTGCCGGCGGGCGAACTCTGCATCAGCCACTGGACCCGGACCGAATTCGCCAGCTTGCTCGCCCGCGAGGTTCGAATGGGCGGGCTGACGGAAGCCAATGCCCTGGCCGCCGTGGACCAGTTCGACGCCATGGTGGGGGAGTCCTTTCAGCCGAAGGCCTTCGCCAAAAAGGAACCCGTCTCGCAGGAAGCCTGGCTGTGCGAGCTCACCGGCGAGCGCGTCCGCTTCCGCCCGGCTCGCGGCCGCGGCATCCACGACTTCCCCCTCGCGCTGTTCCAGATCTCGGGCACGCTGCCGTGGCCGACCTAGCTGTTGAGTTTCAATAGGGTGTTCCCGGCAAGCCGAGAGGCTGGAGGTTTTTTATAGCCGAGGGCCGGGCGCACGGGCGGCACGCTGGCCATGCCCGCCCGCACAGCGAGCCGGCATTGCGCTATCATATGACCAATTGAATGACCAACAGGAGCGAGAGATGGGCACCGTGACCCTGGCCGAAGCCAAGACGCATCTGAGCCACCTGCTCGACCAGGTCGAAGCCGGCGAAGAGGTGGTGATCACGCGCCGTGGTCAGCCGATCGCCCGCATCACCCCGGTCGATAAACCCAGGCAACCCATCCGCTCCCTCGCCGAATTCCGCAGGCAGATGCCGCGCTGGCGCAAATCCAGTGCCGATCTGCTGCGGGAAATACGCGAAGAGGGGCTGTAATTGCGCTACTTCGACACCAGCTTCCTTGCCCCCCTCATCCTGGAAGAAGCCACCAGCGAAAAGGTGGAAGCCTTCATGGCCAAGCTGCCGGCGGGCGAACTCTGCATCAGCCACTGGACCCGGACCGAATTCGCCAGCTTGCTCGCCCGCGAGGTTCGAATGGGCGGGCTGACGGAAGCCAATGCCCTGGCCGCCGTGGACCAGTTCGACGCCATGGTGGGGGAGTCCTTTCAGGTTCTGGCGCCGGGCGCGGCCGACTTCGATCTGGCCACGCGCTATGTCAAGCACTTCGCCACCAAGCTGCGCGCCGGAGACGCATTGCATCTTGCCATCGCCAGCAACCACGGCACCAAAATTCTTTACACCCTGGATGGGGGATTGCTGGCAGCGGCCAAGTTGCTGAAGGTACCGGTCAGCCGGGGAATCAAGTTATAGAAGGATTCAAATGAGAAGGGCCCGCAGCGATGCGGGCCCTTCTGTATCTGGCTCCCCGACCTGGGCTCGAACCAGGGACCTGCGGATTAACAGTCCGTCGCTCTACCGACTGAGCTATCGGGGAATGGGAAGCGCGCATTCTAGAGATGGCGGGCTGTTCGGTCAACCCTCAGCCGTCACTTTCCACCTGCAATTCGGGGACGTGGTTGAAGGCGATGCGCATCGGCGCCGCGCCGCGACCATGGTGTGCGCCGCCGAAATAGAGGGTGTTGGGGCCGTAGCGCTGGTTGATCCGGTCGAGCACGCGGTTGAGGGTTCCGTGCTGGTCGCCGGGGTCGAACAGGTCGCGCGTGATCTGGCTGGGTTCGGCGAAGTCGGTGAGGGTGACGCCGACCTTGAGGAGGGGGCCGGGGTCGGGCGGGCGGCGCTGCCACAGTTCGGCCAGCACGGGGTTGAACTTGAGGGTGTCGGCGTGCGGCGAGAAGCGCGCCTGGTCGACCCAGCGCGCGTGGCCGGCGTCGGTCTTCTGGTAGTGCAGGTGCAGGCCGAGGCCGCCGGCGCAGTAGCCGTAATGGCGCAGCCGCGTGGCGGCCTTGTGCAGCAGGCGGTACAGCACGGCGAGTGCGGAATCGGGGTGGCGCAGCTCGGGCGCGAGCACGTGCGAATGGCCGACGCTGGAGCGCTGGGTGGGGGCAGTGGCCACGACCTCGCCGCGCAGCCTGGCGTAAAAGCGTTCGCCCTCGATGCCGCCCCAGGCGCGGCGCAGGGTGTCGCTGCTGGCGGCGCAGAGCTGCTCGACGCTGTGGATGCCGAGCTGGTTGAGGCGCTGTTCCATGGCGCGGCCGATGCCGTTGAGCGCGCCGAGCTTGAGGCCGTACAAGCGTTGCGGCAGTTCGTTCTGGCGGATCACCGTGAGGCCGTCCGGCTTCTGCATGTTGGACGCGGTCTTGGCCAGAAAGCGGTTGGGCGCGATGCCGACCGAGCTGTGCAGCACCTCGCCCACCTGATCGTAGATCGCCTGCTTGATCTGTTGGCCCAGCCGGACGGCGTTGGCTTCCTCGCGCTCGCTTCCTATCAGCTCGCAGGCCATTTCGTCGATCGACAGCACGTCGGAAACCGGGGTGCACGACTCGACCGCGGCGACGATGCGATGGTGGATTTCAACGTAAGTTGCAGGACGCGCCTGCACGAACACGATGCCCTTGCACAGCTTTTTGGCCTGCCACACCGGGGTGCCGGTACGGACGCCGAAGCGCTTGGCGTCGATGCTGGCGGCGATGCAGCAGGTGGTGTCGGCCATCACCGGCAGCACGCCGACCGGCCGGCCGCGCAGCTCGGGGCGCAGCTGCTGCTCGACCGACGCGAAGAAGGAATTGAGATCGACGTAAAGCGAATGCAGAGACATGGCACGACTCAGAATGCGGTTGTGACCGCTCGGATCAGCCCGGGTTCGCCAGGTTCATGCGTTCCAGCCGCTGGCACAGGGTGTCGATGATGCGGCGCGACAGCGGGGCGGAGTGGCGCATCAGTTCTTCCAGAATCTGCGGCGGTAGTGCCAGCACGGTGATTTCGCCGTCGGCGACGACCGAGGCAGTGCGTTTTTCGTTCAGCAGGTAGGCCATCTCGCCGAACAGCTGGCCCTCGTTGAGCTCGCCCAGGCGGCGGCGCCCGCTGTCGGTGTTCTTGTACACCGCGGCGCGTCCTGCGTAGAGGAAGTAGGCGATGCGCGAGTCGTCGCCTTCCTCGATCAGCGTGTGGCCGGCGGGGTACACCTGGCCGTACTTTTCCAGCAGGCGGTGAGCGTCGCCGAAGACGTAGCCTTCGAGTTTGCCGGCGCCTTCGCCGCTGCCGGCGAGGAACAGCTTTTCCAGCGCGGTGACGTCGGTCTTGCCGTAGGCGTACAGCGCCTGCGCCCACAGGTACAGCAGCAGGAAGGCGAAATAGCTGGCTATCAGCACGAACACCACGCCGCCGAGCGCGCCGTACAGGCTGTGGTAGTTCTCCAGCTTGAAGAAGGCGCCGAACAGCACAAGCAGCAGCGTCAGACTCGCAGTGGCCAGCAACGCGAACACGGCGGCGACGCGCGCGCGCGGATGCCGCTGCGGCATCCGCCAGTAGGCGGCGAACAGCAGCGCCCACACCATGGCAAAACCGAACAGCGAGTTGAGCGCCTGCAGGATCTGCGCGTTGCCGGTACCAATGAAGTCGTACTGCGCCAGAAAGCTCAGCGTCACCTGTGCCAGCGCGGCCAGTCCCATCAGCAGGAACAGCACCGGCAGGATGACGAGCGGCAGCACCCACGACACCACCAGGTTGCGCTTGGTCCGGTCGGGGAAAATGATGCGAAAGGCGCCCTGCATCGTATTCACCAGTCCGCGCGACGACAGCAGCAGGGTGACGAGGCCGACGCCGCCGGCGGTCAGTTGGGTCTGCTGGGGTATGAAGCCGAGCGCGGTCAGGCTTTCCAGCTGCAACTGCTCGTAGAGCGCGGCCATCAGGATGGTGGCCGGAACCGAATTTTCGGCGATGCGGCCCAAAAGCTGCATGGCGTAGCTCAACAGCAACAGCAGCGGGGTGGCCGACAGCAGGAAGTAGAACGAGGTCGCCGCGGCGTGGTTCTGCAGACCGTTCTGCTTGAACAGGCGAACGGTGGTGTAGCCGAGCTGCAGCAGCCAGCCGGGGGTGCCGCGGGCAGGGGGCAGGGCGGCGAGTTGTCGAATCATGGCGCTAGCCTACCCGCGCCGGACGCGCTAGGCCAGCGCCTGGGCGATGCGCTTGAGGGCTTTTTCGAGGTTGGCCTGCGAGGTGGCGAACGACAGGCGGATGTAGCCTTCGGCGCCGAAGGCCGAGCCGGGGACCACGGCGACGTCGGCGGACTCCAGCAGGTATTCGGAAAACGCGATGTCGGTCGGCTGCTCGATGACGTCGCGCGCCAGCAGGTTCATGATGGCGGGGCGCACGTCGGGAAAGGCGTAGAAAGCGCCGCCGCTGTCGACGCAGTGGAAGCCGGGGATGGCGTTCAGCGCATCGACCACGTAGCGGTGGCGCGCCTTGAAGGCGTCGAGCATCGGCGTGATGCAGCCTTGGTCGCCGTTCAGCGCGGCCTCGGCGGCCACCTGCGAGATCGAGGTGGGATTGGAGGTCGATTGCGACTGCACGTTGGTCATCGCGCGCAGGATGGCTTCCGGGCCGGCGGCGTAGCCGATGCGCCAGCCGGTCATCGAATAGGCCTTGGACACGCCGTTCAGCACCAGGGTGCGGTCGTACAGGTCGGGGCAGGCGTTGAGGATGTTGACGAAGGGCGCGTCGTTGAGCCGGATGTGCTCGTACATGTCATCGCTGGCGATCAGCACGTGCGGATGGCGGCGCAGCACCTCGCCGAGCGCGGCCAGTTCGTCGCGGGTGTAGACCGCGCCGGTGGGATTGGACGGGCTGTTGATGACGAACAGGCGCGTCTTCGGCGTGATCGCCGCTTGCAACTGCGCCGGGGTGATCTTGAAGCCCTGCTCGATGCCGGCCCCGACGATCACCGGCTTGCCGTCGGCGAGGATGACGATGTCGGGATACGAGACCCAGTAGGGTGCGGGGATGATGACCTCGTCGCCGGCGTTGACCACGGCCTGCACCAGGTTGAAGAAGCTCTGCTTGCCGCCGCACGACACCAGGATCTGCTTGGGCGTGTAGTCGAAGCCGTTGTCGCGCTTGAACTTGGCGATGACCGCCGCCTTCAGGCCGGGGGTGCCGTCGACCGCCGTATATTTGGTGAAGCCGGCGTTGATTGCCGCGATCGCCGCGTCCTTGATGTGCTGCGGGGTGTCGAAATCGGGCTCGCCGGCGCCGAGGCCGACGATGTCGCGGCCGGTCGCCTTGAGCGCGGCGGCGCGGGCGGTGACGGCCAGGGTGGGGGAGGGCTTGATGGCCTGTACGCGGCGGGAGAGTTCCACTTAATGGTTCCTTCATGCACCCGCCGTATAAAAAATTAATTAGGGCGGAGTGCTACTATCGATAAGTTTTAGCCGCGCGATTTTACCTGTGTTCCTCACCTTCCCCAATAGCCCGTTCCGTCTGTTCCAGCCGTTCCCGCCGGCAGGCGACCAGCCGCAGGCCATCGCCCAGCTGGTCGAGGGCATCGGGGACGGCCTGGCCTACCAGACCCTCTTGGGGGTGACCGGATCGGGCAAGACCTTCACCATGGCCAACGTGATTGCGCGGACGGGGCGGCCGGCGCTCATCATGGCGCCCAACAAGACCCTGGCGGCGCAGCTGTATTCGGAGATGCGCGAATTCTTCCCGGAAAACGCGGTCGAGTACTTCGTTTCCTATTACGACTACTACCAGCCGGAAGCCTACGTGCCGGCGCGCGATTTATTCATTGAAAAAGACTCCAGCATCAACGAGCACATCGAGCAGATGCGGCTCTCGGCGACCAAGTCGCTGCTGGAACGGCGCGACACCGTGATCGTCTGCACCGTGTCGGCGATCTACGGTATCGGCGACCCGTCCGACTACCACAGCATGATCCTGCTCTTGCGCGAGAACGAGAAGATGAGCCAGCGCGAGGTCATCACGCGGCTGACGCAGATGCAGTACGAGCGCAACGACATCGAATTCAAGCGCGGCGTGTTCCGCGTGCGCGGCGACGTCATCGACATCTTCCCGGCGGAACACGCGGAAACCGCGATCCGCGTCGAGCTGTTCGACGACGTGGTGGAAACCCTGCACCTGTTCGACCCGCTCACCGGGCAGATCCTGTCCAAGGTGCCGCGCTTCACCGTGTTCCCGTCCAGCCATTACGTGACGCCGCGCGAGACGACGCTGCGCGCCATCGAGCAGATCAAGGTCGAACTGCGCGAGCGGCTGGAGTGGTACTACGCCAACAACAAGCTGGTCGAGGCGCAGCGGCTGGAGCAGCGCACCCGCTTCGACCTCGAAATGATGGTCGAGCTGGGCTTCTGCAAGGGCATCGAGAACTACTCGCGGCACCTGTCGGGGCGCAAGCCGGGCGAGCCGCCGCCGACGCTGATCGACTACCTGGCGAAGGACGCGCTGATGTTCATCGACGAGTCGCACGTCACCGTGACGCAGGTCGGCGGCATGTACAAGGGCGACCGCTCGCGCAAGGAAAACCTGGTCGATTACGGCTTTCGCCAGCCGGAAGCCTACGTGCCGGCGCGCGATTTATTCATTGAAAAAGACTCCAGCATCAACGAGCACATCGAGCAGATGCGGCTCTCGGCGACCAAGTCGCTGCTGGAACGGCGCGACACCGTGATCGTCTGCACCGTGTCGGCGATCTACGGTATCGGCGACCCGTCCGACTACCACAGCATGATCCTGCTCTTGCGCGAGAACGAGAAGATGAGCCAGCGCGAGGTCATCACGCGGCTGACGCAGATGCAGTACGAGCGCAACGACATCGAATTCAAGCGCGGCGTGTTCCGCGTGCGCGGCGACGTCATCGACATCTTCCCGGCGGAACACGCGGAAACCGCGATCCGCGTCGAGCTGTTCGACGACGTGGTGGAAACCCTGCACCTGTTCGACCCGCTCACCGGGCAGATCCTGTCCAAGGTGCCGCGCTTCACCGTGTTCCCGTCCAGCCATTACGTGACGCCGCGCGAGACGACGCTGCGCGCCATCGAGCAGATCAAGGTCGAACTGCGCGAGCGGCTGGAGTGGTACTACGCCAACAACAAGCTGGTCGAGGCGCAGCGGCTGGAGCAGCGCACCCGCTTCGACCTCGAAATGATGGTCGAGCTGGGCTTCTGCAAGGGCATCGAGAACTACTCGCGGCACCTGTCGGGGCGCAAGCCGGGCGAGCCGCCGCCGACGCTGATCGACTACCTGGCGAAGGACGCGCTGATGTTCATCGACGAGTCGCACGTCACCGTGACGCAGGTCGGCGGCATGTACAAGGGCGACCGCTCGCGCAAGGAAAACCTGGTCGATTACGGCTTTCGCCTGCCGTCGGCGCTCGACAACCGGCCGCTCAAGTTCGAGGAATTCGAGGCGCTGATGCCGCAGACCGTATTCGTCTCCGCCACTCCGGCCAAGTACGAGGCTGAGCACGCGGGGCAGGTGGTCGAGCAGGTGGTGCGGCCGACGGGGCTGGTCGATCCGCTGGTCGAGGTGCGGCCGGTGGCGACGCAGGTCGACGATCTGATGAGCGAGGCGAGGAAGCGCATCGAGGCCGGCGAGCGCGTGCTGGTGACCACGCTGACCAAGCGCATGGCCGAGGACCTCACCGACTACCTCGCCGAGCACGGCGTCAAGGTGCGCTACCTGCACTCCGACATCGACACCGTCGAGCGCGTCGAGATCATCCGCGACCTGCGGCTGGGCGAGTTCGACGTGCTGGTCGGCATCAACCTCTTGCGCGAAGGCTTGGACATTCCCGAAGTGTCGCTGGTTGCGATCCTCGACGCCGACAAGGAAGGCTTCCTGCGTTCCGAGCGCTCGCTGATCCAGACCATCGGCCGCGCCGCGCGCCACCTGCACGGCACCGCGATCCTCTACGCCGACAGGATCACCGACTCGATGCGTCGCGCGATGGACGAAACCGAGCGCCGCCGCGCCAAGCAGATCGCCTTCAACGCCGAGCACGGCATCACCCCGCGCGGCGTGGTCAAGCGCATCAAGGACATCATCGACGGCGTCTACGACGCCGACGCCACGCGCCAGGAACTCAAGGCCGCGCAGACGGTGGCCGAATACAAGGTACTGGACGAAAAAGCGCTGACGAAACGGATCAAGAAGCTGGAAAAGGACATGCTGGACGCGGCGAAGAATCTCGAATTCGAGAAGGCGGCGGAACTTCGCGACCAGTTGAAGGAACTCAAGCAGGTGTTATTTGGTGTGGAAGAACGTGACCACTAGCCCGTTCAGAATTGCAGGCAGTCGAGCCGCAGTGTCAGCCGCTCGCCGGATTCGGTTTCCGCCAACAGCCATTCGGCGCCGTCGCGCGTGTAAACATCCAGCGGCAACACGCGCTGACGGCCGGATCGATCGCCCGTTGTCACAATCACATCCAGCCATTGTCGCTTGAGTGCGGCAAATTCCAGGCGTTCGTGATCGGAACAGGCGATCGGCCGGTAATTGCTCACCGCAGGCTCACCCCGGCTTTCTCGAATGGCGACCAGGCCTTGGCCATGGCGGCACCCAGCCGCCCGGCGAGGCGTTCGGCGAAGCTTTCCTGCTGGGTATAGTCGACGATGTCCTCGGCCTTGATGACGTCGCGGGCAACCGATTCGACACTGCCTAGGCCATCGGCGAGACCGAGCTGGATGCTCTTTTCGCCGCTCCACACCAGGCCGCTGAACATGTCCGGCGTTTCCTTCAGACGCTTGCCGCGGCCTTCGCGCACCACGGCGATGAACTGGCCGTGGATTTCCTCGAGCATCCGTTTGGCGAAGGCCTGCTGCTCGGGGTCGACAGGAGAGAACGGGTCGAGGAAGCCCTTGTTTTCGCCGGCGGTGAGCAGGCGGCGTTCGACGCCGAGCTTCTCCATGCTTTTGGTGAAGCCGAAGCCGTCCATCAGCACGCCGATGGAGCCGACGATGCTGGCCTTGTCGACGAAGATCTTGTCGGCGCCGGCGGCGACGTAATAGCCGCCCGACGCGCAGATGTCGTCGACCACGACGTACAGCGGGGTTTTCGGATGAAGTGCGCGCAGGCGCCTGATCTCGTCGTAGATCTGCCCGGCCTGCACCGGGCTGCCGCCGGGGCTGTTGATGCGCAGGATCACACCCTTGGTCTTCTTGTCCTTGAACGCGCCCTGCAGGCTGTCGATGACCGAGTCGGCGCTGGCTTCGTCGGAGGCGATCACGCCCTGCAGGTCGACCAGCGCGGTGTGTTCCTTGGGAATCGCGACGCCGTCGCCACCGAACCAGCCGGCGGCCAGAAACAGCACGATGAAGAGATACAAAAAGCCGAGCGTCTTGAACAGGATGCTCCAGTGGCGGCTGCGGCGCTGTTCCTGGATCGCGGACAGCGCCAGTTTTTCAAGGACGTCGCGTTCCCAGTTTGCCGGGGGCGATTTTTCCGGTTCACTCATTGTTGTTCTTCCATCAGGCTGTTTCTAAGAGATACACGTGGCCGTCGCGTTCGACGACCGGGACAGGGATCAGGCCGCGCCCGGCGCAGCGTCCGCCCACGCACTGGCCGCTCGCGGGATGGTAGAGCGCGCCGTGGGTGGAACAGATCAAGTATAGCCGCGAGTCGTCGAAGAATTCCCCCTCCTGCCAGTCGAGTTCCACCGGCACGTGGCCGCACCGGTTGAGGAAGGCGCGCGGCCGGCCGTCGAAGCGCACCACGAAGGCAGGCTGCGGCTGGCCGAAGCGGTTCAGTTCGAAGCGCACGCCGCGTCCCAGTTCGGCCAGTTCGCCCGCGGCGCAGATCAGGCGTTCACGCTCAGCCATGCGTAGACCTCGTCGAAACTGTCCATCAGGGCCAGTGGCGCGTGCGGATGCAGGTCGCCCGCCTCGTGCGCGCCATAGGTCACGCCGAGGCTGGCGACGCCGGCATTCGACGCCATCAGGAGATCGTGGCTGGTGTCGCCGATCACCAGGGTGCGGGCAGGGTCGGCGTCGAGTTCGGCAATCAGCTCCAGCACCATCGCCGGGTGCGGCTTGGAGTGCGTCTGGTCGGCGCAGCGGGTGGCGGCAAACCACGATCCCAGCCCGCTGGCTTCGAGCGCGCGGGCGAGGCCCTGGCGGCTCTTGCCGGTCGCCACCGCAAGCTGGAAGCCGCTGGCGTGCAACTGGCCGATCCCGCTTGCCACGCTGTCGAAGAGCGGAATCTGGTCGTCGCGCCCCAGGTAATGGTGGCGGTAACGCTCGACCAGGCGCGGGTAGTCGCCGGCCGGCAGGTCCGGCAGCAGGGTCTGCAGCGCCTGCACGAGGCCCAGGCCGATGATCCGGCGCGACGCACGCTCGCTGGGTGCGGCGAGGCCGATGTCCTCGCAGGCGCGCTGGATCGAATCGACGATCACCCCGGCGGAATCCATCAGGGTGCCGTCCCAGTCGAAAATCAGTAAATCAAACTGCTTGGGCATCTAAAGTTTCCAAAAATTTAGTCAGTTCGGCGGGCAGCGGCGCTTCGATCAGCATGCGCTCGCCCGAAACGGGATGATCGAACACGAGTTTGGCGGCATGCAGGAACATGCGCTTCAGCCCCTGCCTGGCCAGCCGCCTGTTGAGTTCGAAATCGCCGTATTTGTCGTCCCCCGCAATCGGGAACCCCAGATGCGAGGTGTGCACGCGAATCTGATGGGTGCGCCCGGTTTTCAGTTCCGCTTCCAGCAGGGTGAAATCGGCGAAGCTTTGCAGGCGGCGGAAAATGGTGTGCGCAGTCTGCCCCTCGTCGCGCACCGTGACGCGCTTTTCGCCGTCGTCGGTGACTCTTTTATGTAAAGGCAGCTTCACGTGCTGCACCGGATTCGGCCAGCGCCCGGCCACCAGCGTCAGATAGCGTTTCTCGATCCTGCCGTCGCGCATCGCGGCGTGCAGCCCGACCAGCGCGCGCCGCTTCAGCGCGACCAGAAGCACCCCCGAGGTTTCGCGGTCGAGCCGGTGCACCAGTTCCATGGTGCGGCATTCCGGCAGTTCCAGCCGCAATTGCTCGATCACCCCGCGCGAAATGCCGCTGCCGCCGTGCACCGCCATGCCGGACGGCTTGTTCAGCGCAATCAGGGCGTCGTCGCGATAGAGAATATGCGGCAGCAGCCGGATTCCCCCTTGCGGCAGATGGGTGGCGGGGGTGATGACCGGCGTGGCCACCCGAACCGGCGGAATGCGCACTTCGTCGCCCAGCTTCAACCGGTAGCCGACATCGACCCGGCCGCCGTTGACCCGCACCTCGCCGCCGCGCACCAGCTTGTAGATGCGGCTTTTCGGCACGCCCTTCAGCCGCGCCATGAGAAAATTGTCCAGCCGCTGGTTGTCGACGCTGTCGTCGATCTTCAGCCGCCGGACCGAATCTTTCTCTAAGTCATTCTTTTTCATATACACTACCGCAGGTTCAGGCCGAATTTTGCCTGACCTATTTGCCCGGCAGGATTGCCGGTCAATTTTAGAGATCACGCCGGTTACCACGCTCACCGGCCGCCGCCTGCCCGGCCCGTCTGGATTCCTGCCGCACAGCCACCATTCAAGCTGGCGCGATCAGTCGAAACCACCCGCCCCGCCAGTCGGCAAAGCAGCGATGTTATCAATGACGCGACAACAAGCATACGAAATATGTGTTCACGCCGAGGCGCAGCTTCCGGCGGGAACCGGAAAGACCGCTCCGGCTTTGCCGGCGACACTCTCCAGGAACAGGACACCTTTGCCCCATGCCATTTCACCCAACCCAACCCGTGATCGCATGAGCCGCTGACACCAAGCGGCAGTCTGGCCTGTCCCGTATGCACGCGCGCGGGAGTAAACAATGAAGCGCATGCTTTTCAACGCAACCCAGGCGGAAGAACTCCGGGTTGCCATCGTCGACGGACAGAAGCTCGTCGACCTTGACATCGAGTCCGCCAGCAAGGAACAACGCAA
>JAMCVR010000180.1 GCA_023475455.1 Thermoplasmatota archaeon | reverse complement strand
GGGAGGAAGGCCGGGGCGAACGGCGCCCGAGGCCACGCGTCGAAGCGATGGCGCCGCCGCTGCGGGCTTGGCAAACGGCGGCGTCCGTGTCCGGTTCACCCTGCGGGCGCCGGGGACGAAGCGCGTCCCCGGCCTCGACGCGCCTTACAGCTTGCGATAGATCTCGGCACCCTGCTTGACGAATTCCACCGCCTTCACTTCCATGCCCTTGGCCAGCGCGGCGGCTTCGTCGAGGCCCTCCTTCGCCGCGTATTCGCGCACGTCCTGGGTGATCTTCATCGAGCAGAAGTGCGGGCCGCACATCGAGCAGAAGTGCGCGACCTTGGCCGATTCCTTGGGCAGGGTCTCGTCGTGGAAGGACTTCGCCTTGTCAGGGTCGAGGCCGAGGTTGAACTGGTCGTCCCAGCGGAATTCGAAACGGGCTTTGGAGAGCGCGTTGTCGCGGATCTGCGCGCCGGGATGGCCCTTCGCCAGGTCGGCGGCGTGGGCGGCGAGCTTGTAGGTGATGATGCCTTCCTTCACATCGTCCTTGTCCGGCAGGCCGAGGTGCTCCTTCGGCGTGACGTAGCAGAGCATCGCGGTGCCGTACCAGCCGATCATGGCGGCGCCGATGCCGCTGGTGATGTGGTCGTAGCCGGGGGCGATGTCGGTGGTGAGCGGGCCCAGGGTATAGAACGGCGCTTCGGCGCAGGACTCCAGCTGGATGTCCATGTTCTCCTTGATCAGCTGCATCGGCACGTGGCCGGGGCCTTCGATCATCACCTGCACGTCGTGCTTCCACGCCATCTGGGTCAGCTCGCCCAGCGTCTTCAGCTCGCTCAACTGCGCTTCGTCGTTGGCGTCATAAATCGAGCCTGGACGCAGGCCGTCGCCCAGCGAGAAGGCCACATCGTAGGCCTTCATGATGTCGCAGATGTCCTCGAAGTGGGTGTAGAGGAAGCTCTCCTTGTGATGCGCCAGGCACCACTTCGCCATGATCGAGCCGCCGCGCGAGACGATCCCGGTCATGCGGTTGGCGGTCATCGGCACGTAGCGCAAGAGCACGCCGGCGTGGATGGTGAAGTAGTCGACGCCCTGCTCGGCCTGTTCGATCAAGGTGTCGCGGAACATGTCCCAGGTCAGCTCCTCGGCCTTGCCGTCGACCTTCTCCAGCGCCTGATAGATCGGCACGGTGCCGATCGGCACGGGGCTGTTGCGGATGATCCACTCGCGCGTCTCGTGGATGTTCTTGCCGGTGGAAAGATCCATCACGGTGTCGCCGCCCCAGCGGATCGCCCAGGTCATCTTCTCGACCTCTTCCTGGATGCTGGAACCGAGCGCGGAGTTGCCGATGTTGGCGTTGATCTTCACCAGGAAATTGCGGCCAATGATCATCGGCTCGGATTCCGGGTGGTTGATGTTGTTGGGGATGATGGCGCGGCCGCGGGCGATTTCGTCTCGCACGAACTCGGGGGTGATCTCGTTCTGCAGGTTCGCGCCGAAGTTCTGCCCCGGATGCTGGCGGTTCATCAGCGCGGCGAGCTTCTCGCCCATCGGGCCGGACTGCTTCAGCGATTCCAGGTAGGCGGCGCGGTTGTTGTTCTCGCGGATGGCGACGAATTCCATCTCCGGCGTGATGATGCCCTGGCACGCGTAGTGCATCTGGGTGACGTTCATGCCCGCTTTGGCGCGGCGCGGCGTGCGGGCGAGACCGGGGAAGCGCATCGTCGCCAGTTCGGGATTCGCCGCCTGCCGGCGGCCGTATTCCGAACTCAGGTCGGACAGGATTTCGGTGTCGCCGCGCGCCTCGATCCAGCGCGTGCGCAACGCGGGCAAGCCTTGGCGGATGTCGATTTGCGCCGCCGGATCGGTGTAGGGGCCGGAGCAGTCGTAGACGAAGATCGGCGGATTCTTTTCCCCGCCGAAGCCGGTGGGCGTGTCCGCCTGGCTGATCTCGCGCATCGGCACGCGGATGTCGGGCTGGCTGCCCTGCACGTAAATCTTGCGCGAATTGGGCAGCGGCTGCACCGCCGCCTCGTCGACGTGGGCGGTGGCAGCTAGGAATTTGGGGTTGGCGTTCATGTGGCGCTCCAGAAAAGCAGGAGGCGCCAGACGCACCTCCCTACGGCGGTCTCAACCGCATCAGGTTCAAAGGGTATGTCTCACTCCATCCCGCAAACCATCCGGCTGGAGACCCCTGGCGAGCGGCTCAAGGTAGCCGAAATGTGGAATAATTGCAAGGCAAGACCCCATCTAACTTATTGATATACAAGGGTACGCATGGACATCGAGCAAGCGCGCTACAACATGGTGGAACAACAGATCCGCCCCTGGGATGTGCTGGATCAGGACGTGCTGGACCTGCTGTTCAAGGTGCGCCGCGAAGATTTCGTTCCGGAAGCGCACCGCGCGCTGGCCTTCGTCGACATGGAAATCCCACTCGGCCACGGCCAGGCGATGTGGACGCCCAAGCTCGAAGCGCGCGTGATCCAGGAGCTCGCGATTCGCCCACCCGACCGTGTGCTGGAAATCGGCACCGGCAGCGGCTACCTCGCCGCCCTGCTGGCATCCCGTGCCGCCGAGGTGGTATCGGTCGACATCGTGCCCGAATTCACCGCCGCCGCGACGCAGAAACTGCGCGCGCACGGTTTCGCCAACATCGGCCTGCACAGCGGCGACGCCGCCCGTGACTGGCCCGACGAAGCCGGTTTCGACGTGATCGTGCTGACCGGCTCGACCCCGCTGCCGTCGGACGCGTTCCGGCGTCGCCTCAGGGTCGGCGGACGGCTGTTCGCCATCGTCGGCGAGGCGCCGGTGATGCAGGCGCAGTTGATCACCTGCACCGCGCCAGGCGCCACTCGCAGCGTG
>JAMCVR010000253.1:10449-15199 GCA_023475455.1 Thermoplasmatota archaeon | reverse complement strand
GGTGGAGAAGTCCGGCGCGGCGTCCGCCACGTCGAAGGCCCAGATCATTCCCAGATGACGGAAGTGGCGCACCCGTGGGTGAGCCGCCACTTCTTCCAGTTCCTTTGTGAATTCGACAGCCTTGGCCGGCTCGCCGCCATGGTAATCGGCCGAGTGCGTTTGCCGCCAGGAATGTGCCGGGTTGCGCCCTGGGCGTCCGTTCGATGCGCCGTTCAGATATCCGGGTTGTCGAGACAGACCAGCAGCGCATCCGCAAGACCGCGCATCTCGTCGGCAGACGTTATATACGGCGGCATGGCGTATACGGTGTTGCCGATCGGGCGAATGAACACGCCCAGCGCCAGCGCCGCCTGGTGAAAACGGGTGGAGAAGTCCGGCGCGGCGTCCGCCACGTCGAAGGCCCAGATCATTCCCAGATGACGGAAGTGGCGCACCCGTGGGTGAGCCGCCACTTCTTCCAGTTCCTTTGTGAATTCGACAGCCTTGGCCCGGTTGGCGGCGACGACTTGATCGTGTTCGAAGATGTCGAGCACCGCCAGCGCCGCCCGGCAGGCGAGCGGGTTGCCGGTGTAGGAATGCGAATGCAGAAAGCCGCGCGCGGTGGCATCGCCGTAAAACGCGGCGTAAATATCGTCCGTCGCCAGCACGGCGGACAGCGGCAGGTAGCCGCCGGTGATGCCCTTGGACAGGCAGATGAAGTCGGGACGGATCGCGTGAGGGGTGAGGGGTGAGGGGTGAGGCCCGAGGGGCGCGGTTTCGGCAGGGGTATCCCCTCGCAGGAATTCGGCTGCCTGCTCGAAGGCGAACATCGTGCCGGTGCGGCAAGAAACGCTGCCCCCGGACTCGGCGGGCGCGGAGCGCCGGGGGCGGGAAGGGGGCGCGGTTTCGGCATGCGTATCCGCCTGCGGGAGCAGGGTGGCTTGTTCAAAGGCGAACATGGTGCCGGTGCGGCCGAAACCCACGGCGATCTCGTCGGCAATCAAATGCACCTTGTATTGGGTGCATAGTTCTCGCGCGCGGGCCAGATAGGCCGGGTGATGCATCGCCATGCCCGCCGCCCCCTGCACCAGCGGTTCGACGATGAAGGCGGCCGTTTCGCCGGCGTGCCCGGCAAGATGCGCCGCCAGCGCATCGGCGCAGCGCAGCGCATAGGTCTCGGCAGACTCCCCGGGCTCGGCCAGCCGCGCGTCGGGGGTGGGCACCTGCACCGTGTGCCGCAGCAAGGGCGCATACGTGTCCTTGAACAGGGGGGTGTCGGTCACCGACAGCGCGCCGACGGTTTCGCCGTGGTAGCCGTTCTTGAGACTGACAAAGCCGTTCTTCTCCGGCCGGCCTGAGTTGCGCCAGTAGTGGGCGCTCATTTTCAGCGCGATTTCGGTGGCCGAGGCGCCGTCCGAACCGTAAAACGCATGGCCGAGCCCAGTCAGCTTTGCCAGCCGCTCCGACAGTTCCACCACCGCTTCATGGGTCGCGCCGGCCAGCATGACGTGCTCGATTTTGCCGAGCTGGTCGGTGATCGCCGCGTTGATGCGCGGATTGCAGTGGCCGAACAGGTTGACCCACCAACTCGAAATCGCGTCCAGATAACGCCGCCCGCCGACATCGATCAGCCACGGTCCTTCGCCGCGGGCAATCGCCAGCGGCGGGGCGGCTTCCAGTTGTTTCATCTGGGTGCAGGGGTGCCAGACGGCGGCACGGGTGCGGCTGATTAAATCGTCCATGGACTTGAAATTGAAACTTTCCGCCCCTACTATTAGCACTCGATGGCGGCGAGTGCTAATAGTATCTTCGCCGCCTCCCTGTTTTCGGGCAGCCCAGGCTGCCGGTTATCAACGTTACCGCAATGGAGACTTTGCAATGAAAATCCGTCCTCTGCACGACCGTGTGATTGTCAAGCGCATGGAAGAAGAGCGCAAGACCGCTTCCGGGATCGTGATCCCCGACACCGCCGCCGAAAAGCCCGATCAAGGCGAAATCATCGCCGTGGGCGCGGGCAAGAAAGACGACCAGGGCAAGCTGATTCCGCTGGACGTGAAAGTCGGCGACCGCGTGCTGTTCGGCAAATATGCCGGCCAGACCGTCAAGGTCGAGGGCGAAGAACTGCTGGTGATGCGCGAAGAAGACATCATGGGCGTGGTCGAGGCTTAAGCCCACCCCAAACCTTTAACCACAGAGACACAGAGGCACGGAGAAAAACACAAACGAGATCCGAATCCGGGTTTCTCTGTGTCTCTGTGCCTCTGTGGTGAAAGCATTTTTTTAGGAGTTAAAACATGGCTGCAAAAGACGTACGTTTTGGCGATTCCGCGCGTCACCGCATGGTGGCTGGCGTCAACATCCTGGCTGACGCCGTCAAGGTGACCCTGGGCCCGAAAGGCCGCAACGTGGTGCTCGACCGTTCCTTCGGCGCCCCCACCGTGACCAAGGACGGCGTGTCGGTCGCCAAGGAAATCGAGCTGAAGGACAAGCTGGAGAACATGGGCGCGCAGATGGTCAAGGAAGTCGCGTCCAAGACCTCCGACGTGGCCGGCGACGGCACCACCACCGCCACCGTGCTGGCCCAGTCCATCGTCAACGAAGGCATGAAGTACGTGGCCGCGGGGATGAACCCGATGGACCTCAAGCGCGGCATCGACAAGGCCGTGATCGCCATCACCGGCGAGCTGAAGAACATTTCCAAGCCCTGCACCACCAGCAAGGAAATCGCCCAGGTCGGCTCCATTTCCGCCAACTCCGACGCCTCGATCGGCGACATCATCGCCGCCGCGATGGACAAGGTCGGCAAGGAAGGCGTCATCACCGTGGAAGACGGCTCCGGCCTGGAAAACGAGCTCGACGTCGTCGAAGGCATGCAGTTCGACCGCGGCTACCTCTCCCCCTACTTCATCAACAACCCCGACAAGCAGATGGCGATCATGGAAGATCCCTTCATCCTGCTGTTCGACAAGAAGATCTCCAACATCCGCGACCTGCTGCCCGTGCTGGAACAGGTGGCCAAGGCCGGCAAGCCGCTGCTGATCGTCGCCGAAGACGTCGACGGCGAAGCGCTCGCCACCCTGGTGGTCAACAACATCCGCGGCATCCTCAAGACCTGCGCCGTCAAGGCTCCCGGCTTCGGCGACCGCCGCAAGGCGATGCTGGAAGACATGGCCATCCTCACGGGCGGCACCGTGATCGCCGAGGAAGTCGGTTTGAGCCTGGAAAAAGCCACCCTGCAGGATCTGGGCCGCGCCAAGCGCATCGAGATCGGCAAGGAAAACACCACCCTCATCGACGGCGCCGGTGACGCCAGCGCGATCAAGGGCCGCATCGCCCAGATCAACAAGCAGATCGAGGAAGTGACCAGCGACTACGACCGCGAGAAGCTGCAGGAGCGCAAGGCCAAGCTGGCCGGCGGCGTGGCGGTGATCAAGGTCGGCGCCGCCACCGAAGTCGAGATGAAGGAGAAGAAGGCCCGCGTCGAAGACGCGCTGCACGCCACCCGTGCCGCCGTTGAAGAAGGCATCGTCCCCGGCGGCGGCGTCGCACTGCTGCGCGCCAAGGCCGTGGCCGCCGCGATCAAGGGCGACAACCACGACCAGGACGCCGGCGTGAAGATCGTGCTGCGCGCCATCGAGGAACCGCTGCGCCAGATCGTCAAGAACTGCGGCGAAGAACCCTCGGTCGTGGTCAACAAGGTGCTGGAAGGCAAGGGCAACTTCGGCTACAACGCGCAGACCGGCGAATACGGCGACCTGGTGGCGATGGGCGTGCTCGACCCCACCAAGGTCACCCGCACCGCGCTGCAGAACGCCGCGTCGATCGCCGGCCTGATGCTGACCACCGACTGCATGGTCGCCGACCTGCCGGAAGACAAGCCGGCGATGCCGATGGGCGGCGGCGATATGGGCGGCATGGGCGGCATGGGCATGATGTAAGAACGGGTCTGTTTCAGCCTGTCGAGAAAGCCCCGCTTCGGCGGGGCTTTTTTTGTCCGGTTGGCTGCCCTGCGGTTTCGATTCAACCGTGCAACATGTCGGCTTTTTTTACATCCAGGAGCCCGACATCGGGCAGCCGGTATCAAGAGCAAACAGCAAGACATAGCCATCCGATTGATCTGAAAGAAAAAAACAAGACCGTTTCGGTGGATGGCATGCTGCTTGCTAGCTTGAAAAACGTCCAACTTGCACAAGGAAAAATAAATGAAAGCCATCAAACACCTTGCGGCTGCAGTCTGCGGCCTCGCATTGGCGGGCCAGGCCGGCGCCGCCGTGATCAGCTACGCCGACTTTTCCAGCGTGGCCGGCCTCACGCTCAACGGCGCTGCCGCCCAGGCCGGCAACGTGCTGCGCGTGACCCCCGCCAACTACGGCCAGTCGGGCAGCGCCTTCTCGACCAGCACGGTTTCCCTCGCATCCAACGCCTCGTTCAGCACCTTCTTCCAGTTCCGCTTCACCAATCCCGGCGGCGCCTGCGACGGCCAGGGATGCGGCGCGGACGGCCTGGTGTTCGTGGTGCAGACGGTGGGCAACAACGTCGGTGGCGGCGGCGGCGGGATTGGCTATCTAGGTATCAACAACAGCGTGGGCATCGAGTTCGACACCTGGAACAACGGCGGCGGCGACAAAAACAGCAGCAACCACATCGGGTTCGACGTCAACGGCAGCCTGGGTTCGATCGTGCTGGCCGAAGTGACCGAAGCCGACATGAACGGTGGCGACATCTGGAACGTGTGGGTCGACTACAACGGCGCCACCAACCTGCTGGAAGC
>JAMCVR010000253.1:6481-10290 GCA_023475455.1 Thermoplasmatota archaeon | reverse complement strand
CCGCTTCGCTCCGATTGGCGGAGGCGGCAGCTCAGTGCCCGAACCGGGTTCGCTGCTGCTGCTTGGCACGGGGCTCGTCCTGGCCCGGGTGATCCGCAAGCGCGCACACTAAGCCGTATTCGAGGTATTCATCGAGCGGTGGCACAGCCACCGCTTTTTATTTGTGCGGCCCCCCACGCACGGCAATATTGCCCACGACACGGCCGCACGCTAAGGTTGGCAGATGAACGCTTCCCTGCCCCTTGCCAACAGCCTGCACCGTGCCACCCTCGACGCACTGCGTCGGCAGGCACCTTTTTCCGCAATGACTGAAGACGAGGTGCTGTGGCTGGTGCAACGCCTGTCGGTGGCGTATTTCGCGCGCGACGCCGCCCTGCTGGAACCCGCCGACGCGCCGCCCAACACGCTGTTCATCATCAAGCAGGGCACCGTCAGCGGCATCACCGCCGAAGGCCAGACGGTGTTCCAGCTGGCAACCGGCGAGATGTTTCCGCTGGGCGCGCTGCTGGCCTGGCGCGGCGTGGCCAACCGCTATGTCGCGGCGACCGACACCTTCTGTTACCTGCTGCCCGCTGCCGATTTCCATGCGCTGCTGGCCAAAAGCGCGGAATTTCACGATTTCTGCACACGCCGCATCGCCAGCCTGCTGGAGGAATCGCAGCGCGCGGTGCAGGCCGAATACGCGCTGGCGCTGGACGACGACAGCCGCTTCGCGCGTCCATTGGCAAGCCTGGTGCAGCGCGCGCCGCTTTCCATCCTGCCCGGCACGCCGCTGGCCGATGCCCTGGCGGCGATGGAAGCCGCGCGGGTGGGGTCGGTGGTGGTCGTCGACGAGGCGGCGCAACCGGTGGGCATTCTCACCCTGAAAGATGTGCTGGCGCGCGTGACGCTGGCCGGCGTGCCGCTTGCCACCCCGATTTCCGACGTGATGACGCCGGCTCCGGCGAGCCTCCCGGCCGATGCGCCGGTGGCCGACGCGCTGGTGCTGATGGCGCGGCAAGGCATCCATCACATCCCCCTGGTCCGCGACGGGCGGCTGGTCGGGGTGGTCTCGGAGAAGGACGTGTTCGCCCTGCGTCGCCTGTCGGTGGAAGGCATCACTGCGGCGATCGCGCGCAGCGACGACCCGGCCCGCCTGCCCGCGCTGGCACGCGACATCGGCGATCTGGCGCACAGCCTGCTGGCGCAGGGCATGGATGCGGAAAATCTCACCGCGATCATTTCCAGCCTCAACGACCGCCTGACCGAGCGCATCATCACGCTGGAAAGCGAAACCGATGCGGCGCTGACCGGGCTGCGCTGGTGCTGGCTGGCGCTGGGCTCGGAAGGCCGCATGGAACAGACGCTCGCCACCGACCAGGACAATGCGCTGATCTTCGCCGCCGCAGACGATGCCCGGCGCGATGCGCTGCTGGCCATGGCGCTCAGGGTGAACCATCGGCTCGACGCCTGCGGGTTTCCCTTGTGCCGCGGCGGCATCATGGCAAGCAATCCGGAATGCTGCCTGTCGCTGGCCGGCTGGCAGCAGCGGTTCACCCAGTGGATCGATCACGGCAACCCCGACGCGCTGCTGCACGCCAGCATCTTTTTCGACTTCCGCGCGCTCACCGGCGATGCCGCGCTGGCGCTCGACCTGCGCGCCTGGCTCAATCGCGCCGCGCAAAAAAACCCGCGCTTCCTGCACCAGATGGCGGGCAACGCCCTGCGCAACCGCCCGCCGCTGGGGCTGGTGCGCGACTTCGTGCTGTCGGACGACAACGCCCACCCGCACACGATCGACCTCAAGCTCAACGGCGCCACGCCCTTCGTCGATGCGGCGCGGATTTTTGCGCTGGCCGCCGGCAGCCCGCAGACCAACACCGCCAAGCGCTTGCGCGAAGCCGCGCACGCGCTGCACATCCCCGACGCCGAACTGGCCGACTGGAACCGCGCGTTCCACTTTCTGCAGCTGTTGCGGCTGCGCCACCAGCATGGTCAGCAACGCGCCGGCATTCCGCCCGACAACCATCTCGACCCCGACACGCTGAACCCGCTCGATCGTCGCATCCTGAAGGAAGCGCTGCGCCAGGCGCGCAAGGTGCAGGCGCGGCTGGCGATGGATTACAAGTTGTGATCTGGCCGTTTGCCAAACGTCTGCCGCCGCGGGATGCCGCCGGCAGCGCGCGGCGCGCAGCGCTGCCCCTGCGGAAGGTCGACCTCAAACAGCCGCTCGCCGACATGCGCTGGTGCGTGGTCGACGTGGAGACCGGCGGACTGGACGCACAGCGCGATCCGCTGCTGGCGATCGGCGCGGTGGCGATCGAGCACCAGCGCATCGCACTCGACGCCAGTCTGGAAATCGGGCTGGCCCAGACGCAATCGACCGCTGCCGACAACATCCTGATCCACGGCATCGGCGGCAGCGAACAGCGCGCCGGCCAGGCCCCGCACGAGGCATTGCTCAGCTGGCTGGAATTTGCCCAGGGCGCGCCGCGGGTAGCCTTTCATGCAGGATTCGACCAGGCGGTGTTGCAGCGCGCCGAGCGCGAGCACCTGGGCCTGTCCGTCACCGCGCCCTGGTTCGACGCGGCAGTCGTCGCGCCCTTGCTGTTTCCCGCCGCCGCCCCGCACTGCCGCCACCTCGACGACTGGCTGGCGCATTTCGGCATTGCCGTATACGCACGCCACGGTGCGCTGGCCGACGCCTACGCCACCGCCGAGCTGTGGCTGGTGCTGCTGCAGGCGGCGCAGCGCGAACGCCTTGCCACCGCGCATCAACTGCGCGGCCTGCTGCGCGCCCGGCGCTGGCTATCAGCACATTAGCGCCTACTAATCTATTTGTGGGCCGTGCCGCAAATACCTACACTCCGCGCACGCGCGACTTCATATCAACTAATAACGCGCGTTCCCCTACCACGCTCTTAAGGAGGAATTGCCATGCAGTTGTCGGAGAGACATCAGGAGTACTGGCGCAAGAATCTGCGGATCACCGCAGTCCTGCTCGCCATCTGGTTCGTGGTGACGTTCGTCGTCATCTATTTCGCCCCCCAGCTCAATCGGATCGTCATCCTGGGTTTCCCCTTCGCCTTCTATATGGGCGCCCAGGGATCCCTCATCATCTACGTCCTGATCATCTGGTTCTACGCCCGTCGCATGAACCAACTGGACAAGGAATACGGCGTTCACGAGGAGGAGGAATAACATGACCGCACTCACACAGAGCCAGTTCTACCAGCAGCTCAAGAAGTACTACACCTTCTACACCGGTGGCTTCATCGCCTTCGTCATCGTGCTGGCGATCCTGGAGCAGATGGGCCTGCCCCCCAATTGGGTCGGCTATCTCTTCCTCGCCGCCACCATCGCGCTGTATGCCGGCATCGGCATCATGTCGAAAACCGCCGACGTGTCGGAATACTACGTCGCCGGACGCCGCGTGCCCGCCCTGTTCAACGGCATGGCGACCGGTGCCGACTGGATGTCGGCCGCCTCCTTCATCGGCATGGCCGGCACCCTCTATCTGTCGGGCTATGACGGCCTCGCCTTCGTGATGGGCTGGACCGGCGGCTACGTGCTGGTGGCGCTGTTCCTCGCGCCCTACCTGCGCAAGTTCGGCCAGTTCACCATTCCGGACTTCCTCGGCTCGCGCTACGGCGGCAACCTGCCGCGCACCATCGGCGTCGTCGCTGCCATCATCTGCTCCTTCACCTACGTGGTCGCGCAGATCTACGGCGTCGGCATCATCACCGCCCGCCTCACCGGCCTTGAATTCCAGATCGGCGTGTTCGTCGGTCTGGCCGGCATTCTGGTGTGCTCCTTCCTCGGCGGCATGC
>JAMCVR010000253.1:4637-6471 GCA_023475455.1 Thermoplasmatota archaeon | reverse complement strand
GCACGGAAGCCGGCAACCCCGCCGATTTCCCGGCTACCATCGATGACCTCAGGACGTCGTGGAAGAAATCGGCCGACAGCGCCAAGGCCAAGACCGGCCCGGTCTCCGCGTCGGCATCATCACCGCCCGCCTCACCGGCCTTGAATTCCAGATCGGCGTGTTCGTCGGTCTGGCCGGCATTCTGGTGTGCTCCTTCCTCGGCGGCATGCGCGCGGTGACCTGGACCCAGGTGGCGCAGTACATCATCCTGATCATCGCCTACATGGTCCCGGTGGTGTGGCTGTCGGTGTCCCATACCGGCAACCCGGTGCCGCAGATCGCCTACGGCCAGGTGCTGCAGCAGGTGACGCTGAAGGAAAACGAGCTCAACAATCCCGACACCACCCTGGGCGCGGCCGAAGCCTCGGCACGCGCGGCATTCAAGGCCCAGCAGGAATCGTTCGAAGCCAGGATCGCAGCGCTGGACGCAGCTGTGGCTGCCGGCACCGGTGACGCCTTCCTCGAGGCCCAGCGCACGGAAGCCGGCAACCCCGCCGATTTCCCGGCTACCATCGATGACCTCAGGACGTCGTGGAAGAAATCGGCCGACAGCGCCAAGGCCAAGACCGGCCCGGTCTCCGCGCATGCCACCCCCTTCGCCGGCAAGGGTGCGGAGGCGAATCTGCTGAAGAGCAATCCCAACGCCACCGAAGCGGAAATCGCCGCCGCACGCGCCGAGGACGAAGAAGCCTCCAACGTGAAGCGCCGCAACTTCATTGCCCTGGTGCTGTGCCTGATGGTCGGCACCGCCTCGCTGCCGCACATCCTGATGCGTTACTACACCACGCCGTCCGTGCGTGAAGCGCGCAAGTCGGTGTTCTGGTCGCTGTTCTTCATCTTCCTGCTGTACTTCACCGCGCCTGCGCTGGCAGTGCTGGTCAAGTTCGAGGTCTACAACAACCTGGTCGGCTCGTCGTTCGCGTCGCTGCCCGCCTGGGTGGCAAACTGGTCGGCAGTGGACGCGACCCTGATGAAGATCGTCGACATCAACCTGGACGGCATCGTGCAGCTCGCCGAAATCACCATCGGCGGCGACCTCATCGTGCTGGCGACCCCGGAGATCGCCGGCCTGCCCTACGTGGTATCGGGCATGGTAGCGGCGGGCGGCCTGGCCGCCGCGCTGTCGACGGCAGACGGCCTCTTGCTGACCATCGCCAACGCGCTGTCGCACGACGTCTACTACAAGATGATCGACCCCAAGGCCTCCACGGTGCGCCGCCTGGCCATCTCCAAGGGCCTGCTGCTGGTGGTGGCGCTGTTCGCCGCGTACACCGCCTCGCTGAAGCCGGGTGACATCCTGTTCCTGGTCGGCGCGGCGTTCTCGCTGGCGGCCTCGGCGTTCTTCCCGGCGCTGGTGCTCGGTGTGTTCTGGAAGCGCGCCAACCACCTCGGCGCGGTCGTCGGCATGCTCGCCGGTCTGGGCGTGACCATGTATTACATGTATATGACCTATCCGTTCTTCGGCGGAGTGCCCGAGAACCAGTGGTTCGACATCGCCCCGATCGCCGCCGGCGTGTTCGGCATGCCGATCGGCTTCCTCGGCGTCATCGTCGGCTCGTTGATCTCGCGTGCGCCCAGCGCCGAAATTCAGGAGCTGGTCGATCACGTGCGCTATCCGAGCCTGGCGGGCGACATCGACACCCGCGCAGCCTGATCGCCGCACCCGGCGCGCCCGCGGGCGCGCAACAAAAAAGCCAGCCCCGCGAGGCTGGTTTTTTTTACGCCCGCCACACTCAGCCCGGTCGATGCGCGTAGTCGCTGCGTCCGGTGTCGCGAATCAGCCGCTGCGCGGTCT
>JAMCVR010000253.1:0-4627 GCA_023475455.1 Thermoplasmatota archaeon | reverse complement strand
TTGAACCAGGTGTGCGCATCGTTCGGCTCGAGTTCGACGGCACGCGCAAACCAGGCTTCCGCCGCCGGCCAATGCTCCAGCCGCGCCTCCAGCCAGCCCCGCGAGGCTGGTTTTTTTTACGCCCGCCACACTCAGCCCGGTCGATGCGCGTAGTCGCTGCGTCCGGTGTCGCGAATCAGCCGCTGCGCGGTCTGCGGGTCGTGCGACAGCGTATGCTCGATCACCGCCGCCACCTTGTCCGGCTCGTTGCAATGCTGCCAGGCCATCCCCAGCGCATACCAGGCCAGCCCGTTCATCGGCTGCAATTTGCCCGCCTCGGCCAGCGCCGCCGCCGCGTCGGCATGACGGCCATGCCGCGCATGCAGCATCCCCAGCCCATACCAGGCACGGTCGTTGTTCGGATTCAGCTCGGTCGCCCGCTGCAGGGCGGCGATCGCCGCCTCGTCCATGCCGCCCTTGTCACGCACATAGCCAAGGTTGAACCAGGTGTGCGCATCGTTCGGCTCGAGTTCGACGGCACGCGCAAACCAGGCTTCCGCCGCCGGCCAATGCTCCAGCCGCGCCTCCAGCCAGCCCAGCGTACGCAAGGTGCCGGCATGCGCCGGGGCGGCCCGATGGCTGTCAAGGTACGCAGCCAGCGCGCGCTCGCGCTGGCCCAGCATATTGAAGAACATGCCCCGCAGACCATGCCGTACATGGTTATAGTTCATCATGGGATCAACACAAATTCCTCACCACAAAGATATCTCCCTGCGGGACATATCTTTGTGTCTTTGTGGTTCAAATGCGGTTTTTAGATCAATACAGAGTGATGTCAGCGCACATTGTCACGACCGGGCGGCAGCCTGGCAAGCTGCGTTAAAATCATCGATCCGTCTCAGGAACACCCGCCATGCCGCTCGACATTCTGCTGGCTTCCATTCTGCGCACCCTGGTTGAAGTCGCCGGCTTCGCCCTGCTCGGCCAGGGCGCGCTGGCCGTGCTGGCCGGCAAATATCGCGAGCAGAACGTTTTTTATCGCGTGCTGCGCATCATCGCCAATCCCGTGGTGCGCGCCGTGCGTTTCATCGCCCCGCGCTTCATTCTCGACGCCCACGTCCCGGTGCTCACCTTCTTCCTGCTGTTCTGGTTGTGGATCGTGCTGGCATTCGTCAAACGCCACCTGTGCGACCTGCATGGACTGGCGTGCTGAGCCGGGGCAGCGCGGCCTTTTTCTTGACGCGAGGGGGGCAAACCGGTTAAATTGCGGCCTCTTTTGGCCAGGTAGCTCAGTTGGTAGAGCAGCGGATTGAAAATCCGCGTGTCGACGGTTCGATTCCGCCCCTGGCCACCAGTATTCCAAAAACCAACCATTCTCGGTTGTTTTTTCGCCCATTCCCCCCTGTGTTGGCGCGGATTCCGAGTCTGGTCTCGCGAGCGCCACCCCCGTGAAACCGGCCTTTTCACCCCCTCCAACGCCTCTCTGTTCTCCGTTTTCTCTGGTGGTCTCGCGAGCGCCCGCGAGGACACTTCCTTTGCTGGCGCGGGTTGTCGCACGCCGCCGGCGGATGTTGGGAGCTCATGGGTGACAGGACGACCTGTCTGCTTGCCGTAGTGTTTCTTGGACATCTCGCCTCCTGCTTGAAGAACTCAAGCATCTGACGCTGGTCTGGCCAGAGCGCGGGGATGTCGTTTCGCATCAGCCACAGCAGGGTCAGCCTTCGGGGCTGGCAACCCATCATGAATTGCTCGACGATGTCGGGGGCCAGCCGCAGCAACCGGCCCACCGTCGTCGGCATCAGCCCTTCGACCCGGGCGATTTCGACCACACTCTTGAACGCGCCGGAGTCGAGCAGGGAGTGCCAGTACAGTGCCCGAGCGACGGCCTCGATGATGCGAACATCGTGCGCGGATGCCCCCGAATCGGCCAGCCATTGCCCCTTCTTCCGCTTGAACTGCAGGGGCACAAAGGTTTCCAGTGGTGCGTCCATCAGGCCTCGACCTCCAGCAGCTCCGCGCCAATCCCCTTCGGCGCGAATTCACCGATCAGCTTGTCCCGGCCCAGCTCCCGCCACTTCACCTTGATGCCCTGCACCTCCCCGACGTGGACAAGGTCGATGCGCTCGATCATCAGGTTGGCGATGCGGTGCCGCTCGACCGGGAACAACTGATCCCACACATCGTTGAGCCGCCCCATCGCCGTCACCGTGGTGGCTTCGTCGATCTGCGCACCGTTGCGCTGGATGTGGCGCACCACCGACGCGATGGATTCCGGGCTGGTCAGCACCGTGCGGATCTGGGCGACGACCGCCGCCTCGATCTCCGGTGCGGGCAGGCGCTCGTAGCTCTTGCCCGGTGCGCCGAACCGGCTTTCCGACTTGGACACGTAGTAGTGGTACTTGCGCCCTTTCTTGCGCGAGTAGGTCGGGTACATCCGCTCGCCCGAGGGAGCAAACCGGTTAAATTGCGGCCTCTTTTGGCCAGGTAGCTCAGTTGGTAGAGCAGCGGATTGAAAATCCGCGTGTCGACGGTTCGATTCCGCCCCTGGCCACCAGTATTCCAAAAACCAACCATTCTCGGTTGTTTTTTCGCCCATTCCCCCCTGTGTTGGCGCGGATTCCGAGTCTGGTCTCGCGAGCGCCACCCCCGTGAAACCGGCCTTTTCACCCCCTCCAACGCCTCTCTGTTCTCCGTTTTCTCTGGTGGTCTCGCGAGCGCCCGCGAGGACACTTCCTTTGCTGGCGCGGGTTGTCGCACGCCGCCGGCGGATGTTGGGAGCTCATGGGTGACAGGACGACCTGTCTGCTTGCCGTAGTGTTTCTTGGACATCTCGCCTCCTGCTTGAAGAACTCAAGCATCTGACGCTGGTCTGGCCAGAGCGCGGGGATGTCGTTTCGCATCAGCCACAGCAGGGTCAGCCTTCGGGGCTGGCAACCCATCATGAATTGCTCGACGATGTCGGGGGCCAGCCGCAGCAACCGGCCCACCGTCGTCGGCATCAGCCCTTCGACCCGGGCGATTTCGACCACACTCTTGAACGCGCCGGAGTCGAGCAGGGAGTGCCAGTACAGTGCCCGAGCGACGGCCTCGATGATGCGAACATCGTGCGCGGATGCCCCCGAATCGGCCAGCCATTGCCCCTTCTTCCGCTTGAACTGCAGGGGCACAAAGGTTTCCAGTGGTGCGTCCATCAGGCCTCGACCTCCAGCAGCTCCGCGCCAATCCCCTTCGGCGCGAATTCACCGATCAGCTTGTCCCGGCCCAGCTCCCGCCACTTCACCTTGATGCCCTGCACCTCCCCGACGTGGACAAGGTCGATGCGCTCGATCATCAGGTTGGCGATGCGGTGCCGCTCGACCGGGAACAACTGATCCCACACATCGTTGAGCCGCCCCATCGCCGTCACCGTGGTGGCTTCGTCGATCTGCGCACCGTTGCGCTGGATGTGGCGCACCACCGACGCGATGGATTCCGGGCTGGTCAGCACCGTGCGGATCTGGGCGACGACCGCCGCCTCGATCTCCGGTGCGGGCAGGCGCTCGTAGCTCTTGCCCGGTGCGCCGAACCGGCTTTCCGACTTGGACACGTAGTAGTGGTACTTGCGCCCTTTCTTGCGCGAGTAGGTCGGGTACATCCGCTCGCCCGAGGGAGCGTACAGCAGTCCGCGCAGCAAGGCGTCAGTGATCTTCCACGGCCGGCGCATGCCCAACGGCTGCACCGAGCCGACCCTGCACCGGCGCCGCCGCGAATTCAAGGCCGCATTGCGCGGCGATTGATGAACTGAATCTCACCAATCTCACCACAGAGGCACGGGGATACAGAGAAAAAGCAGGGACTTGCATCGTGGCACCCACTCACCAACCGGGTGAGTGAACAGGCGCAGGGAACTGATGTTTTCTTGTCTTTCTCAGTATCTCCGCGCCTCTGTGGTTCAAATACAGCTTCAGAAAGAATCGAAGCTAGCCCGCCGCCAGATGCCCGCCCTGCCCGAAGCCGCGCCCATGGTCGCCCAGCAGGGCGGTGGCCTCGTGGCCGGAAAGCGGCACGCTGTAATAAAAGCCCTGCACTTCATGGCATTGCATCTGCTGCAGGCGCACGCGCTGCGATTCGGTTTCGACGCCTTCGGCGACGACGTTGAGGTTCATGCCGCGGCCCATCGCCACCATGGCGTTGACGATGGACAGGTTCTCTTCGCGGTCGAGGTCCTGCACGAAGGACTGGTCGATTTTCAGCGTGTGGATGGGGAAGCGCGACAGGTATTTGAAGGAGCTGTAGCCGGTGCCGAAATCGTCGATGGCGAGGCGGATGCCGGCCGCGGACAGTCGCCCGAGCTTGATCGCGTTGGCCTCGAAATCGCGCATCAGGAGGCTTTCGGTGATTTCCAGCTCCATCTGGCGACCATCCAGCGAATAGACCTGCACGGCGCGCATGACGCTGTCGACGAAATCGGGATTTTCGAGCTGGCGGGCGGAAATGTTGACCGACAGCCGCACCGGCGGCAGCCCGGCGCGGCGCCAGTCGGCGCCGAACCGGCTTTCCGACTTGGACACGTAGTAGTGGTACTTGCGCCCTTTCTTGCGCGAGTAGGTCGGGTACATCCGCTCGCCCGAGGGAGCGTACAGCAGTCCGCGCAGCAAGGCGTCAGTGA
>JAMCVR010000054.1 GCA_023475455.1 Thermoplasmatota archaeon | reverse complement strand
CTCACCGGCGGAACGGTGGGCGCGCTGTTTGGCACTGGCGGGCCGCCGTATGTGATTTACCTGAGCCACCGCATTCGCGACAAAAGCGATCTGCGCGCGACCTTTTCGGCGCTGTTCTTCTTCGAGGCGCGGTGGCCAAGCGGGTGAAGGACTACCTGCACAACGCGCCGCAGCCGATCACCCTGGTCGAGTCGGTCGCCGAGCACGTGGCCGCCATCGTGCGCGATGAATTCGGCGCGCCGTGGGTCAAGGTGTCGGTGACCAAGTTCGCCATCGTGCCCGGCATCAAGGAGCTCGGCATCACCATCGAGCGCGGCACGCGTCCGTGACACCAGAACAGATTGCCGCGACAGCGGCCATTCTGCTGGCGGCCTATTTCATCCGCGGCATTACCGGCTTTGGTTCGGGCCTGGTGGCGGTGCCCCTGCTGGCGTTGTTCCTGCCGTTGCAATTCGTCGTGCCGCTGGTTCTGCTGCTGGATTTCACCGCCTCGCTGGTGATCGGCGGCCTTCATTTCAAGCGCGTGCAATGGGGCGAGCTCGGTGTGCTGATCCCGTTCGGCATCGTCGGTGTGATTGCGGGAACCGGCCTGCTGGTCAAGCTTCCGCCCGGGCCCATGCTGATTGCACTGGCCGGGTTTGTCTTCATTTTTGCCGTGCGCAGCATGCTCGATATCCATGGCGACAAGCCCGCTTCGCGCGGCTGGGCGGTGCCCGCCGCGCTCACCGGCGGAACGGTGGGCGCGCTGTTTGGCACTGGCGGGCCGCCGTATGTGATTTACCTGAGCCACCGCATTCGCGACAAAAGCGATCTGCGCGCGACCTTTTCGGCGCTGTTCTTCTTCGAGGGATCGGCGCGCATCGTCAGTTTTCTGGTGGCCGGCCTGCTGCTGACGGCCCAGGTGTGGGTGGCGTATATTGTTGCGCTGCCCCTGGTGCTGGGCGCGTTGTATCTGGGCGGGCACATGCATGTAAGCTTGGGCCAGGCGCAGATGACGCGGCTGGTCGGCGTGCTGTTGCTGGTGTCGAGCGTGTCGTTGCTGTTCAAGGCCTTGAGCGCATGAGCGAACCCGAATCGCTGGTTTTTCAATCCGTTTCGTTCACCGGTATGGCGCCGGGTGTACGCCTGATCGTGCTGGGCGCGGTGCACGGCAACGAAACCTGCGGCACCCAGGCGATCCGCCGCGTCATCGGCGAGATCGAATCGGGTCGGCTGGGCATCGCCGCCGGCAGCGTCACCTTCGTCCCAGTGACTAATCCGCTTGCCTACGCGCGTCACCAGCGCATGGGCGACCGCAACCTCAACCGCAATCTCGTGCCCACCGCTACGCCGCTTGAATTCGAGGACCGCATCGCCAACTGGCTGTGCCCGCTGCTGGCGCGGCACGACGCGCTGCTCGACCTGCATTCGTTTCACACCGCGGGCGAGCCCTTCGTCATGCTGGGGCCGGAAGACAACAGCGGGCCGCTGGAGCCGTTTGCGCGCGCGGCCGAGGAAACCGCGCTGGCGCTCGCCTTGGGCGTGCACCGCTTCGTCGAGGGCTGGCTCGACACCTATGCCGCCGGCGTCGCGCGCCGCCTCGCGGCGGGCGCGTCGTCCCGCGAGGCCGACGTGCATTACGGCGTGGGAACGACCGAGTACATGCGCGCGCAGGGCGGCATCGCGCTCACCCTGGAATGCGGCCAGCACGCCGATCCGGCGGCGCCCGACGTGGCCTGGCGCGCCATTCACCATGCACTGGCGCATCTTGGGCTGACCGCTGCGCCCAGGCCGGCGCCGGTGACCGACACCGAGGCGCTGCGCCTGTACCAGGTTATCGATCGCGCCCACGCGGACGATCAATTTGCGCGCGACTGGGCCAGTTTCGATCGCGTGCGCGCGGGCGAACTCATCGGCACGCGCCACGATGGCACGCCGGTGCGGGCGGATAGCGAAGGCTATATCGTCTTCCCCAATCCCCACGCGCAGCCGGGGCAGGAGTGGTTTTACCTCGCCAGACGCAGCACGCGGGTGTGAGCGTGGGCCTGTTAACACTCATTTAACAGGCCCTAACCGCGCGGGTGATGCTGCGCGTGCAGCTGCTTCATCCGTTCGCGCGCCACGTGGGTGTAAATCTGCGTGGTGGAAATGTCGCTGTGTCCGAGCAGCATCTGCACCACGCGCAGGTCGGCACCGTGGTTCAGCAGGTGGGTGGCAAAGGCGTGGCGCAGGGTGTGCGGCGACAGCGGGCGCGCGATGCCGGCCGCCAGGGCGCGCCGCTTGATCAGATACCAGAACGCCTGCCGCGTCATGCCGTCGCCGCGCGCGGTCACGAACACCGCATCGCTCAGATTCTTTTCCAGCAGCTGCGGCCGCCCCTCCGCCAGATAGTGCCTGAGCCACCGCACCGCCTCCTCGCCCAGCGGCACCAGCCGGTCCTTGTTGCCCTTGCCGGTCACCCGCAGCACGCCGTCGTTGAGATTCACCGCCGTCAGTTTCAGGCCCACCAGTTCCGATACCCGCAGGCCGGTGGCGTACAGCGTTTCCAGCATCGCGCGGTCGCGCAGGCCCAGCGGCGTATTGCTGTCGGCGCTGTCGAGCAGGCGTTCCACATCGGTCTCGGTCAGCGTCTTCGGCAGCGATCGCGGCAGCCTGGGGCTGTCGAGATTGAGCGTGGGGTCGGCGGCGATCAGGTTTTCGCGCAGCAGATAGCGGTAAAAACGCTTCAGCGCGGAGGTATAGCGCGCCGCGCTGCGCGGCTGCGCGCGGCGGGTAAAACGCCACGCCAGATAGGCTTCGATGTCGCCCGCGACAGCAGCATCCAGGCCATGCGCGCGTTCCTTTTCCAGCCAAGCGCCGAAGGTCTTGAGGTCGCGCCGGTACGCCGCCAGCGTCAGGTCCGCCAGCCCGTCTTCCAGCCACAGATGAT
>JAMCVR010000032.1:11931-15292 GCA_023475455.1 Thermoplasmatota archaeon | reverse complement strand
GGCACGAACGGTTACGCCCGCCGCCACATCCAGCACACCGCCCGTCAGGCTGGCGGGGTCGCGGGTCAGGGCGACCTGATCGCCGGTGGATACCCGCAGCAGCGCACCGTCGGCGTTGCCCGAGGCATCGGCAATATGAATATCCTTGGCCTCGCCGCTGAATTCGCCGGCGCTGGCCACGACTGCGCCCTCTTCGAGCTTCACCGTGTCGCGCGCGGCCAGGATCAATTCCGGCGCGGACAGGACGTGGTCGGCGTCGTTGGCGATCACCACTTCGTCGCTACGCTGAGTCAGCCGCACCCGCTCGCCATCCGCGCTGCGGGCACCGCCCAGCAGCAGGCTGGCGGCGCCGAGACTGTCGAGCTGATCCGCGCTGAGGGTGACGTAACCTGCGCCGTAGCTGGCGCCGGTCGAGGTCACCGCCAGCCTGTCAGCGGAGATGTCCACCTCGGGGCCGCGCATGCCGTCGGCATAGCCGGCCAGCAGTTCCCCGAGCAGCGTCAGGCTGTTGCCGACGCCGATGGACAGGCGGCCGGCATCGCCCGGCAACTGCGCGCCGGCCACATTGGCAAAACTCTTGCTGGCGAAGCTGTCCTGAAACTCGCTGTACTGGCGGGCAACGCTGCCCGGCCGGATTTCGAGGGTGGACGTGCGCGCGCCATGCAGCACGTCCCCCATCGCCGTCGCCGTGCCGAGATAGCCCGCCACCCAGGTGGCGCCGTTGGGCAGCGTGGCGGTCCGCCCCGGGATTTGATCGGAATTCTGCGCGCGCACCCGCACCAGATAGGCGCCGGGCAGCAGCGCATAGCGCGCCGGAAGCAGCGCGTAGTTTCCGGCTGCCAGACCTTGGGTGCCTTCCAGCAGTTGCACGCTCGCGCCCGGGTTCCAGTTCTCCAGTCCCCGGTAAGTCTGGTAGTCGTAAGCCGCGAAGTGGCTGTCCAGGCCGGGCAGCACGGCGTAAAGCCCCTCGCTGGTTTCCGGTAGCAGGATGTCTCGGGAGCCGCCCGGTCCCTTGAGGAATTCGTAGGCGTAAACATCGCCGCCGCCGGACAGGTCGATGCGCGCGCCCTCGGCCTGGATTACGGTGTCGCCGTCGAGGACGATTTGTTTTTCAGGCGCGTTTGCCAGGATTTTCTTGAATGAACCGAAGTCGTAGACCCAGTCGCGACCGGACAGTTCGGTCATGCCCAGGGGCACGATCTGGCCCTCCGCCGACACCGAGGTGAGGCTGCCCGCTTCCAGCGCAACCTCGCCATTCGGCGCGGCCACGCGCGTTAGCGACACGGAATCATTCAGGCCTGAGGGCAGTCCGTTGTTGCCGAACGAATGGGTGACGCGGGTGATCGTCTCCGAACGCAGGGCGATTTCGCCGAACGGCGCCTTGATCGCGCCGCGCTGCTCGATGAAGGGCGCGGCGAGGCTGAGTTTGCCGCCGGCCGAAAGCACCGCGCCGTCGGCGCCAGTGGAGGTGACGGTGATGCGCCCGGCGGGGTTGTTGTGTACCTCCAGGGCGAACTCGGTGAGGCTGGCCGGATAGATTTGGCGCGCCGCCAGATTCAGGTCGCCGCCCGTGGCCAGCGACCCGCGGTACACCCAATCCACATCAGTGAGACCGGTCAGCAAATCGGCGTCATACACAACGCCGCGCGTACGGATATCGCCCTGGCTGACCAGATTCGTTTCGCCGAAACCTTGCAGGCTGCTATGCCCGACCAGCTCAATCAGGCCGGCGTTCACGGCGAGCGTGCCGGTGCCGCCGCTGGCGTCGCTGCGCAGGAATTCTCCCTGGGCATCCTTGTCCGGATTGCCGATGATGGCGGACGCCGCCGTCAAGCGAGTCTGAGTGCTGCCCACTGCGGACAGGTTTGCGGCATACACACTCAACTGGCCGGTCAGTCTCATATCCAGCGTATCGGCGAAAGCGACGCGGTTCTCGCTTTGCAAGCTCAGATCGGCGAAGCCGCCGTCCCGCACCTGGCTTTGCGCCAGCTTGGCCTGGCCATTCAGGCTCGCGGTATCCAGTGCGTCCCCCGCGACCAGGCCGGCGGTGAGCACGGTCGGCGCGGCCTGCAGGGTGACGACGCGCTGGCTGTCCAAGGGTATTGGGGTACCGCCGATAAAGGACCATTTCTTGCCCATGCGATCCAGTTCGACGGCCAGGCTGCCGCCGCGCGCCTCGCTGCCGCCGGCGCGGCCCGAGAGCGCGCCTTCCAGGAGCATGCCTTCGCGCGCGGCCAGCGTGATCGCGCCGCCGTTGCTCGCTACCGGCGTGGCGGCCAGCCCGGACGGCCCCACGATATCCAGCGTGGCTTCGGTGCCGGACACGTCGATGACCGAACCCTGCTGGGTGACCAGGTAGCCCTTGGCCGCCTCGATCTCCACGCTGCCGCCGTCGAGCACCTCGCCCTTGCGCAGGTTTTGCGCATCGGGTTCGGCACGGTAATACCCGGTGGCCAGCAACTGGCTGTTTGCCCCCAGGAAGATCGAGCGGCCGGGATCGAAATTGGCTATTTCTGTATGTTCGTTACCCGCCAACTCGGGCTGCTTCAGAACGATATGGCCGGCCGCCGCTTCCAGCGTGCCCAGCACGGTGAGCTGGCGGTTGGCGGACAGGGCGATCTCGCCCTCGGGATCGACGCGGATCGACGCGCCTTCGCCAACCCGTATGTCCCCCCGGGAGAAATTGCTTGTAGTGAGACTCACGCGGGTGGGCGCGCGATAATCGGCAGGCAGCGCAAGCAGGGTGGTGAGCGCGGCCATGTCGCTGCCGCTGGCCTTAATGCTGAAACCGGGCGCGAGTTGCGCCGAAAGCGGCGCGGGACGCAACTGGAAGCCATCGGCCACATTGACCCCATCGACGCCAGTCAGGTTGAATTCGCGGAAGCCGCCCCGGCCAAAGAAGCCTTCGTCGAGCACCAGTTCGCCCGGCTGGCCTGTGGGGTTGACCCCCATGTGAATGCTGGACGCAGTTACATTCAAGGTACCGCCGTTTTCCATGCCGTAGCCGCGCAACTCGCCGCCCAGATTGATCCGCGTGGTCATCGGATCGGTGGTGTTCTGCTGGCCGAAACCGCCGCTGGACAGATCAATGGAACCGGCGTCGCCGTAGCTCAGCTTGCCGTTGCTGGCCACCTGTGCGCCGCCGCTGGCGTCGAGGACGCTGCCGGCGGCGAGCCTCAGATCCGAATGGGCGGACAACCTGATCTCGCCGCCGTCGATGGCCACCGCGCCGAGGTTGGCGCCCGGCCCCGACCCGGGCAGATCGTTGACCCAACGGCCGGACACGTCGAGCAGCGCCCCGGCGCCGATGTTCAGCCCGAAGTCCGCGGCAACCGGCGTCTCTCTCTCCCGGCTGACTTCG